>JACKHH010000029.1 GCA_020639095.1 Phycisphaerales bacterium | reverse complement strand
GCGTCACGCCCGGACGCATGGTCATCACCGTGCATCTCGCCGGGCACGCACCACAACTGCGCGAGGTGCAGGTCACCGCTGCCGAGGAAGTGTCGGCGGACTTCGCGCTCACCGAAGCGCGCGCGATCACCGGCAAGCTTGTTGATCCCGATGACAAACCGGTCGCGGACGCCTACATCCGCGCGACGCGCTGGTCGGGACACGACACGCTCGGTTTGCAGACAATGGCAGATGACGCCGGCGCGTTCCAGATTATCGACGCACCGAACGACGCGTTCGAAATCGCGATCTACGCGCCGGGATTCAAACCGCTCCTCGACCAGGCGATCGCTGCCGACATGGACGCGTACACCTATCAACTCGCGCTCGACCCGCGCAAGGGCCCGGGCATCGGCAGCAGCGGGCCAGCCGAGGGCAGCGACGCACCCGATTTCACCGTCACCACGCTCGACGGCACCAAGATCACGCTCAGCGAGCTGAGGGGCAAAGTCGTGCTCATCGATTTCTGGGCGACGTGGTGCGGGCCCTGTGTTGGCGAAATTCCCAACCTGGTCGCGACCCGCGAAGCCCATGGCAGCCGCGACGACTTCGTCATGCTCAGCATCAGCATCGAAGGCGACACAGCCCGCGTCAAAGAATTCACCGAAGCCCGCAAGTTGAACTGGCTGCAAGCCGTCGGCGACGAGAGTGGCGCGGAAGACGCCGCGGAACGCTACGAAGTCAACGCAATCCCCGCCCTGTTCCTCATCAACCGCGACGGCAAGATCGCCGCCCGAGACCTGCGCGGCCCAACGATCAGGACGCAAGTTGGCGAACTCCTCAGCCAGGAGACTGTAACGAATGAGAAACAGTGACGAGTGGCGGGTGACGAGTGACAAATGACGAGTGACATATGATCCGTGGGGCGAGCACCGCCCACCACACAAACCCGAGGGGCACCACCGCAAGTTCAGCGTTCATCGTCCCGCGTCCCCCGATTCTGCACTCTGCTCTCTGCATTCGGCACTCCCACCCCCTTTCTCACTTTCTCACTTTCTCACCTTCTCACTTTCTCACTTTCTCACTTTCTCACTTTTGCCGCCAACTTGACGAACCTCCCGCTCGCGGATCAAATCCGATCCGGGATAAACGAAATCCCGGCGACCTCGGTCGCCGCGGCATGACTCAACAAAACGGACGCTGTCATCACCATGGATCAATGGGAAGTCGCGCGCTGCGGGGGAACCTGCGTCGCCACCAATCGTGAACTGGTCGCGGGTGAGGAGCACTATGCCGTGCTCTTCGAGGACGGTGAGTCCTTCCGTCGCGAAGACTACTGCCTCGAAGCCTGGCAGGGCCCACCGCCCGGCGCCTTCTGCTTCTTCAAGACGCGCGTACCCGTGCGCGAGAAGAAGAAACGCCTGCTCGTCGACAACGACGTCATCATCAACTTCTTCATCCGCCTTACGGACGAGGATGCCGAATCTCGGCTTCACTTCCGCTTCGTGCTCGCGCTCATACTCCTGCGCAAGCGTCTGCTCAAGTACGAAGAGACCGAGCAGGAAGGCGACAAGGAGTTCTGGATCATGCGGCTGGTGCGCGACAAGGAGGGCCCCGCCCACCGCGTGCTCAACCCGCGACTCAACGACGCCCAGATCGAAACCGTAAGCCGCGAACTCAGCGCCATCCTCCACGGCGACATGGGTGAGTTCGACGAACTCGCCGAAACCGATGACAACGCGGGCGACACATACGCCGAAACCGAAATCAGCGACGAAGTCGCAGAGGAGACGCGCGTTGATGCCGCGGAATAGTCACAATCGGGCGACGCGCTGTGGGACCGGCTTTCCTGCCGGTCCAGACCGGCTGGAAAGCCGGTCCCGCAAGTACCCGTTGCGAACCCAATGCAAGATCGCTATTCCGCGCATCGGACTCGTCGCCATTACGCTGTTGCTCACCGGCATCTGCGGCTGCCCGCCGGAAGGCCCCGGTGTCCGCAACTTCGGCGCTCCCCTGCCCATCAACGACATCGTCGCATCCGTCAACACCAACACCGATCGTATCAGCGGCACGTTGAAAGCCGTCGGCGGCCATGCCCGCGGCGTCATCACCGACACCGACGGTGAACGTCGCAACTTCGACATGGATGCCGCGCTGCTCGTGCTCCCGCCGCGTTCGTTGCGTCTCGACCTCAAAGCCCTGCTCGAATCGCAGCTCGTCTTCGGGTCGAACAGCTCGCGCTACTGGGTGGTGCAGCCCGGCATCCGTGCGCTCAGTTGGGGACGCCACGATCAACCGCTTGTGCCCGACGCCCACGACCTGCTCATTCGCCCCGATCTCTTCGTCGAAGCCCTCGGGCTTAACGGCCTGCCCGTCGACACCACCGGTACCGCGGGCCCGATGCAGCGCGTCACCGCGCAGTATCAGCAGCTTCTCTTCATCAACTACGACGACACCGGCCAGGGCTTCGTCGAGAAGGAGTACTGGATCACCCGCGACGCGCCGCACCGCATCGCGCGCATCGTCTTCCGCGACAAGGAAGGCCAGGTCGCGATCGATTCAAACATCGGCGACTATCGCCGCGTCGGCGACGACGGCCCGCTCCTGCCGCATCGCATCGATGTCGTCGCACCCGCGACCAACAGCCGGTTGCTCTTCACCGCGTGGAGTTGGACGCCCGTGCCCGAAGTCACCGCGACGCATCCCGCGTTCACCTTCCCACTAGACCGCGGCCAGCAGTTCGATCGCATCGTCGACCTCGACGTCGAACTCGACCACTTGCACAACCCACCCTCACAGCGCGAACAACTGGAGCAAATCTACGGCCCGCTGAACTGATAGCGCCGTCGCAGCGGTCATCGCCCATTGAACGAACAGTTTCGTCATTCGTCATTCGTCATTCATAATTGCCATCCAGTTGACCCTATCCCCTCGCTCTCGATAATGCCCCCATGTCGCAGCCCGCGTTCTTTATCCGCTTTCTCACCGTTGCCTGGCTCGCCGGGTACTTCCTGACGCCATCCGCATACGCCGAACCGGCTCCCCCCGCGATCCATCTTGCGGGCGGCGAGGAAGTCGCGTGGGCTTGGCGGTTCGTCGCGACGACCGAAGGCAAGCCGCAACTCGTCTTCGCCTTCGCCGACGCGCGGGACGACGCACCGCACTTCTACCGCCTGACCATGCGTCCAACGAGCGCGGAGGTGCCCATTGCTGCTGAGCGCGACGGCGACCTGCACATCTTCTTCAAGGACGGAACCCACTACCGGCTGCGCGTGCCTCCGGATCTCGCAAACGCGCCGCAGATGACCAAGAACGATTTCCCTGAGTTGCGCCTGCCAGATGGCCGCGTGCCGGTTGCCCTGTGCGCCGATGAAACGCAATCGGGGCTGTACGCGATCGTGCCGCAGAATACCGCCCAAGCCATCATCGACGCAGTCAAGAAAGACGCAGACGCCGATACCAACGGCCCGCGACCAGCCGACATCGATCTGAGTAGCGGCAAGTTCGCCCTGGTGCGTTACAACGAGAGCGTCTGGTCTACCGTTGCCCCCCTGCCGCCCGAGTTCGACGATCACCAAGCCTGCTGGCTCGTCTGCACCGATAAGGGCGTCCAGTTACTCTTCGCCCGCAAGCCCGCCCCGAGCGAATTGCTCCACGCCCGGCGCGCGTCCGACGCTTGGGCGTTCGTCAAAGCCAGCGCCCCCACCGATCCCGCAGCCATCGTCGCCGCATGCACCTTTGACGACACCGTCGTCCTCATCACCCGCAGCGAACCCGACGGCGAGAAGCACGTCACGCTCACCCCGCTGCTCTTTGAGAACGACGCGTGGCAGACTGGCGAGACGCTCAAGCTCGGCGACGAGCAGTTGCGCATCGATCCAGCCGCGTCAGCCGCGGGGCGTCTTGGCGAATACCTCATCGTCGCATGGGCGGGAACCGGCAAAGCAGCAGCCGATGGCGCGAACGCGGACGCGACCGCGAACGATCCCAACAACGTCTACGCCGCCCGCTGGCCGATCGGTGGCGGCGCGCCGCGTGCGCAGCCCGTCGCCATCATCGCGCTCGCCGGCGCGCCGGAACCCGTGGTCAGCGAACGCTCACGTCAGCTCCTCACCCTCGCAGCCATGACCATCATGCTCGTCGTCGTCATGCTCCGCCGGCGCGACAGCTTCATCACCGACCTGCCCGTACCCGAAGGCTACGTGCTCGCCCGGCTGAGTCGGCGCTTCCTCGCGCTCATGATCGACCTCATCGCGGTGGGCATTGTGGTTTACCCAGCGCTGGCCATCTCCTGGATGGCGCAGAACGGCATCCGCCTGGACGAGCGCTTTCAGGAGCAGTTCCTCTACGCCTACACGCAGGATCAGGAAGGCGTGTTCTGGCGCTGGCTGATCGCGGTCGCGGTGTTCGCGCTGTACGGCATCGTCTTCGAAGCCACCCTCGGCGCGACGCCGGGCAAACTCGCACTGCGGCTTCGCGTCTTCGACGACCACGCGAAGAAACCATCCTTCGGTGCCATCGTCCTCCGCAACCTCACGCGCTTTGAGATCTACCCCATCGGCCAGTTCTCCCCCATCTCCATCCTCGTGGCCCTCACCCGCAACCGCCAGCGCATCGGCGACCTCATCTCCAACACGATCGTCGCGGAGAAATCGTAGGGACGACAGTGACGAGTTACGAATGACGAGTGACGAATGATGAAGAAAGGATTCATCGTTCATCGTTCCGCGTTCATCGTTTCCCTTGTTCTGCCTTCTGCGTTCTGACTTGTTCCTTTTCCTTCTACCGAAAATCTCTCGACTTCACCGCCGGCGCCTCCATCCACGCCGTCACCGGCGTGAGCCGCTCAACCTGCACGTGCACCACCTGGCCCTCGCGCTCGATCCGTCCCTGCGCCACCAGCGCCGGCGAAGTGCGGGCAGCCGCCCGGTACCGCTCGTACACCTTCGGGCGAATCACCAGGTTCACCACCCCGGTCTCGTCCTCCAGCGTCATGAACACGATCCCCAACGCCGTTGAAGGCCGCTGGCGAATCAGCACCAGGCCCGCGGAAATCAACCGCCGCCCCTGCGGCGCGGCGTTCACCTGCCTGGCCGTCAAAATCTTCGCCGCGCGCAACTGCGGGCGGATCAGCTCCATGGGATGCGCCCTCAGGGATAACCCAATCGACTCGTAGTCGCGCACCACGCTCTCATCGAGACGCATCCGGGGCAGGTCCGCCAATGGCTCGTCCGCGTCAATACCCGCGAACAGCGGCAACTCCTCCTCCAGCGCCAACACCTGCCACAATGCCTCCCGCCGACTCAACCCCAGCGAACCAAAGGCATCACCGGCTGCCAATCGCGCAAGCACCGCCCGCGACGCTCCGCTCCGCCGCGCAACGTCCGCCACGCTGCGAAACAACCCGTCCCGCCGCGCCCGCACAATCCCCGCGACAGCCGACTCCGCAACCCCCTTGATCAAACGAAAACCCAAACGCAAAGCAGGACCGTGGAGGCCCCACTCACTTGAAGGCAGATCGGCGGGGAATGATGAATGATGAATGCTGAATGATGAATGATTCGTAGGGTGGGCACTGCCCACCACACCGGCACGACCTTCATCGTTCCGCGTTCCGCATTCATCGTTTCCCCCATTCTGCACTCTGCACTCTGCGCTCTGCACTTCGCAGCCTCCCGCCTCGACATCCCTCCTGCATTCATCATTCATCATTAAGCATTCATCATTGCCGTTCTGCCTTCCGCCTTCTGCCTTCTCACTTTCGCACCTTCTCACTTTCTCACTTTCCCACTCTGCACTCTCCAACGTGCAATCGTACCCACTGAAGTTCACATCAATCCCGCGCACCGTCACGCCGTGCTCGCGGGCGTCGCGCACGAGCTGCGCCGGCGCGTAGAAACCCATCGGCTGGCTGTTGATCAGCGCAGCCGCAAAGGCCGCCGGGTGGTACCGCTTGAGCCACGCCGACACGTACACAAGCAGCGCGAACGACGCAGCATGGCTTTCGGGAAAACCATATTCCCCGAACCCACGAATCTGATTGAAAAGCTGCTCCGCGAACGCCGGCGAATACCCATTGGCCAGCATCCCCCGCACCAGCTTGTCGCGAAACCCGTCGATCGCGCTGTTCCGCTTCCAGGCAGCCATGCTCCGCCGCAAACGATCGGCTTCGCCCGGCGAAAAACCCGCAGCCACCACCGCGAGCTTCATCGCCTGCTCCTGAAAAAGCGGCACGCCCAAAGTTTTGCGGAGCACGTCGCGCACCGCGTCGCTGGGATAACTCACCTTCTCCTCACCGCGTCGCCGCCGCAGGTACGGATGCACCATTCCGCCCTGGATCGGCCCGGGCCGCACGATCGCCACCTCGATCACCAGGTCATAAAAGCACCGCGGCTGAAGTCGCGGCAACATACTCATCTGCGCCCGGCTCTCAATTTGAAAAACTCCAACGGTGTCCGCGTGACAGATCATGTCATAAACAAGGGGGTCCTCTGGCGGAACGTCGGCGAGAGAGGAAGGAGAAGGCAGAACGCAGAAGGCAGAAGGCAGAACAGAAGGGGATGATGAATGCTGAATGCTGAATGATGAATGCTGAGTGGCCGGTGACGAGTGCCGAGTGACGAGTGACGAGTGACGAAATCCGCGTTCATCGTTCATCGTTCTGCGTCCATCGTTACTCTGCACTCTGCACTCTGCACTCTGCACTCCGCAGTCCCCCGCCCCCACATCCCTCCTGCATTCAGCATTGCCGTTCTGCCTTCTGCCTTCTGACTTCTGACTTTCTCCCTTTCTCACTTTCTCACTTTCCCACTTTCCCACTTCGCGCAGCAACGCGAAGCACTTCCGAATCGCCGTCAGCATCCCCAGCGCCAAACAATCCACCTTGAGAATCCCCAGCGCATCAATATCATCCTTGTCCCACTCGATGAACGTGCGCTCGGGCATGGCTGCGTTTTCGATCGGCACCATTTCGCACAGCGGGCCAGCCGTCATCACGAACCCGCCCACGTGCTGCGACAAATGCCGCGGAAAACCCACGATTTGCCGGCAAATTCCCACCAAACAACGCATCGTGTGGTCCTTCGGATCGAGCCCCACGCCCGTAAGATGCGCCGCAACCTGCTCCGGATCCGACCACCACTCCACCTTCTTCGCGATCGCGTCCACCTTGTCCAACGACAGCCCGAGCGCCTTGCCCACGTCGCGAACGGCTGACCTTGGTCGGTACGTAATCACCTCAGCCGCGATGCCCGCGCGATCGCGACCATACTTCTCATAGATGTACTGGATCACTTCTTCGCGGCGTTCGTGCTCGAAGTCGACGTCGATGTCGGGTGGTTCATTGCGTTCGGCGCTGACGAAACGCTCGAAGAGCACGTCGATGCGTTCGGGATCGACCGACGTAATCCCCAGGCAAAAACAAACAGCCGAGTTCGCCGCACTGCCCCGCCCCTGGCAGAGAATGTCGCGCCCGCGTGCGAAGCGCACGAGGTCCCACACCGTCAGGAAGTAATGCTCATAGTGCAGTTCGCCGATCAGTTTGAGTTCGTGTTCGACGAGCTTGCGCACCTTCTCGGGAAGCGCGTCGCCATAGCGCTGTCGCGCGCCCGCCCAGGTGAGCTTGGCCAAATGCTCCGCCGGGGTACGGTCAGCCGGGCACACCTCCGGCGGATATTCATAGCGCAATTCGTCGAGCGAAAACGAGCAACGGTCCGCCACCTCCAGTGTCCGCGCCACCGCATCCGGGCACGCGTCGAACAAACGCAGCATGTCGTCCGCGCTCTTGAGATAGCGTTCGCCGTTGGGAAATAATCGATGCCCCGCCTCGGTCAGCTTGCAGTGCTCACGCACGCAAACCAGCACGTCCTGCAAAAACCGCCGCGAAGATTCGTGATAGTGCACATCGTTGACCGCGACCAAGGGAACACGCAGGTCGCGTCCCAAAGCAAGCGCCCGCGCCAACACCCGCCCGTCACGCTGCCCGCGATGCAGCGCCGCTCCGAGATACAACCGGTCCCCCAACGCATCGCGATATGCCGCCAACCCATCCAAACCGCGCCCGCAAGGAGAGGGCAAATCCGAGCCGCGACTGTCAGGGAGCGGAGAATCCGAGCCGCGCCCACATCGTGTCCGACGCTGACCGGAGAGGGAGGAGTAAGGAGGACACGGCGGAAGCGAACAAGAACCAACCGCCGCACGCTCGCGCAGATCCCGTGCAGGCAAGATGCCTGCACCACAATTCAAATCATCGACAGCGCCATACGCCACACCGATCAAATCATCCGCATGCGCGCAAACATCCCCCACAAAAAGGGGACATTCTCCTTTTTTCGCACGCAATCGCCCCGTCGTGATCAACCGGCACAACCACCCGTACCCGCGCCGGTTCATGGCGAAAAGCCCAATCGCCGGCCCGTCCACCGGCTGAATTTCCGCGCCGACCAGCAGCTTCAAATGCGACTCCTTCGCCGCGCAGTGCGCCCGCACCACGCCCGCGAGCGAGTTCACATCCGCCACGCCCAGCGCGGGATAGCCCAACGCCGCCGCACGCTCAACCAACTCCTCCGGATGCGACGCCCCGCGCAAAAAAGAAAAGTTCGACTTGCAGCGCAGCTCCACATAACCAGGAGCCACCGCACGCAAGCGCCGCAAATGAGCACCACCCGAATGCGCAGCCCAAAGCGGCGTTCGTACAGGGTGCTTACGTCGATCTGGATCCGGTGCGTCAGGCATGAAAAGTTAAGGATGAATGATGAACGATGAACGATGAACACAATGACAAATGTGGAATGCAGAATGCTGAACGCAGAGTGCAGAGTTAACGAACCGAAGCACACTCGCCACCTTCGCCACTTCGTGTCTCTATGCCTTCGTGCCTCCGTCGCTCCTTCTCACCTTTCCACTTTCTCACCTTCTCACTTTCCCACTCTGCATTCTGCACTCTGAACTCTGCACTCACTCAAACACCCCGTGCACAAACCACTTGCCGCCGCCCATCTCGCGAAAAACCCAATACCGTTCGCCCGCGTCATCCTCGACGCAGAAGTAATCGCGCCGCACCCCGCCGCGCCACCAGCCCGTCTCCACCCGCTCAGGCCCCCACCAGCGCACCACGATGTGATCCCGACCCGCGTAGCGAAACCGCAACACCGGCCCTTCCGGAACCAACGCCAACACCGCAACCGCCACCGGCGCACGCAACAACCGCAAAGGCCGCGACGACAACCCGGCAACAAAAGCGTCGACCTCGCGCACTGCACTTGTTTTTTCAATGGCACCCGACTCTTTTGTGGTGCAGGCATCCTGCCTGCATCCCGAAGACGAAAACAACTCCCCCTGACGATGCAGGCTGGAAGCCTGCACCACAATGCCCTCCGCCGGTGCATACGCGTACGCCAACTCCGGCTGGTGGTCCGCAACCAACCGCGCCTGCAACACCGACCCGCGCCCCAAACGCAGCGCCAACCGATCGAGCAAATCCCCCAAAGCGGCTGCGTCCTCCGCGACCGTGTCGAACCACGTCAACTGCGTCCCGTCGAGCCCCTCAGCCGATCGCGACCACACCGTCACGCCTTCCACCTTCGCGGGCAGGCGCAACGACTCCAACCGCACCGCGACCATCCGCTGCAAGTGCTTCACCGCGCGGGTCGCGCGCGAAAGCTCGACCATCTCCGTATGGTTCCGCGTCGCCAACCGCTCCGGTTGCGGCTCATCCGCGTCCACCTCCACCGGATCGCGCGACAGATAAAACGTCACCCCCACCCGTCGCACACCCGCAACCCGCCGCTCCAATTCACCGCACAACACCGCCACCGCCCGCGCGACCGCCTCCTCCACGTGCGCCCAGCGATCCGTCCCAACGGTAAACCGCACATGCCCGCTCACCACCGGCGGCGCTTCGAACGCGGTAAGCAGTTCCGGCGCGTCGCCCAGCGCCTGATCCAACCGGTGGAGCACGTCATCGCCAAAACGTTTCGCAACAGCCGACCGCGGCAAGTGCAGCAACGTCTCGACCGTCTCCACCCCCACCAGCGCCAGACCGTCCGCCGCTTTGGCAGAAACCCGCAACGACCACACGGGCAATCGCATCAATGCCGGCACCGTCTGCCCCGGCGGGCACACGACCACATCGCCCAAGTCGCATGCCGCGTGCGCGATCGCCCATGCCGCACCGGCGGTGTCCGCAATCGCCACCCCTGCCGCAAAACCCAATGCCGCCAAACCGTCCCGCGCCTGCCGCGCGAGTTGCTCGTCGCTCCCGAAGAGTCGCGTACACCCGGTCACGTCCAGCAGCAGGCAGTCGTCTTCCGCGATATGCACCACCGGCGAAAAGCGATCCGCCCACACCGCGAGCGCCTCCAGCGCCCGCCGGTCCGCGACCACGTCCTCCGCGTGTACCACCAACCCCGGCGCCAGCGCGCACGCCTCTGCCGAAGTCTGCCCGGCACGCACGCCGCGACCACCAGCCGCTGCGTTCACCCGCGTCACGCGCAGCGCCCCGTTCGCCGGCGCGGCAATGACCGCGGGGGTATTTACCAACCGTTGCGGGCTAACCGACGGCTCGCGCCGCCGACCCCACGATGCCGTCAGCCGCTCCAGCGGCAGGTTCGCCAGATGCAAACACAAAACCCGCTTCATCAGGAAGCTCCACCACACAAGTCCCCCCGGGCGTCCCTTCCCGAACGTAAATCAACGAAACCATCAAAGGCAGAACAGAAAAACGATGAACGCTGGATGATGAATGATGAACGAATGCTGAATGATGCGTGCTGAATGATGAATGCGGCGTAGCAAGTGACGAATGACGGGTGACGGGTGCGGAATGACGAATGACGAATGACGAATGACGAAACCCGTGTTCATCGTTCATCATTCCGCGTTCATAGTTGTCCGTTGTTCTGCCTTCTTCCTTCTGACTTCTTCCTTTGTCCCTTTCCCCCTTTCTCACCTTCTCACTTTCACACTTTTCCACCCGCAACCTCACCGCCGCGAAGGACCGGCCCGTTGTTCGCGCCGGCTTTAGCAGCAGCGCCAACCCCTGCCCGCTCTCCGCCGCCAGTTGCAAACGCCGCGCCTGCGCGTCCGCGAGCCCCTCAACCGTCGCCACCACGGACGCGACTGCCGGGCAGCGCAGACTCTGTTCCACCGCCCACAGCGCCTCCCGCGCATTGGCTGGCTGCACCACGACCAGACGGTTCAAATCGAAACCCATGTCAGCAGCCGCTGGCGGGTAGAAATCACCGGCAGCATCGATCAATACGACAGGACGATGCGTCGCAGAAGGTTGTCCGGAAGTCGAAGATTGCCCAACAGTTGAAGACCGCGCGGCAGTTGTAGACCGCACGGAAGACGTGAAGGTGTGCGCCGTCCATCGTGCTTTCGCCAATGCAAGCCAAAGCGCCAACGACAGACAGCCAGTACCCGTGCCCTGACCGAGCAGATCGACCACCGCGCCCGACGGCAATCCGCCTTCGGGTAGCAGCGCGTCGAGTGTCGGCAATCCGGTCGACACCGAATGTGATGAACATTCACCAACGCCTGCGCGCCACGCCTGGCGATGCTCCGCCAACATCCGCCGCAAGTGCGCGACGGTCTCCTCGCCATGCTTTGATTGCGCTTCATCACGACCGGCTGGCATGCCGGTCGCATCGCGCTTGCGAAGTAAACGCTCAACGCGTTGCGGATCAGCGTTCGCCTCTTCGCCGCGCCGCGATTCGGATCGCTTGTGCCCCACCTGCACGATCACACCCCCTCAAATCCTGACCGCGCGACAACCTAACATATACCGAACATATCGACGCGTCAAGCGGCGGACTGAAATCCCGCGCGCGGTCTCCACCAGCCCGATCACAACGCAGGTAAAGTCGCCCTTGCACCCGGAAGCTACACAATCAACCCCGGTTCGACCCGGTCATCCGACACCGAAAAGGTGTGATTCTGGGGAAAATATCCCCAAAAACAGCCCTGCCCGAGCCATTTTCAGGTAGAAAAAGGGGATTTCGCTCACGTTTTGTTCCGGCCCCTGCCGATAACTGCCTTTCGTAAGGCGATCCAGACTGACCGGATCGATCCGGTTGGGGCCCGCAGCGGCCTCAAAAAAAATGAGGCGCTCCCAGTGATTTAGGGGTTGCTTCAAAAAACCGGATCGGCATAATGGTCGCCCATGTTGGCCGGCGGGAGATGCCGGGGCAGGTTGCATCGCGGCGCGGCGATAACACCTGGAACCCAACAACGAACCGGGATGCGATTCCAACGTGTGGATTCACCGCTACCGGGTGAACGAAAAGACGGACACGACCTGACAATTGACGATTCGTCTACGGCGGCGAAAGCAAGGATTGCCGGAAACGCCTTCACGACGGATTTTGCCTGAGCTAAAAACAACCGCTTGCGAATTCCGGCCCTTGCGGGTGCAAGCACAAATTGCGGCTGACGCCAGTCGGCTTACGGATTCGGTTAGCGGCTGCGGACGAGGCGGAAAAAACAACCTGGAGACGTTTCGCCGGGTTGTGCGGAGAACCGCGGATGGATAAGACAACTTTGCGTGGCACGACGGTTAAGGGAATGATGCTGATCGCCCTGCTCGGCACGGTTTGCGAATTCAGCAGTTGCCTGACCAAGGGCCTGCTCAACGCCGCTGGACAAGCCGGCCTTGAGTTTGTGCTCGACAACGATACCGTATTCGACCTGTTCGCCGATTCTGGCGCGATGTAGCAACGGGCGACGCCTGAGCGGCAACGCCCCGGTGCGACAGGAAAGAACAAAAACGTCGTAAAGTAGTGTTCCCATACGTTGCAACCTCGCGGTTCGCGCGGTGCGGATCGGCGAGTAACCAAGGTAGTTTCGTGTACGAAACTGTTCAGTGGGTCTTTTGATTGGAGATTCAACCCATGGGTAAGAAGACGATGAAGGCTGCAGCCGCTGTCGCGCTGCTCGGTACCGTGCTCCAGTTCGGTGGCTGCATCGGCAACATCTGGGGCGCCGTGTTCGGCCAGGCGCTCGGCTACGTCGGTCTCGAGTTCCTGACCGACAACGATGGCGTGTTCGACCTGTTCGCCGACTAAGTTCGTCGACAGGCTTGGCACTTGCCATAGCCAGACACAAAGAACGGGTGAGGCGTTTCGCCTCGCCCGTTTCTTTTTTTACGCGTTTCCCTTTTTTACCCGGCGGTGATGTTACTGGTTACTGAGTGGGAAAGTGAGAAGGTGAGAAAGGGGGAAAGGGACAAGGGCAGAAGTCAGAAGGCAGAACAACGGACAACTATGAACGCGGAATGATGAACGATGAACACGGGTTTCGTCATTCGTCACTTGCTACGCCGCATTCATCATTCAGCACGCATCACTCAGCATTCGGCATCCCCTTGTGTTCTGCCTTCTTCCTTCTGACTTCTTCCTTCACTTCGACAGCCTCGCCGCCTCCACCATGCCTCGGAAGCTGGCTTCGTTCATGTAGCCGGTTTCTACCCGCAGCACCTCGCCGCTGGGGCCGAAGACCACGAACGACGGCACCTCCGTCAGCCCGTAGTCGTCCGCGAAACTTTTGCTGGTGAGCGAAGAAATACGCACCGGCACCGTGCGGCCCAGGCACTTCTTCACCTCGTCGTTGGTGAAGACCTCACGTTCCATCCGCATGCAGTCCTCATTCAGCGGCGACCAGTACGCCACGACGACGATCTGATTCCGCTCAGCCGCCAACCGCATGGCGCCACCCAAGTCCGGTCGCCAGAACACCTGGCTGCACCCGCTCGACGTCAGCAGGAACCCAAGCGCCAGCAACCAGCCACACCGCCGCACCCTCATCCTCAACCCATTCATCCAACGACCTCCGCCACCTGCGGGCGATTCTTTTCATCCAGCGTCAACGCGACGATGCCCACCTTGGGATCGTGCGGGAAGGCGATCAACATGTCGCGATCGCGTAACTGCTCGTACACCGCCAGGCGTTCGCCCAGCGTGGTCAACGGCTCCAGATCGTAGGCCATCACCCATGCCGGCGGCAGATGGGCAGTCGTGGGCGCCAGATCGCCGATGAACAGCAGGTCGCGATCCTCGCTCCCCAAGAACCGTGGCAGGAGTTGGCCCGGCGTGTGCCCGTTGGAGACCTGCCAGCTCAAATCGTCGATCGTGGACGCCGCCCCCTCCGCGACCAGCTTATGGCGTTCGCTGCCTGCCAGCGTCGCGAAATCGACAGGCAGGAACGATGCACGGTCGCGGAGCGTCGGCTTCTGAGCGTGCGCCCAGTGACGTGCGGACACCCAATGCCGGGCGTTGCCAAACCGAAGCCGGGTCTCCCCATAGGGCTCCTCCGCCCACTCGGTCATGCCCCCGCAGTGGTCGAAATGCAGGTGCGTGGCGATGACGTCGGTGACGTCGCCGGGGGAGGCTCCGATCCGCGCCAGGGCGTCGCCGATCGCGGACGGGGTCGACTCGACGCCGTACCGCTCGGCTTGGGCTGCGGGCCATTTGCCGCCCGTCCCGGTGTCGACGAGCACGATGCGGCCAGAAGGCTGGTGCACCGCGAGCAGCGTGCGGGTCGCCAGCAGGATGCGGTTCAGGTCGTCCGGGGGAGCCACCCGCTCCCAAAGGACGCGCGGCACCACGCCGAACATCGCGCCGCCGTCCAGCCGAATGTGCCCATTCACCACCGATTCGATTCGCCAGGGGCCGACTTCAAGCATATATCCTGTTGTACGCGCGAACCGGCCAAGGGTAAACCGGAATGTGTTCGTGAATGCACCGTTGCGACTTCTTTGTCGTCCGCTTCCTGACGGGCGCGGCTCTGACTTGCACCCCGGGCTTGGCGCCCGGGGTTCTGATTCTTGAGCTGGGCGGTCACGCAGTCTTGTGGTGCAGGCATCCTGTTTGTGGTGCAGGCATCCTGCCTGCATCCGAATTCGTGACCACTGTTTGGCGCGTGTGGACTGGTGTGCGAAGATAATCGCCATCCATGCCGACCTGCATCCACAACACGACGGTCATCACCTGTCGCGACGACGCGCCGGTCGTCCTCGACGATCACAGTATCGTCTTCGACGGACCCGCGATCACGCACGTCGGCCCATCAAGCGAAATTGAGACCGCACTGCGCAACGTGCCGAACGTCGAACGCATCGACGGGCGCAATCACCTGGTGATGCCCGGCATGGTGAACACGCACCACCACCTGTACCAGACGCTGACCCGCGGGTTGGCGTGCGTGCAGGATGCCGAACTCTTCGACTGGCTGACCGCGCTCTACACGCGTTGGCGGCACATCGATCACCACGCGGTGAAGCTCGCAGCCCAGGTGAGCATCGCGGAACTGCTGCTCTCCGGCTGCACGACGACGAGCGACCATTTCTACATCTTCCCGCAGGGCACGGACGCGCGGATCGAAAGCGTGCTGGAAGCCGCGGACGCGCTCGGCATGCGTATACACGCGTGTCGCGGCAGCATGAGCGTGGGTGAATCGGGCGGCGGGCTGCCGCCGGACGATTGCGTGCAGGAGGAGGGCGACATCCTGCGCGATTGCGAGCGCGCGATCGACACCTGGCACGACGCCGATCCGCTCGCGATGCGGCGCATCGACCTCGCGCCCTGCTCACCATTCAGCATCAGTCCCGAACTGCTCCGCGAGACCGCGACGTTTGCGCGCGAACGCGGCGTTCTGTTGCACACCCACGCAGCCGAGACCAAGGACGAAGAGGTGTACTGCCTTGAGAAATTCGGAATGCGCCCGATCCCGTATTTGCAGGCGTGCGGCTGGCTGGGGAGTGACGTGTATCTGGCACACTGCGTACACCTCGACGATGCCGATTTGGCAGCGCTCGTCGAAACGCAAACGGGCGTGGCGCACTGCCCGTGTTCGAACATGCGATTGGGCAGTGGTACGCCGCGCGTGGTGGAGATGTTGCGACGCGGTGGCAAGGTCGGATTGGGCGTGGACGGTTCGAGCAGCAACGACGGTGGGAACATGCTCGGTGAGGCGCGGCAGGCACTGCTGTTGCAACGCGTCGAAGGCGGCGCGTCAGCCATGGCGGTCGCGGACGCGTTTCGCATTGCGACGGTCGGCGGCGCGCGGGTGCTCAATCGCGACCGGCTTGGCAAAGTCGCGACGGGCTTCGCAGCCGATCTGGTCATGTACGCCCGCGACACAATCGAACTGGCGGGCGCGATCGCACAAGATCCGCTGGGCGCGTTGATGCTCTGTAACGTGGGCCGCCCAGACCGCGTCATCGTCAACGGCAGAACAGTCGTGCAGAATGCCCGTCTGGTGAACGTCGACGAGCGCAAGCTGGCAGCCGATCTCAACCAACTCGTGGCGGAGCGCTTTCGCTAGTGCTACAGTGCCCGCCGTCACTGCGACCCAATCAACAACTTTGCGAGGTTGCGCATGAGTGAAGAACCGAAAAGTCCATTGAAGGAAATCACCCAGCCGTTTGTTGATCTCGTGCATGCGCCGCGCGCGCTTTGGGGAATCAACCTGGGTTACTTCATCGAGGGCATGATCTATTTCGGCATGCTCCAATACCTCGCGATGTACTTCAACGACTACGTCGGTCTTGATGACATTCATGCCGGCTACATGGTGGGCGTGCTCACAGCGGGCATCACCATTTCGATGTTCTTCTTCGGCGGGCTGTCCGATCGCTGGGGCGTGCGCTTCGCGTTGCTCGCGGCGTTTGTGTTGCTGCTCGCGGGACGCGTGCTGATATCCGGCGCACCGAGTTCGTTGCCGAACGGCGGCGGGTTTTGGTCACCGCTGCACCTTGTGGCCGCTGGCGGAATTGTCCTGATCGTCCTGGGTTATGGCATGTATCAGCCGGCAGCCTATGCAGGCGTGCGCCAGTTCACCGGCCCGAAGACGGCGGCTATGGGTTACGCGATGCTCTACGCGCTGATGAACCTGGGCGGGTGGCTGCCGACGTTTTTCTCGCCAATTCGCAATCATTATGGAATCGACGGCGCGTACTGGGTTTACACCGTGCTGACACTGGTCGCGTTGCTTTCGACCGCGATATTGCTGACGCGTCCGACGGTGGTTCGCGCCATCGCAGCCGCCAAGGCGGAGCGTGCAGCTGCTGGCGAAGCAACCGAGGAAAAGAAACCGGAAGAGAAGAAGCCGAAGTTCAAGATCCGTACGTGGTTCAAGAATCACCCATTGGCTGACCCGAAGTTCGCGTTCTTCATCTTCTGCCTTATCCCGGTGCAGACGCTCTTTGCGCACAACTGGTTGACGCTGCCGATGTACGTGGAGCGCGCGTATCGCGAAACGTGGCCGTGGATCAGCACAAACTTTGAACCAGCGGTGAACTTCAACCCGTTGCTGATCTTCATTCTCGTGCCAATCGTGACAGCCGTTACGCAAAAGCGACACGTGTACAGCATGATGATCGTGGGCACCTTTGTGATGGCTGCCCCGACCTTCCTGCTCGCCCTCGGCGCCAAACCGTGGACGCTCGTTGCTTACTTGATTCTGATGACGTTCGGTGAAGCAATGTGGCAGCCGCGGTTCCTGCAATATGCCGCGGAGATCGCGCCCGAAGGTCGCACCGGCGCATACATGGGCGTCGCACAGTTTCCCTGGTTCCTGACGAAGATGATCGTCCCGCTCTACTCCGGTTGGTTCCTTGAGAAGTATTGCCCCGAGGACGGAGCCGTCCATTCCGAGTCGATGTGGCTGATCTACGCGTGCATCGCGATGAGTTCGACCGTGATGCTGGTGATCGCCAAGGGCTGGGTCGGCAAGGACATGAAGGTCCGCGCAGATTGACACGCGCGCGGTGCCGCGGCCCCATTCACCCAGCATTTCCAGCTTCTAACACGCCCGGCGACCACACCGGCGATTGATCCGTTGCGGGTCTGCCGCTACGGTATGCCGATCATCCTGTCCCTCGTTACATAGACAGCATAAGGAGTTCACCGGTGCCCGAGCAGAAACCCGGCTTCATTGCCACGATCAAGAGCTATCCGCGCACATTCTGGGTCGCCAACACCATGGAGATCTTCGAGCGGATGTCGTGGTATGGGTGGTTCACGGTGATGGCGCTCTACGTCACCGGTACCGTGGAAACCGGTGGGCTCGGGTTCACGACCGAAACACGCGGCATGCTGCAAGCCGTCGTGCCCTGCATCCTCTACTTCCTGCCCGTGGTCACCGGAGCCCTCGCGGATCGATTCGGATTCAAGCGCACGTTCATCATCGCGTACACCATGATGATCGCGGCGTACTACCTGCTCGGTCAATTTACGACGCTACCGACGTTCTTCATGGCGTTCCTTTTTGTCGCGGTGGCTGCGGCCACGTTCAAACCCGTTGTGGTGGGGACCGTCGCGAAAGTGACGGACGACTCCAACTCGGCGATGGCGTTTGGCATTTTCTACATGATGGTGAACATCGGCGGGTTCGTGGGGCCGATCGTTGCCGGTCTGGTTCGCGGGTGGGGTTGGAAGTACGTGTTCGTCGCCTGTGCCGGATGGGCAGCCGTCAACCTGTTCGTCGTGATCTTCTTCTACCGCGAGCCGCGCTCGGAGCAGGACGTCACCGACAAGCGCACGCTCAAGAAGGTCGGCGAAGATCTCGTCGAAGTGCTGGGCAACCTGCGCTTCTTCATCACCGTGGGTACGCTGATCGTGGGGTTGATGATCGCCGGAGCGCTGTCGAGCATGAAGGTTTCGTGGTTCTCGTGGGACCGTTTCGGATATGCAACGATCGCCTGGTTGGTGCTGAACTTTCTGTACGACCTCATTCTGCCGAAAGGCAGCGGTAAGCCTGCGCAGCTTGGCGGTGAGAAGCGACTCTTCGTGCTCCGGCGCATGCATTGCAGCAACTGGCGGTTTGCGCTCTTCCTTCTGATCATGTCGGGGTTCTGGACTTCATTCAATCAGATTTTCTACACGATGCCCGAGTACATTCGCGACTTCACCAACACGCGGCCGCTGATAGCCGCGGCAGAAAGTGTCTTTGGAAAGAGCGATCCCGACGATCCAAATAAGGGTGTCGCAGCCAGTATGGCGACAGTCAACAAGAGCGAGCGCCGCGTCATCATCAAGCACGTGGCCAATCTGCGAACGGTGTTGCACGAAAATCCCGCGCCGGATCGAACGATTCTTCGCGCGATTTCGCAGAAGGAATTCGACACACTGCTCGGAGGCGTTCCCAGCGCGACCAGCAACGCATTCGCGGCTGAGTTGGAAAAACAGAAAACCACTGAGCAGCCGGAAGAACCGGAAGACATCAGCCCCGACGAGCCGGCGCGCCCTGACGCGTTCGAACGAGCGCTCGCTGCCCTGCCCGATTCGGAGATTGCGGAGATTGTTGCGCAGGCTGAAAAGCTGCACGGAAGCGACTGGCGCGTACACTACAAGGAAATGGCGATTGAGGAAACGGCACACCGCTTGATCGACAGCAAGGTGCGCCTCACGTCCGATGAGTTGCAGTCGAAGGTGGCGGCGACGGAGGACAACGCCAAACTGGCGGACCGCATCATCATCGATCATCGCCAGATCAATCCCGAGTTCATCGTCAACCTCGATTCGTTCTCGATCATCTGCTTCCAGGTGCTTATTTCTTTCCTGATGGCGCGGTTCCATCGCTTTACGACGATGATTGTCGGTATGGTCATCGCAGCCGTGGGTATCGGTCTGCCCTACTTCGCCGCGGACAACGGCATGCTGGGCACGGGCGGATCGGTCTGGATCGTCATGCTTGGGATTTTCGTATTTGCAATCGGCGAGATGATGGCGAGCCCGACCAGTCAGGAATACGTTGGCCGCATCGCCCCGCGCGACAAAATCGCGATGTACATGGGCTACTACTTTGTCGCGGTCGCGCTGGGTAACCTCTTCGGCGGTATCATCTCCGGCGAACTCTACGGTAAGCTCGCCCGCGATATGGGCCGCCCCGATTTGATGTGGGCTGCGTTTGGCGGGATCATGCTCGCGACTGCGATCATCTTCCTGCTCTACAACCAGTTCGCGCTGCCAAGGCACCAAGCCGATTCGCTGACCGGTGGTTCGTCGTCGTAGCCGCCGGTTCGCTTGCCTCTGAATACGCCCTGCCCCTCCTTCGGGAGGGGTGGCGGGCGGCGCGGCGATCACCCGCACTTCAACGTCCGAATGCGCGCGGATTATCGGTGCTTTCGTGCAGCGTTTATCTCGGCTGTTTCCGGGACGTTTCCTCGCTCAAACCGCCCTGCATGGTTGGCGATATACTCTTGTAGTCGCTGCGGGCTCTCGCTACCTTCGATTCCGGGTGGTGGGGTGAAGAGGCGTACCAGCCTCGTCCGTTGTGATCACACCAGTACCGTCAACGATCGGTTGTGGACCCCGATCCGAACGAGCACAGGACGAACGAACCACAATGTCGACGTGCGCGCGAGCGTGATGACCGCGCCGCGCGAACGACGCGCTACATCCAAGAGGAGCATCCATGTTGAAGGCACGAATCTGCGCGTGGGCCGCGTTATGGGTCGTGGGGATCGCCGCAGTCGCGAACGCGGAAACGGTGTGGACGGTACGCGAGGGCACGACGCAGGTCGCGTTTGAAGCGGGCCGGCTCGCGGAGCTTGGACTCACCGTGTCCGCGGACGGTGGCGCGCGCAGCGGCATCGCAACAACGCATCTTTCGCTCGCGATCGACGCAGCCTCCGATCTTGAAGTCGTCGACAACGGCGGGATACCGGCAGAGTTCTCCATCGGCGCGCTGGTTCACGCGAACGGGCTTACCATTTCGTCAGCGGCCGCGAGCGTCACGCTTGATGGATTCGCCATCGCGCCGCAAGGCGACGGGCCCGCGCTACGCGTGCCAGCCCATCGCAGCGACGCGACCGGCGCGAGCCTGCTGCTCGGCGACGTAAAGGTGGGATTTGACCGGGTGGCGCGGGCGATCTACATCGAGAGCGCACAGCTCGTCATTTCCGGCGAGTTGGCAAATGCACTGGGCAATCCCGAGCTTACCGGCGAAGCCATTGGATCGCTGCGCGTGAGCGCGACGCTGACCTGGGTGGGCGGCGACACGCAGGAGATCGTTCGCACGAAGGACAAAGTGACACGCGCCGCGGTCGCTTGCGGCGGATCGAGCGGTGCCGACGTGATTGTCGGCAACCTGCTCGACGTGACCAACTATACCAGCGTCAACGGCATCGAAGCGTTCGCCGTGGGCACCACCTCGTGCAACGTCGGCGACACCGATCTCAACTGGGTCGAGCTCAGCAACGACCATCCGGTCATCGCGCAGAACATGTACCGCTTGAAGGACGGGCGTTTCGAACAGCTCGGGCAGAGCTGGCTCAAGCACGGTTTCTTTGCGCTGACGGAAAACTACTGCGGGTGCGGTTGCAACGGACACGGTGGCAGCGTGCTCGGCGTGGGGTGCAGCGACCCCTATTGCTGCGGGCTCAACGGAAGCCAGGACGGGTTGGGGCCGAAGTTCGAGGTCAATCCTTCGACTGGTGTTTATCCCTATCCGCCGACCGACCTGCACGCCACGGGCAACACGGTCTATAAGCGATTGCAGGTCGCGATTTCCGATCTTGATCCGGCGCAGGACGGCGGCGGGCAGTATTTCGTCGAGGGGCATTACGTTGCCAAGGACGATGCAGCCGCGGGCAATCAGGCGAACAACGCGTCGTATCGGCCGGTCACGGTATTCGGAGCCGGTAGCTCGTGGTCGATCTCGCTCGCCGGAGTGACCGCACAGGAGCAATGCGGTATCCGCGCGTGGCAGGACAACGACCCGAGCGTCGACGAAGTGGACGTGATGATTCCGACCGACGGGCTCGTCATCGTGGCGGGTAAAGCCAGCGACGCGGGCAACGGATTCTGGCACTACGAATACGCAGTGCAGAACCTCTACAGCGACCGGGCGATCGGCTCATTCACGGTACCCGTCAAGCCGGGCTCGACGGTGACCAACATCGGTTTCCACGACGTCGCGTACCACAGCGGCGAACCGTTCGACGGAACCGACTGGCCCGGTGCGCACGTCGGCGACACCGTCACGTGGTCCACGACCGACTACGCGACAGACCCCGACGCGAACGCGCTGCGCTGGGGCACGCTCTACAACTTCCGCTTCGACATCAACCGCGCCCCGTCGACCGTTGACGTAGAATTGGGAATGTTCAAACCGGGCACGCCCGACAGCGTTGCCGCGAACATCGTCGGCCCCGCACTCGATCTGATCGACTGCAACAGCAACGGCATCGACGACCTCGACGACATCACCAATGGCGACAGCGACGACTGCAACGCGAACGGCACGCCGGATGAGTGCGAAGCGTTTGCACCGACGGCGCTGCGCGTCGCGCTCGTTGCGTCCGGCCTGAACTCAGCCGTGTCGCTGGCAGCCCCCCCAGATGACTACAATCGCCTCTTCGTGTGTGAACAGAACACTGGGCGCGTCCGCATCATCAAGAACGGCGTGCTGCTCGAAACGCCCTTCCTCGACATTGGCGCGCTGGCATCGAGTGGTGGTGAACGCGGGCTGTTGAGCATCGCGTTCCACCCGGACTACGCGAACAACGGCTACTTCTTCGTGGACTACACCGACAACTCCGGTGACACGGTGATCGCGCGCTACAGCGTGACGATTGATCCCGATCTCGCCGATCCGACGAGTGCGGTTATTCTCAAGACGATCGTACAGGAGGCAGCCAACCACAATGGCGGCCAACTCCAGTTCGGACCCGACGGTTATCTCTACGTCGGCATGGGCGACGGCGGCAGCTTCGACGATCCCTTCAACCGCGCGCAGGACCCGCAGTATTTGCTTGGTAAAATCCTGCGCCTGGATGTGGATGCCGGTGCACCCTGGATACCCGCGAGCAATCCGTTCGTCGGCGACGGTTCCACGCTCGACGAAATCTGGACGCTGGGCATGCGCAACCCCTGGCGCTTCAGCTTCGACCGCGAGACGGGCGACCTCTACATCGGCGACGTGGGGCAGAACACGCGCGAGGAAATCGACTTCCAGCCTGCCGGCAGTCCCGGCGGAGAGAATTACGGGTGGGATTGCGAAGAAGGGTTTATCGCAACGCCGACGAACAACGGCGGATATGGCTGCACCGCGGGCGACCCGACGCTGGTCGATCCCATCCTCGACGTGGATCACTCCGATGCCGGCAGTTGCTCGATCATCGCAGGCTACGTCTATCGCGGCTGCACCATGCCCGAATTAAAGGGGACATTCTTCTTTTCTGACTACTGCGGTGGATACGTCCGCACGTTCCGCTACGCAAACGGCGATGCCGTGCCACCGGTTGTCACTGATCGATCGAGTGAGTTCACCGGCATCAGCGGTGCGATCGTGTCGTTCGGTGAGGATGCAGCCGGCGAACTGTACATCGTGACGCTCGCGGGCAACGTCTACAAAATCGTCCCGGACAACGGGCCCGCGTGCGGTGACTACCTCGTCGAAAGCGGCGAGGAGTGCGACGACGGCAACGCGCAATCCGGCGACGGTTGCAGCGCGACATGCCAGCTCGAAACAATTTGCGGCAACAACATCGTCGAGGTCGGCGAAACGTGCGACCCGCCGGACGGACTCACCTGTGACACGAGTTGCCAAGACATCGCGTGCGGCGTCACGGCATTTGCCGACGACTTTGAGACCGACATGGGTTGGACCGTGGTGAACGAGAATCTTTCCGCGGGCAACCCGGGCGCATGGGAACGCGGCACACCGGCTGGTCTGGGCGACCGCAGCGATCCGACCGACGACTACAACGGCGGCGGGCAGTGCTATCTGACCGAGAACGGCGCGGGCAACACCGATGTTGACGGCGGTCCGACGCGGTTGATCTCGCCGGTGCTCGACCTCTCTGCCGGTGGCGTCACGCTCAGTTATGCGTACTGGTTCGCCGGAACCACGGTAGATGGGACCGACCACCTGCAAGTCGAAGTGTCGGTGAATGGCGGAACAAACTGGACGGAAGTCGCGGTGTACGACACGCCGATCGAGCAGTGGCTCACCGACAGCATCGTGCTCGACGATTTCGTGACGCCCTCCGCCACCACGCAGGTGCGTTTCAATATCCAGGACAATCCCAACAACAGCGTCATCGAAGGCGGTATCGATGCGGTGCGTTTCATCGTGCCCTGTCCCGACTGCAACAGCAACGGCATCGCCGACGACGCGGAGATCGCGGGCGGCACTTCGCCAGACTGCGACAGCAACGGTTTGCCCGACGATTGCGACATTGCCGACGGAGCAGCCGATTGCGACGGCGGGCCGGTGGGCAGCGTTGCCGGTGGTGCTGCGATCGTGCAGTCGATCTGCTTCGGCTGTCATAATGTCAACGGTACGGGCGGGCCCGGTTTCCCCGGCCCGAACATCCGCAACCATTCGCGCGCGTTCATCTGGAACAAGTTGCAGAACCCAGCCGCCAATCACCCGGGCGGATTGTTCCCGCAGTTCACGCAGCAGGACTTCGCCGACATCGAAGCCTACCTTGCGGACAACGGCAGTCGCGGGCGGCCCGACCTGATTCCGGATGTTTGCCAGGTGCTGGCGGATTGCGACAGCGACGAAATGAGCGATGGCTGCGAGCTTGAGGCGCAGACGCAGACCGACCTCGACTACGACGGCTTCCCGGATGAATGCATACTCTGCACGACCACGCCGGGCGACGGCGACGGCGATTGCGACGCGGACCTGCGCGACTACGCCAAGTTGCAGGAGTGCTACACCGGTGACGGCAGTGCATATGCCGTCGGCTGTGAGTGCTTCGACGCCGATCACGACGGCGACATCGACGATGGCGACTTCACGCTGCTGCAATCGGCATGGAGCGAGCCGGGCGCGTCGGCAGGCGGGTGCACGCCGATCCCGTAGGTCATCAGGCGACATCTAGAACGCCCGGAGGGCGGACGAGTTGCAGGTCTAGCTCTCGCCCGCCCTCCGCGCGAAATCACCGCACAGCGCACCAAGTTCAATTCATCGCTATAATCGCAGGCTGGCAATCTGTCCGCGGCGATCAGCTTGCGCTCTTTGCGCCGACACTGCACCACATGAGCAATACAACGAAAATCCCCATGCCCGTGATCAACCCACCGTCGAAGCGGCGTTGGGGGTTGGGGCATTGGCGGGTGGTGTCGCTGGTGGCGGTGCACGTGCTGATGATCGCGCACGCGACGCAGTGGCTCATCACCGGGACGACCGTCAGCCCCATCGAACCGTCCGAGTCCATGGAGACGCTGCAAACCGGAGCGATCAATGCCGGGTTCGTCTTCTTCGCCGTCGCGCTGCTGATTACGCTGATCTTCGGGCGCTTTGTGTGCGGGTGGGCGTGTCACTTCGTGGCATATCAGGATCTCTCACGCTGGCTGCTGGGCAAGTGCGGCATTCATCCGAAGCCGCTGCGCTCTCGGCTGCTGATTTTCGTGCCGCTGGGCATGGCGCTGTACATGTTCGTCTGGCCCAGCGCGTATCGCGTGTACAAAGCCTGGCGCGGCGACGATCCGCGCGTGTCCACGTTCTTCCCCGAATGGTCCAACGGATTCACCACGCAGCACTTCTGGGAGACGTTTCCCGGCTGGGTTTTCGCGATTCTCTCGGTGGGTATCGCCGGGTTCGCCGTGGTCTACTTCCTCGGCGCGAAGGGTTTCTGCACCTACGCGTGTCCGTATGGCGGGTTCTTCGGCATCGCCGATCGCTTCGCGCCGCTGCGCGTGCGCGTGAGCGACGCGTGCGATCACACCGGCGTGTGTACGACGGCGTGCTCGTCGAACGTCGACGTCGCGGGCGAAGTGCTGCGCTATGGCATGGTGGTGAGTCCGGGGTGCATGAAGTGCGGAGACTGCATTCGCTCGTGCCCGAATACCGCGCTGACGTGGAGCGTAGGGAAACCCGCCATCCTGCAACACGCGAAGCCGCCCGCTGCTGAGAAACCGGCAGCGATGTTCCGCATGTGGGAGGAACTGCTGCTGCTCGCGCTGTTCCTGTTCTTCCTGTTGTCCTGGCGCGGACTGTACGGCGGGTTTCCCTTCCTCATGTCAGCCGGTATGTCGGCGATCATGGCGTACGTGACGCTGCTCGGTGTGCAGCTGCTCTACCGTCGTGACGTGACGCTGCAAACGCGCGCTCTGCGCGCGGCGAGTGGTGTCACCCCCTTCGGAAAACTTTATGGCGTGCTCACCTGCGTATTGGTCTTGTTCACCGCGTACAGCGCCCTCGTGCAGTATCACCGCTTCATGGGCAACCGCTGGTTCGACCGCATCGTGGTCGGTGAGATTGCCCGCGAGCCCGAGTTCGACCCGCAGCGCGACCTCGATGCCGAAACCCGGGCCGCCCGCGACATTGCCGCAGAACACTACGCGAAATACCTGAAGTGGGGCCTGCGCGACACGGTTGACGTGCAGTTTCGCATGGCCTGGGTTGACCTGCTTCGCGGTGATCGCGATGCCGCCGAAAGGCAGGTTCGCGCCGCGCTCGTCGATCAGCCGCACTGGGCAAACCTGCACTACCTGCTCGGTATCGTGCTTCGCGCTGATGGTCGCAACGAGGAAGCGATTGTCGCGTATCGCGAGGCGCTCGCCGAAGCCCCCCACATGCGGGAAGCCGCACAGCAACTGGGCATTACACTGATCCGCGCCGGTCGCTACGACGAAGCCATCGAACACTATCAAACCGTGACCCAGGATTGCCCCGATGATGCCGGTGCGTTCTACCATCTCGGCGCGCTGCGGGTCGATCGCGGGCAGGTGGTTGCCGGTGTCGCCGACCTCGAGCATGCGATCGAAGTGCAACCGGATTTTCCCGATGCGCAATACCAGCTTGGTTTGGCCCTGCTTCAGCTTCAGAAGATCGACGATGCCATCGAACACCTGGAGACCGCCATCCGCTTGAGTCCGCAAATGGCGCCTGCGCACTATAACCTTGCGGTCGCCTGCTTCATGAAGGGTGACTTGCCCGCAGCCCTGACACACGTCCGAGATTCTTTGAAGCTCGCCCCCGACGACGTGCAGGCTCAGCGCTTCCACGACATGCTCGCGCAACAACTCAACCAGACCCCATAACCACGTCCCCGGGCTGATCTGTTCGATCCCACTTAACGCCTTTGCTTGCGGCGATCATCGCCGGCGAATCGCGCCACCCATGGCGCGCCGCGCACGTTCGTATCGTAGCTTTGACGCGACACGAAATCGGCGTCGCGCGGTGCGACGCCACTCGACTCGGGAGGGGAACAGGCCGTGGAAGACATTGCCCGACAACTCGACAGTGTGCGCGACGAGATGGTGCAGCTCCTACGGGATTACCCGTACGCCAGCGATCGCGACCGTGAAGACATCTACACACGTTGCGAATTCCTCGGTGGGGAAATCCAGGAACTCGTCGGCGTGCTCAAGCTTGCCATTCGCAACACCAACGCGGAAGCGGCTGAGGAAGCGGACCACGATCCGGAATACTACAGCGAGGTCGCCCGGTTGAGCACGGAAAGCCTGGTGGCAATCCACAGTGCCGGTGAAGAGGTGGCCGCAGCCATCACCATGCTGCGCGAATCACGCGGTGAAACCGAAGACGAATCGTACTGCTAGATCGCACCAGCGCTACGGCAACCAACGCACGGCAAACGTGCCACCCTCGCCGCTGCCGCTGCTCGTAGCCGCTTGCAACGTCGCGGCGATGATCGCCTGACGGTTGGTGTTCGAATTGGACGCGGACGCGGTGATTGAGCCCGACACACCGCTGATCGCGCGGTTGGCTGTGGAATGCTGCGACGTCGACCCGCCCTGGTCCGTGCCTTCGGTGAAACTGTTGTTCCAACTGTACCCACCCGTGTTTCCGGAGTGCGCCACCGCGACAATCAGATCGCCGTCCTCCACGTCGACACTGGTCGTAATCGTCGAGGGACTCCCGTCGTTATCGTAGGCGCTGCTGTTGTCGCGAATCGGCGATGATTGATCCACGTTCTGATACATCCGCGCCGAGATGAAGGAATCATCGGTGCTGCCCGACCAGGTGATCTGAATGGTGCTGCTGGTTGCCGCCTGAATACCGGTTTCATTGAGGTAATACATGTAGATGCGTTCGTTGATCCCCGATCCCCAGTTGACCGTGCTGATCTGGGTGAGGTTTTGGCCGCCATAGCGCGCGGTGCTCACCGTGCGATCGTAACTGTCCTCCATGCTCGCCATGACGATGAGCAGTCGATTCGTACCCAACTGCGCGGTGTGCGTTGTACCCGTCGTCCATGACGTCAACGTTTCGACCGGCAATGTCGAACCACCACCTCCTCCGCCGCCGGTATCGCCTGTAGCAACCAGCGCAAGTTGCGCGTCCGTCAGCACCTGATCGTACACGCGTACATCATCCATCAGCCCGCCGAAACGCCACTGCGCAACGCCTTCCGACGTGCCGTCGACCTCGCCGCCGATCGATGCGGTTCCGCTGTCCGTGCCCCAGGCGCCGCTGTACGCGCTGCTGTCACCACCGACCTGCACGCTGTTGCGGTAGAGCTTGCGTATGCGCGCAGCCGCATCGTGCGTACACGCGACGAACTGCCACGTCCCGGAGGTGACCACCGAGCCGCTGTCCACCGAAACCGGGTTGACCGTGCGATTGAACAATCGCAGATTCCCGCCGCTCTCGTCACCCAGACTGAATGCGTACCCGGATGAGTTGTTGTAGTCGTCGCAGAAGATACGCTGATCGCCACTGGTGTTGTTGGGCTTGATCCACGCGGTGATGGTGAAATCGCCGGTGAGATTCGGGAAGCTGTTGAGCGCGATGTAGTCGTTGTTCTCATCGAAGCTGAGCGCGCCGTCGATTTGCCCGGTTGTCCACTTCGAGTTGCTGTACGTGAAGTTCGTCAGCGTTCCGTCGGCACCGCTTTCGGAATCGACGGCGGTCGTGCCCGTGGTTTCGTCAAGCTTCCAATGGTACTTCGGCGCCGGCAATGCACCGCCCGGCGACACGACGGCGCGCACAACGCTGGCTGCGTTGCCGTATTTGCCCGTCACCGTCAACGTCAGCAGGTCGCCGCTGTCATCACCGAGGTCGCCGTCGCCCTCCGTCGGTTGCGAGATCACGTAATCGCCGTCGGTGTCCGCACCATCTTCGCCGACGACGGAGTAGGTACCACCGGCGTATGATGCATTGCTCACCCAGGCGCCTTGCGCTTGATCGTCGCGCCAGGTCGCAGTCGCTTGCACATAGGCCGCCGCAATCCGCAGCCCGCTCTCCGCGATGTAGCGCGCTTTGGCTTGGTCCTCGACGTTGCTGACGATTGTCACCGTTGTACTTTGCGTCGTGAGGTACGCGGACGCAATTGTGAATGCGATTACGGACGCAGCCAACACCAACAGCAGTGCAATACCCCGCCGCCGGTGACTCTGCACCCACCGTCGATTTCGTCGCAGCGCAATCAAAACCAAGCCCCATAACCGCCGATCACCGCGCGCTCAGCGCGCAGCCACACACAGGAGTAATCGACAGTCGCAGGACGCAGCTTGGAAATGTCAACAGGCGGGGGTAGGAATCGACAGCGGCCGTAGTTATCGGACGAAACTGCCGCGCATGTGTGACGTGGTAGTTGTCGAGTCGCTGGGCACTACCCGCTCACGGCCAGCGAACCAGTGCGAAGGTGAGAAAATGATAACAGGGCCTGCTCGCTTCCAATCGCAACCATCAGCAAGCAACCCGCTCCATCCCAATCCCCAAGCTTCAAGCCCCAAGCCTCAGGCCTCAGGCCTCAAGCCTCAAGCCTCAAATCATCACGGATTGAATTCCCGACAGAACTCCGCCGCGTCTTCCATGTCGACGTCCAGGTCGGCGTCGAAGTCAAACGTGATGCATCCCGGACCGAGGGCGCCACCTGTTGGGCCGGTGATGCAGGTGACGAAATGCGCGTAGTCCGCAAGGTCCACGTCGCCGTCGCTGTCCCAGTCGCCGGGTTGCGGCGCGATGACTATGCTGGCGTATTGCGTACCGGCTTCCGTGTTCAGGTTGATGGGGACAAACCCAAGACTGCCCGTGCCGAAGCTCAACCCGGGCAGGAACTGGTTGCCCACGTTGCCGTTGCTGCGTACGAGCATCGCCATCATGCGGATGCGTCCGTCCGGCGGCGCGACATCCAGATCGGCGAGCGGCAGCGACATTTCGATGCCGGTGACCGCGGTACCGGCTTGGTCTGCGCTGGAGGCGGTGACACCGGCGAGGTTGCTGTTGTTGATCGCGATCTCGGCGCCGTTCGGATTGTTCCCGCCGTTGAGGAAACCATCACCGTCGCCAACGGTACCGGACCCGAGATACGTCTTCACGCCCCCACCGCCGGTCGAGAGTTCGTACAAATCCACGTAGATCGAACCGCTGAACGCGTTGACGAACACGATGAAATCCGCGGCAAAACCGCTGTCCAGCACCATGCCATCCACCTGCGGAATTCCGCCGGGCGGCTGGGAGAATGACGCGGTGTCGAGCGTGTTCTGCCCGCCCGAATGCGTATCGAGAAAGAGCGCCAACCCCGTACCGTCGGTTGCGAGGTTTCCAGTGATGCCGACGCTGAGCTTTGTTGCATCAAGATTGGCGTAGAGTTGGTTGAGCTCGCTGACGTTGTCGCCCATCGACGTGTAGTTCGTCTGCGTGGCGCGCAGCGACTGCGGGCCGAGGTCGTTCGCGATCAGGTCGCCGTCCACCACCTGCGGCGACGGCGCATCGGGCGTCACGTTGACCTCCAGAATGTAATAGCCGTACGGCGCCAGCGTCAGCGGATATGCAGCCTGATTACTCGTCGTAAGGTTCGTCGCGAGGTTCGCGTTTGCGATGACATCGTGTACGGTCGACGACGCGCCATTGATCGTCGCAATCGAAAGGTCAGCCGTCAGGTTCACCGTCGCGTTGGACAGGTTGATCGCAACCAGCACGGTCTGCTCGCCGTCCACGTGACGCAGAAAACTCCACACCGCGCCACTCGACGTGGACACCGCGTGATAGCTGCCGCGACGCAGCGCTACGTTGTTCTTGCGCGCTGCGATCAGCGTGCGATAGTGCTCGAGCAGCGAACCGGGCACGTCCATTTGCTCCTCGACGGAGCGGCCATCGTTGTTCTGCGCGTAGCGGTTGTTGTACGCGGGGCCGTTGAGTATCCAGTAGTTGCTCATGGGCGGGCCCGCGACCGCGTTCCACTTGAACGGTTCGCGCATCGGGATGTCGTTGGCGTCGCTGCCGTAGTTGCCCTTGATCCCGCGCATGCCGATCTCGTCGCCGTAGTAGATGATCGGCGGGAAGGGTTGCGTGAGCAGAACCGCCGCGGCGGCTCTGCCTTTGGTGAGACTGTCGCCAATCGACGACGCGAGTCGATCAACATCGTGATCGCCGATGATGCCCATGAACAGCTTGCCCGGCGGCAATGAACCCAGCGTCGCCGCCATGGACGAATACAAACCGGAAGCGGACCCGGTGGCGAGCGCATTGCGCGCCGCAAACTCGAACGGCTTGGTGAATGCGGCATCAAACGCGGAAGACAGGTCCGCGCCCGTGCTGCCCCAGTCCGCCTGCTCGGCAAAGATGAAGACGTCGGGGTTCACCGATTCCAGCGCAGCGTTCCAGTCCTCCCACCAGTCGATGTTATAGCCCCACCCGTTCGGCCCGTTGGGATAGGTGTTCCACACGTGGTCGAGGCGATACCCGTCGATGCCGTCGGACGGATCCATGTCGTTGTTCGGGTCGAGCCAGTGCTGCGTCCAGCCCGTGACCAGATTCGTTGGATTGGGATTATCCAAATTCCAGTGAATGAACCCAACCTGGTCGCCGTTCCACGTGTTGTAGGTTGAGCCGAGGTATTGCGTATTTCCGCTGTTCTCGAACGCGAGCCACGTATCGTATGGACTCGCTGGATTGCCATACGCGCTCTGAAACCAGACGGTGTCCTGGCTGATGCCGTAGACCACGTAGTCCACGAACACCTTGATGCCGCGTGCGTGCGCTTCGCTGACAAAATTGAGGAACTCCGGCTCGCTGCCGAAGCGCGTGTTGAGTTCATCGCCCGGCCCGTGCTGATAGCCGTGGTACGCCGCCGACGGGAAGATCGGGTTCATCCACACCGCGGTCACGCCGATCGTCGAGAGGTATTCGAGCGAGTCGGTCATCCCGTCGAAGTCGCCGAAACGGTACGTGTCGTTATCGGAGTCGCGCCACGCGATGGGCATGAACTGGTAGAACACGTCGTCGACAACCTCGCGCCCGTCGAGCGGTTCCGCCAGCGACGTCGCCGCCAGCGCGCACACCAGGATGGAAGTTTGAACGACCCGACTCGCAGATGACAACATGCTTGTTTACCCCGTTGAAAAGCTTCCCGGCGTGGAGTTTCCCCCTGCAAGCATCATAGCCAATCGCACCAGCCGATAGAAGCGTTTCGCGAAATGAAAAGGTTTCATTAGCCGCGTGAAGGCACCCGGCGGGTATTGCTGCGATGTGCCGTGGCTGCTACGCGGCGCCATATCGCCTGAGCCAGATTCACGCCGGTCCGCAGGTCCGGTTTGGTGCGTAGCGCCATCGCGAAATGACGACAGGCCTCCGAGAACGCGCCCGATTTGTAGTGATCGCAGGCGAGTTGGCGATGCGTTTCGTCGAGTTGCATCCGCAGGTCCCGCCTGGCTCGCGCGGACAGGTGTGGTGCGGACGTCCGCACGCTGTTCAGCGCGCGAATGCGATGCTCAAGATTGCGCCGCACGCTGCTGCGCGAGACGCTGCCGGCCGTGTGATGATGCAGCGCGAGCGACTCAGCCACATAGCCCGCGCGCGTACGACGACACACGTCGAGGAAAAACAACCATTCCTCGCAATACCGCAGATCCTCGGGGAAACGCACGTCATCACCCAAGACACTGCGCCGAACCATCCCGGTGATCGTTGAGATGATGTAGCGCCCGCTCATGCAATCGAGCAACTCCGGCCCGCAGACGCGCATCTCGTCGCCGATCGGCTCATATGGAATATCCCAAATGTAGGGCACGAAATCGTCGAAGATGCTCGCGTGCCGCTTGCCCGCGACGTCCACGTAGGCGTAGTCGCTGAACACGAGCCCCAGTTCGGGCCTACGATTGCACATCGCGATCAGCTTGCTGAATTTGTCCGGAAGGAATTCATCGTCGGCATCGAGAAACGCGACGAACTCACCGCGCGCCAGATCAATACCGGTGTTGCGGGCAGCACCCGGGCCACGATTCTCGGTGCGAACGTGCCGCATACGTTCGCCAAGATGCGCAGCATAATCAGCCGCGATGAGCGGCGTCGCGTCCATCGAACCGTCGTCAACGACGATCAACTCCCAATCGGTGAACGTCTGCGTGATCACCGAATCGATGGCACGCCCCAGCGTTTCGGCGCTGTTGTACGCGGGCAGAACGACGGATATGCGTGGCGATGCGTGGACCGCGTTTGCGTTGGTGCTTCCTTCCGCCACGTCCTCACCCATCCTTGCGGCTGGTAGTCCACATCCAGAAGTCGTGCCCCACGCCGACCTGCAAATCAACGACGCGCAAACCGTGTTCGCGCAGCAAACGCCGCCACTGCCGCGGATGAAATACCACGCCGCCGAACTTCACCTCGCGACCAGCCGACCATGTCCAGCAACGCGAACTGCGATAGCGCCCGCGTCCGAGCAGCGGACGAATCATGTCCTTGAACGACTCCGCCACCGGTTTCGGCGCGTCGCGCCAATTCTGAATGCGACAGTACCCGCCCGGTTTGAGCACGCGGCGGATCTCCGCGAGATAAGCGTCGACAACTTCGAAGAGCGTGATGTGTTGGAACGCGAGATGGGAATACACGAAATCGACCGACGCATCGGCGATGCCCGCGAGCGACTTGCCATCGTTCACGCGCACCTCCGCATTCGGGACGTCCGCGAGGTACTCGCGCGACCACGACGCCATCCGCTCGCTCAGGTCGAACCCGATCATGCGCTTACAGCGCGGCGCGATCATGCGCATCAACCGACCGATACCGCAGCCAATCTCGACGCAGGTCCAGTCAGCAGCCAATGGAACACCTTGAAGAATCTGCGGCAGCGCGCGCTCGGTCTCTTCCGCCCAGAGCGCTTCCAGTGCTTCCGCGTCCTCGGTCGCATCGAAATCCGGTGACGAACAGATCCGGCGATAGCGCGCTTCAAACTCGCTGCCCGCATCCCAGAACTTCCGCGTGTCCGCAAGCCACTGCTCGTGTGTCGCCGTGTCCAATGCTCACTCCCTGCGCATGGGCGAACCCCGCGCCCGCCACCCTGCCGGCGCGCAACGTCCGCTAATCATGCTTCGACGCAATCGGAGATTTGCTTGAGGCGAGACAACGTGGGGCCGCTGTAGGGTCCGCTGTGCGGACCACGAAAACGATAACGCGACCCGTCCGGATGGTCCGCACAGCGGACCCTACGATCCATCTCAGCCCGTCGAACCGGTGCTGAGAATCGCGACCATGCCCAGGATGTATACGACCAGCAGCAGCACGGAATCGAACCCCAGCCGACCCACGCGGCGCTGCGTCCGATAAGCGATGCCCGCCACCGCGATCGCGGTGAGCAGGACCGGCAGCAAGCCCGCGAGCAGGTTGACGTTTTGCGAGAATGTCGGACCCGACATCATCAGCGAATCGCCGTTCAGAAATGCCGCGACCTTCACCACCGGCAGCACGAGAATGTTGAACATGTTGCTGCCGAAGACGTTGCCCAGTGCCATGTCGAGGTTGTTCATCCGCATGGCGGTGATGCTCGTCGCGATCTCGGGCAGCGATGTTGCCACCGCGAGACACAGCATGCCCACGAGCGTCTTGCCCAGCGCCCGCCCGCCGAGCATGTCGATGGGGTGCTCTGCCAGGACGTCGCTGGTTTTCGTCAACCACCAGGCAGCCGCGATCGTCACCAGCGACACGACAACGAGCATGGGCACAGTTGTGGAACTCGGGTGGGTGAGCGGAAGCTTCTCCTGCGTCGCGAATTCGCGCTGCTCGAAGCGGTGAATGAGACGCATGCAGTAGATGTACGTCGCGATCATCGCGGCGCAGGCGAACAACTCGATCCCCTGCTGCACCATCGGCTGATGGTCGAACTTCTGCACCGTCGCGATCGCGATCAGCGACAGCGTGATCATCACGATTCCGAACGAACTGCTGAGCAGTTGCGCCGGGCGGGCACCGCGCAGCACCGAACCACCGCCGGTGAGCACCAGGTTCATGATCACGATGATCGTAATGTTGAACGAGCAACTGCCGTAGACCGCGCCAAACGCGAGATCGATCGCGCCGATGAATCCGGACGTCGCGCCCGCGACCACTTCGGGAAGTGACGTCACCGTCGCGAGCAGGAGCATGCCAACGAACGCCTTGCCCAGCATCCGCTCGTCGGCGAACTTGTCCGCGAGGCGCGTCAGCACGATGGCGGCTGCGATCACGCACGCGCCCGCGAGCGCCATTTCAAACAGCAAGCCCCACGTTGAAATGGCGTCCGGAAAAAAGCGATAGAGTAACACGAATTCATCCCTGCCCGAGTGCGACCCGCGATGACCAACCCCGATTTAGCGTGCGGAACCTGCGCGTCAAGGGCGGCGATTATAGTGAGGCGTTACCGGGTTGGCAGCTATACGTTTGGGCAAACTTTGGAATGCGAGATTAGTCCGCGACGAAGAAGCGGCAGTCGGTCCCGCCCGTACCGATCGCCGCGCGCACCGGTTTGAGACAACGCGGGCAGCGTCCTTCGTACGCGGTACCGGCAGGGTTGCGGTAGATCCGCGCGTACGCTCCGCAGCAGTCGAAGCGCACGCCGATCCACTTGCGTTTGCCGGTGGCTGCGCCGTCGGAGGTGTGCGCCTCGGGCTCGACGCCCGCAATGTCGAGATAGTAGTCCGGTTCACTGCTCATCCAGGTGGTATATCGGCTGGTCGGTGGAGCGACCATGATACGCCTAACGACCATGGAATATGCCCCTACGCGTCCGAGCGGATTATCACACGTTCTGGCATCAAGGTATCCGTTCCGCTCCCTTACAGTCGCGGCTCTGTTTTGTGGTGCAGGCATCCTGCCTGCATTTTCGCCTAGTAGCAGATCAGCGCGACGGCGAATACTGGCGCGGCCAGGAGCATGAGCAGCGCGCAGTAGCCCATGAATTGCCTGGCATCGACGCGTGTCATGCCCATCAGCGGGATCGCCCAGAAGGGTTGCACCATGTTGGTGAGTTGATCGCCGTATGCGATGGCCATCACCGTTTGCTCGATGGGTAATCCCAACGCTTGACCGGCGGAGCACATGATCGGCCCCTGCACAATCCACTGCCCGCCGCCTGACGGGACGAAGAAGTTTACGATCGACGCGCTCGCAAACGTCGCCACCGGAAACGTACCGCCCACCGGCAATCCCGCCGACTGCGATAGCACGCGCGACAAACCCACGAAGCCTTCGGATACCGCAACCGCAAGCCCGGCACCGAACATGAGCCCTTGAATTCCGGCATAGAGCGGAAACTGCATAACGATTCCGACGATCGCGTGGCCGCCCTCGGTGACGGCTGCAATGTACGAACGCAGGTTGGGATGCAACAGCAGCCCCGCAGCCAGGAACAGGCTGTTGACCGTGTCGAGGTTGAGCGTACGTAGAACGGCGGTGAACGGCGAAGCGTTGCCGTGCTCACCGTGTACCGCGGCAGCGTACACGCCCGCGATCAGGAGCAACGCGATCGCGATCGACAGCGCGCGCGACTCGTTCAACCAATCGGCTGGGGTGCGCGCATCGCGTGGCGTTCTTACGTGCGCTGCCGCATGCGAAACCGCACTGTCAGCTTCGTGATCATCTACTTCGACGTGTCGCTTCCCCATTCGCGCGAGGATCAGCGGCACCGAAATGATCAGTACCACCGTGAGCACCAGGTTGGTCGGATGCAGAATCGTTCGGCTTATCGCGATCGGCGGGACGGTTTCCGCGTGCATTTCACCGGCATCCGCGACCTCCAGCGTCACGCCTTCCGACGCGACCTTCAACGTCGCCGATCCGGAAAAACCACCATGCCAGATCATCATCCCGCAATACGCTGCCGCTACGATCAGCGCATACTGGCAACGCACACCACGCAGCGCCAGCGATCGCCGAAGCTCGCCCGCGAGCACGCCCGCCAGAATCAACCCGAACCCCCAGTTGATCCAGCAACCGGCACACGAGACCGCCGCGATCAGCATCACCGCCCCGCGATTCGACCGCGGCAACGCTGCCAGTGAGCGCAGCGCGCGAAGCGCCAAAGGCGCCCGCGCCAGTCCAAACCCGGTGAGCAGCACCAGGCACATTTGCAGGGCGAACGTGAGGAATCGCGGATTCCACACCGCGCCCAGCCACATCCGCGACAGCGCCCCCGCCCGGTTCGTCCACGACAAATCCTGAATGTCACGCGATTGGGGAAACAGGTATGCGACAACGGCGACGACCAGCGTCAACAGGCACGCGAGCACCAGCGGATCGGGGAGGTAACGACCGGCGATTTGCGCGAAGACCATCCCCAGCCGTTCTAGCACCGTCGCGTGCTGGCGGGGAGAAGGGCGCGACATCAGCGGATCACCAAGACTCACCCAGCCCGTGCTGATCAGATGCGTCTTCGTACAAGTCCATGGCGTCGTCCATCTCGTCTTCGAGTTGGGCGATGCGGTTGTCCTCGCTGGGGTGCGTGGAGAGGAACTCCGGCGGTTTGCCTGAGCTTGCATCTTTCATGCGCTGCCAGAGTCGGACCGCTTCACGTGGGTCGTACCCTGCCATCGCGCAGTAGCGCAGGCCCAGCTTGTCAGCTTCCAGTTCGTGCGTGCGCGAGAACGGAAGCATCACGCCGACATTCGTCCCGATACCGAACGCACCGAGCACGCCCTTGCGCATCATTGGCGACGCATTGCCCAGCCCGCGCGAGAGGCCCTCCTGGAGAACCTGCACGCTGAGTTGCTGGCTCATGCGTTCCGCGCCGTGACGGGCGATCGCGTGCGCGACTTCGTGCCCCATCACCGCCGCCATGCCGGCTTCGTTTTTCATGATTGGCAAAATCCCGGTGTACACCGCGATCTTGCCGCCCGGCAGACAGAACGCGTTGACCTGATCCGACTCAATCAGGTTGAACTCCCATTCAAAATCGGGACGGTCCGCCACGGCTGCGATGCGCTGCCCGACGCGCTTCACCACCGCGGCCATTCGCGTATTCGTACTCAGCTTCTCCGATGCGAGCACTTCCTGATACGCCTCGGCTCCGAGCTTCATCTCCTGCGACGTGGACACGAGCATCAACTGCTTGCGCCCGGTCCCGGAGACTTCCGAGCAACCGGTCATTGCGACTATTGTGAGCATCGATGCAAGAAAAGCACAGCGCGGAATGGACATGCGATACACCTCCCAACATGTGCAGATTGAGTACGACCGCTACCAGAGAAAGTATATCCCCCCACCAGCCCGCCGCCACCTGCAAAGCGAACGCTGCCCTCGCGACTCGCATCCGTGCAGGTGTAATGCTGTGGATCACTGCTTGATTGGCACTAAACTTCGGTGACCGAGCTTGATGCATCATTATTGCGCAAGCGCGCGATTAGTGTTGAACGATA
>JACKHH010000028.1 GCA_020639095.1 Phycisphaerales bacterium | reverse complement strand
TACGATGAAGTACAACCCGCGGGTGAACGAACGCGTTGCAGCCCTCCCCGGGTTCGCCGCGATTCACCCCTATCAAGATGAAGCCGATGTGCAGGGCGTGCTTGAGTTGCTCTGGCGCTTGAAGCAGTTTCTCGCGGAAATCGCGGGCCTTTCCGACGTGAGTCTTCAGCCGGCGGCTGGCGCGCACGGTGAGATGACCGGGCTCATGATCATCGACGCGTACCACCGCGATCGCGGACAGGTGCGCCGCCGCGTGCTCGCGCCCGACAGCGCCCACGGCACCAATCCCGCAAGCTGCACCATCTGCGCGCTCGACAGCGAAAAGGTGAAGTCACGCCGCGATGGCCGGGTCGACCTCGACGACCTGCGCGCGAAGGTCGACGAGAACACCGCCGCCCTGATGATCACCAACCCCAACACCTGCGGCGTGTTTGACGAGCAGATCGCCGACATCGCCGACATCCTGCACGCGGCTGGTGCGCTGCTCTACTACGACGGCGCAAACATGAACGCAGCCCTGGGCATCATCCGTCCCGGCGACGTCGGCGTGGACGTGATGCACTACAACACGCACAAGACCTTCAGCACCCCGCACGGCGGTGGCGGCCCCGGTGCCGGCCCGGTCGGCGTTGTGGAAAAACTCAAGCCCTTCCTGCCACGGCCCGCGGTCATTCGCCGCGACGACGGCACCTTTGGCTGGGACCACGACATGCCCAAGAGCATCGGGCGCGTGCGTTCGTTCTACGGACAGGTGGGCGTGCTGGTGCGGGCGTACACCTACATCCGCTCGCTGGGTCGCGACGGATTGAAGAAGGTTTCGCAGCGTGCGGTGCTCAACGCGAACTACATCGCTACGCGAATCGGCGGGAAGTACCCCTTGCCATTTCCCAAGCCTTACGCGCACGAGTTCGTCACCGTGCCCGACCTGGAGGCGCTGGGGCTCAGCGAACGCGACTTCGCCAAACGGCTGCTGGATTACGGCATCCACCCGCCGACCATGAGCTGGCCGATCATGCACTGCTTGATGATCGAGCCGTCGGAGACGGAGTCGCGCGCCAGTTTGGATCGCTTCTGCGACGTCATGCTCCAGATGGCCGACGAAGCCCGCGACAACCCCGACCTCCTCCGCAACGCCCCGCACAACATGCCGGTAGGCCGCCTAGACGAAGTAGCCGCCAACCGAAAGCCAAATGTCCGCTGGCGGAAAGAACAATGATTGATGGCTGTGATCGCGCAACAACTTGTGGGCTACGGGTCCTTGAAGAGATAGTGCGGTCACACAACAAACCACTTGTTTATTGGCTTGGTGCCGGCTGTAGCGCCTGGAATGGATATCCCCGCTGGACTGAACTTGCGGCAGTATTTCATAGAGAGTACACCCGCTACGAAGTGGAGTATGATGAATCATACGGCGACGCGCTTCGTGCAGGCTCCCCCTTGCCAGATTTTTTCCAGTATTGCAAACAGGTTAGCCCCAAACGACACAATCGCACTCTAAAGTATGCCTTACACGCGCATCAGCCAACGCAACTCTATCGACGATTCCTGACCCTTCTCACTCAATTGCACCCGCTGTACATACTTACCACCAATATAGATTCAAGCCTCGAGTCAGGGATCGCGAATCTAAACACAATAAACCGGCGAGACATCGATCAGTGCGCCGACCTAGTACAAACGAAGACGCCGTTCTTAGCCAAGCTTCATGGATGCATCAGCTCGCTTGACACAACAGTATTCACGTCCAGCGAATACGAAGCGCTTGTCGCAGACCAACAATACGCCGCATCGATGCAGCGAATCCTTGACACATCTTGCGTGGTTTTTCTGGGCTACGGCCTATCCGAAGAGTATGTAATAGACCTCCTTCTAAAGAGTGAACAAGCCCTGTGGAGTTTCGGATCGGGGCCCCACTTCATATTGACGGCCGACCGTAGCATGAAGCTGCCAGAAGCAATCATGCCAATCCGATATACTTCATCTACCCACAAGGACCACCGCGGAGCGTTCTCCATACTTGCGCATATAAGCGATTTCCGAAGCCCTCAGCGTGCTTCTGCCGCCACATCCGATCTTCCGTCAACGAACACCGACACGCGTGTAAGCCGGTACTTTCTTGCCGATTTCTTCCCGCCCGGTAAGTGGAACACTAGCGACACGCTTGAAATGTCGCACGTTGAACAAGAGAAGCAACTATCCTTCATGGTTGGTACAGGCTTTGATACAAGTGAACTTGACACGACACAATCAACGGCGCTACATGACCTGCTCACAGGGCTTGTCTGCTTCGACACTGTCTATGCACCACTGAAGACTCTGCCACGCATCCATTCTTATGTCGGAAGCAATGTCTTTTGGGATTTGGTAGAGTCTAGTGCATTACGATTTGTATTTGATCACCTGCATATCGGCGTAACGTTTGAGAAGTCGACAGATTACCGCGGCGGCTCACTTGTACTTGGTCGCATTGGTGAGCGTGACGGCACACCTTCAAGTTGCGAAGACTTCATACAAAGGGTACTCAAGCCTAACAAATCGAACTTCAAGAGAGGGGAATCCCGAATTGCCAACCTCCCCAAGTATGTTGACGAGCCTGTGTATGACCAATTCGAAGTTTACTCTGGCGTCAAAGGGGCCTTGTTGAGGCCACATATCCGTGAGATGCTTGGGATCGGGCCAGCGCTGCAGACTGACAACATACCGAAATGGCTAGCGTTCCCGATAATTCGGCTCGCCAACATCGTCCAGGTTGGGTACGTGACGAATTCACTAGGTATTAGCGCCGCCAAACTGCAGTTTGGTGGAGCGTCGGTCGCAAGTGCTGCATTTTCGGTGCAAGGCGGAAAACATTGGTCTGATGAAGTAGCGAGCTATGTTGTCGCTGGAAGACTCTATTCTGATCTTCATCTAGCTCCGGGGCTAGAGGCACAGGTCTTGAATTCTGTCGTTCGGTTTCGACTTACTGGGGCGTCGCGAGCATTGCGCGATTCCATCCAACAATCGCTAATGTCCGATAAGTCCAACGAGTTTCCTGCGGCTATCAACGCCGGTCTACATGAATTTGTGCCTGCGAATCTTCTTGAAACAGCGAGGAACAAGTTTTCCACAATCCTCCTAAATGCGGAGGGGTCATCGTCTGCAACGCCGGCAATATGGACACATTCGAATCGCGGAGATGAGTCGACCTTGTTGTGGCGAAAAAGATCGTCTCGCGAACTAGGGGCGGTCTGCAACAAAATGGGTATCACCGCGGAGTCTGCGTGCCCGTGCGGTTCCGGCGAATCTCTCGCCGAGTGTTGTGGTGCTTCAACGGGCCTCATCGCAAAGTGAGTACCGCTGGATCCACTGCGGGCATGGCCACGCTCAGGATTCTCAGCATTCAATACAATCCCGATAGGAAAGAAAAGGATGCCCGAACTCTTTCCCACATTCCCTGATTACCTTATCAGCGCGCTGGTGATGGCGGGGGCGATGTTTATCTATGCGACCGTGGGGTTCGGTGCCGGGATGTTCGCGGTGGCGGTGCTTGCGTTTGTGCTGCCCGACTTCGCGGGGACGGTGGCGGTGCTCATGCTGCTGACCTTTGTCACCGAGGTGAGCGTACTGGCGCGGACCTGGCGGCAGGCGGACTTTCGCGTGGTGCTTGCGCTGGTCTTGCCGATCGGTGTCGGGTTGGCGCTGGGGACGCAGGTGCTTATCGCGGGCGACGTACACCTGCTCAAACGGCTTCTGGGTGTCGTGGTGGCCGGCGCGGGCGTTTGGTTTTACCAATCGGAGCGAAAACGACCACCAGCCGTCGCCTCCCCCGCGCCACCGGAGGCACTCACCAACGCCTCGCCGCGCGTGCGCGCGTGGATCGCCATACCCATCGGCCTGATCTCGGGCGTGCTGGGCGGACTTTTCGGGACGGGCGCTCCGCCGCTGATCGTGCTGCTGCGCGCGCAGCGGCTCGACAAAGCGCGATTCCGCGCGACGCTGCTGTGGTGCTTCTTTGCGATGTCGTTGATGCGCGCCCCGATGTACATCCGCAGCGGCGTGCTCACGACGGACGTGCTATGGTCAGCCGTCTGGTTGCTGCCCGGCGCGATTGTCGGCACCATCGCGGGCATGATCGCGCACCACCGGCTTTCGGAACGCAAGTTCGCGCTCGGCGTTTCGACGCTTCTGATCATCATGGGCATCCTGCTGCTCATCAGCGGCGGCAAGACGTAAAACCGAGCCGCGACTGTAAGGGAGCGGAGATAACCTGTGTCGCTGCTGTTGGCAATGACTGTGCGGACGCGTGGCTGCGCGCGGACGCTGAAGACGATATCATTCCTATCGCGGATTGAGTTACCGTCGGGTGGCACGGACAAGCTTTGCTTGTCCGTGGAGAGGAAAGAAATCGCTGCTCTCTGACGATCCTCCAAGCATTCGCGCAAACCACTCACGCCCACTCACAAGCGGAGCTTGTCAGTGCCACCCGCGGCACGCACGCTTGCGCACGGTTGCCAAGCTCTGAAGCGACACAGTGTGTCCCCGCTCCCTTACAGTCGCGGCTCGGATTTGTCCTAGGTGCGCAGACGGTCGAGCAATAGCACCGCAACCGGCGTGAAGACGATGATCGGCGCCCATGCGGGCAGCGTGGACCACCCGCCTTCGGCATTGAAGTTCTGCACGATGAAGGTCAGCAGGAAGCACGCCCCGCAAACGAACAGCGCCTTACCGCCTGCGACGAGCAAACTGCCCGGCAGGCGATCGAGAATAAACGGCAAACCCAGCAGCAACATCAGCACGTTGATCAGCGGCGTGGTGAAACGCGCATAGCGATACTGGTCCGCGCGCTGCCGCGCGCCGCCCTCAAGCGTCTCCGACAACTCCACAAGTCGCTTCCGACTCAGGTAGCGCATCCACTGCGAGGATTGCCGCACCTCGATCGTCTGCGGATCGAGATCGGTCTCGTAGTAGTCCACCAACCGGCGGTCAGCCAGTTCTGAACCCTCAGCCTCACCGGGCACGCTGAGTTGTCTTCGCCGCTCGACGCCGCGTTCCAACTTCCAATGCCCCCCGCCACCCGGCAGCTGCTCCCACGTGCCGCGCTCAGCTTCGAGGATGCTTTCCAGGTCGCCGTCCGGCCCGCGCCGGACAACCGCGAGTCGTTTGAGCACCCCCTCCGACGGTTGATACTGGTCAGCCGATAGCAGGTTGTTGTCGCGATCACGCAGGAAGCGCACGCGCACGGTCCGCTGCCCCAGCGCGTCGTCGTGACGTCGCGCAAGCTTGTGCGCAACACGGGGTATCACCACCTCGCTGTCAACGTACCACAAGACGCTGGTGAGCAGCGCGAACGCAATCACCGGCGCCGCCAAACGGTACAAACTCACGCCCGACGCCAGCACAGCCGTCAATTCATTCTGTCGGCGCATGCGTGCCAACGTGGTCAGGCACGCGAACATCGTGATCACACCGGAAAGTTGCGCGAAGTAGAGGAAGATGCGGTTGCCGTAGAAGCTCATCATGCTGACTAGCATTTCGCCCTTCTGCTCGGCAAACTCGTCCATGTTGAAGAACAGGTCGAGCACGACGTACAGGCTGATCATCACGCAGATCGCGATCAGGTAGTTCACGATCAGCCCGCGCAGGATGTAGCGATCGAGCGTGGTCATCGGCGCACCACCTTGGTCATCACAAACAGATCGACCAGCACGACGATGGCGATGCCCAACCAGACCACACCCACGCCAATCATGGTCATACCCGGTTTCTCGATAAGCTGCTTGCCCATGATGATCATGCTGATCACCAGCAGCGACGGCACAAAACTGATCCCGAACGCGACCAGCACCTGCGACCCGCGGAACACAATCCCCAGAGCGGCGCCAAGAATCACCAGCGCGAACACGCTCACGGAGAACGCGATACGCGTGTGCAGTTCACCGGTGATCTCACGCGAAATCCCCTGCACGTGACCGATGAGCTTCATGCGATGGTCGTGTACCCACTCACCGAATCCCAAGGACGAGGTACTGGCGTCGAGAATCTTTTCCGCCGGGAACCCTTCGGCTGCGTGGATGATCCTGGGATCGAGCAGAATCGGCTCGAATTTCTCACGATCGCGGCGGGTTGCGGAATCGCCCGCGCGCGGATCCTGAATGCTAACGTTTTCGTTCGCCTGCACATCGATTTCGAGTTCGTCGAGACGCGTGCCCTGGCGCACGTCAACCGCGGCTGCGGCTGAGCGAATGGTGCGTACCAGTCCGTCGGCATGGCGTTCGATAATCAGAACGTCTTCGAGGAAACGCGGACGACCGTCCTTGACATCCGTCGCGAGCTTCTTTGAGCGGATACTCATCGTCGTTTCGGCATCGCCGAAGTGCACTTCGCCGGTCTTCGAGAAACTGTCCTTGAGCTGCGCGAAGAACTCCGCCCGCGCGATGCCGCCGCGCAATCGCGTCAACTGCTCCTGCACATCGGGGAACGTCTCCGGTGCTGCGCGATACTCCAGCAGCCCGCCCAACGTCAGCCACTTGATCTTCACCGGCACGCGCCGCGGAATCGTCGATTCAAGGATCGGCTGGTGTGCCTGACTGAAGAACCCACCACGCGCCGCGTCGTACACGTTGATGTTGTACATATCCGCCGCCAGCGTCGGCATCCCGTCATAGTGCCCGAACGCGATGTGCACCGTGCGCGCCGTCCCAAACTGCCGCCAGGCGTTGTCGTCCATCTCGCTGAACGCAACACCATTCAGCCGCAGAATCGGCTGGCCGTCTTCCGTCGTCACCAACTCCGTGCTGTCGGAGTAGATCACGTATTTGTCGCGCAGGCTGAAGCGGTCCGACGAACTGAGCTGCTGCTTGATGATCCGCGGCAGGTCATCGCTGACAAAGCGGTCGAGGTTGCGGATCATGCTGGGGATGACGAAGTTGATGAACACGAACGAGCAGACCGCCGACACCAGGCTGATCACGACGGTGGGCAGAAACAGCACGTGGATGTTGATGCCCCCGCTGCGGCACGCCACCAGCTCGTTGTCCGCACTCAACCGGCCATAGGTCACCGTCGCGGCGTAGAGCGCGGCGATGGGCAGGGTGAGCGTGGCTGCCACCGGGATGATCAGACCGATGATCTTGAGCAGTTGCAGGGCGCCGACGCCCTCCAGCTCGATCATGTTCATGACACCGCCGCCCAGCCCGATCACGGCGATCAGACCGATGGAAGTGAGCAGGAAGGTCTTGCCCATCTCGCGAAAGATGTAGGTTTGCAGCGTCCAGAGCATGTCGCGTGGTTACCGGTTGCCCGCCACGAAAGACCGTCCGGGCAGACCGACCGCGCCGTCGACCCGCCCCCCGGCAGAACGGCACATCGTAGGCCCCAACCCGGTGAACGCAACCTGATGGACAGTATCCCGAACGCTGTTGTTGGCGGATTCCCCACTGCCGGCCCTGGAAACGCGTTTTGCTCGACCGATTCACACAGGTCGACCGATAAATCATCAACCGGACCAACTCCGGCTCGCAAACCAACATGAGTGAACGACTGCGACATCAGCGCAAGATCATCGAGCTGGACGCCCTGCTCGACATCGCTCGCCGCGAACGACACGCGGGCCGGCGCATCGTGCACTGCCACGGCTGCTTCGATATCGTTCACCCCGGACACATTCGCTATCTCGAATTCGCATCGCGCCAGGGCGACATCCTCGTGGTGACGCTCACCGGCGACTCGCAAATCGACAAAGCCGTGCAAAGTCCATACATCCCCCAGGAGCTGCGCGCCGAAAGCCTCGCCGCGCTCGAGTTCGTCGACTACGTCTACATCGATCCCAGCCCGACGGCGGAGTCCGTGCTGGCTGCGCTGCAACCCGAGGTCTACGTCAAGGGCCGCGAGTACGAGACCTCGCGGGATCCGCGTTTCCTCAGCGAACGCAGCGTGGTCGAGTCGTACGGCGGACGCGTGATCTATTCGAGCGGTGACGTGGTGTACAGTTCGACGGCGCTGGCTGCGAGCATGCCCAAGCAACGCGACGTGGAACGGGCGCGACTCGACCTCATTTGCCGCCGACATGCCGTCAATCGCAAAACGCTCGACGGCATCTGCAAGCAATTTCGCGGCCTGCGCGTGGGCGTGGTCGGCGACTTGGTGCTCGACCGCTACATCTTCTGCGACGCGCAGGACGTGGCCAGCGAGTCGCCGATGCTCTCGCTCACCGAGTTGGAGAGTCGCGAATACCTCGGCGGCGCGGGCATAGTCGCGCGTCACGCCGCCGCGCTCGGCGCGAACGCGTTCTTGCTGACGACGGTCGGCAACGATGCCGCGTCAACGTCAGCTGCTGACACGCTCGCGGACGAAGGCGTCGAATTGCACGCGCTGAACACGCGTCCGCGCACGGTGACCAAGACGCGTTACCTCGTTGACGAAAGCAAGATTCTCAAGGTCGAACAGGGCGAGAGCACCCCGCTCGACTCGCGTGCCGAACGACAGGCTGCGACCATCCTCGAAGCGCACGCGCGCGAACTCGACGCGCTGATCATCTGCGACTTCGGATACGGCACGGTGACGGCATCGCTGCTCGAACGCATCCTCCCCTGCATGCGCAAGAACGTGCCGATCATTTCCGCCGATGTCAGCGGATCGCGCGGAAACCTGCTGCACTATCGCCAGGTCGATCTGCTCTGCCCGACCGAACGCGAGTTGCGCAGCACGCTGCACGACTTCGAGGAAGGCCTGAGTTCCGTCGCGTATCGCTTGATGAATGAGACACAAGCGCGTCACTTGATCTGCACACTCGACAAACACGGACTCGTGATTTTCCAGCGCCCCGGCCAGGACCCTGCCACACCGCAATGGACGGATCGCCTGCAAAGCGAACACTTCCCGTCGTTCGCGGACCGTTGCCACGACCGACTCGGGTGTGGCGACGCCATGCTCGCGACCGCCACGCTCGCGCTGGCTGCGAACGCGTCGATCGTACAGGCTGCGTATCTCGGGAACGCGGCATCGGCGATCGAAATCGGGAAGGTTGGAAACATTCCGGTAGCGGCTGACATGCTCGCCTGCTGGTTGCACGGGCGCACGGAATTGGACGAAGTTCGCGTGCCAAACCCCGCCTATTCGATTTAAACGCGGGTGCGCGGTGGACGGCGGTGTCGCGGCGCGGCGATGTCGCTTGTTGCCAAAAAGCAACAGCGTTACAAAACGTTTTGTTCAATAGCGGATGTTCGCGATCGATCTATAATCCATGGTTCGACGGCGCAAAGCAGGCTCAGGATGCACCGGGGGAAAGCCTGCGATTTGAACACGCGATACCCGCCGGCGAGACGTTCGCCGACGTATAAAATATCCGGGGGATGACAGCGCCCCCGCTCATGTCCCACTAAGCCGCGCGACGATCGCGGCGTCAAAAGGAGGCCCGTATATGTCCGGTGCACTTGATACCTTCATGGCCGGTGTTATCGCGAAGAACCCGGAGCAGAAGGAATTCCATCAGGCCGTACACGAAGTGGTGGAATCGCTCATGCCCGTCCTCGACAAACACCCCGAGTACCGCAAAGCCAAAATCCTCGAACGCATCGTCGAACCCGAACGCGTGCTCATGTTCCGCGTGCCCTGGGTGGACGATCGCGGCGACGTGCAGGTGAATCGCGGGTTCCGCGTCGAGTTCAACAGCGCGATCGGCCCATACAAAGGCGGATTGCGTTTCCACCCATCGGTCAACCTGGGCATTATCAAGTTCCTCGGCTTTGAGCAGATCTTCAAGAACTCGCTGACCACGCTGCCGATGGGCGGTGGCAAGGGTGGTTCGGACTTCGACCCCAAGGGCAAAACCGACAACGAGGTCATGCGTTTCTGCCAGAGCTTCATGAGCGAGTTGTTCCGCCACATCGGCGCGGACACCGACGTGCCCGCGGGCGACATTGGCGTCGGCGGTCGCGAAATCGGTTTCCTCTTCGGCCAGTACAAGAAACTCGCCAACCGCTTTGAAGGCGTGCTCACCGGCAAGGCGCTCGATTGGGGCGGAAGCCTCATCCGCCCCGAAGCGACCGGCTATGGCGCTGTGTACTTCGCTGAGGAAATGCTCAAGACACGCAAGGAGTCGTTCAAGGGCAAACGCGTCGTGATTTCCGGTTCGGGCAACGTCGCGCAATTCGCAGCCGAGAAGGTGCTCCAACTCGGCGGCAAGGTGTTGAGCTTCTCCGATTCAAACGGGTTCGTCATCGACGAAGACGGCATGACCATGGACAAGGTCGCCTTCGTCATGGACCTGAAGAACAACAAGCGCGGCCGCATCAAGGAATACGTAGGCAAATACCCCAATGCCAAGTACACCGAAACGCAGATGGGTGCTGCCGTGAATCCGCTGTGGCAGGTGAAGTGCGACGTGGCGTTGCCCTGCGCGACGCAGAACGAAATCAGCGTCGAGGACGCCAACCACTTGGTGAAGAACGGCTGCTACTGCGTGAGTGAAGGCGCGAACATGCCGACCACCCCCGACGGCGTGAACGTGTTCCTCGAATCGAGAATCCTGTACGGACCGGGCAAAGCCGCAAACGCCGGTGGCGTCGCGGTGTCGGGTCTCGAAATGAGCCAGAACTCGATGCGTTTGTCGTGGACGCGTGAAGAGGTGGACGCGAAGCTGCACCACATCATGAAGACGATCCACCAGAACTGCGTCACAACGGCAGAGAAGTACGGCACGCCGGGCAACTACGTCAACGGCGCCAACATCGCCGGCTTCCTCAAGGTGGCGGACTCGATGATGCAGCAAGGCGTCGTGTAGGACACCGCGATTGTACCACTGCTCTTTGGCAGTGGTCGAACATCTCAACCAACACCCCGCGGCTCGGAGGCACCTTTCGCCTCCGAGCCGTTTTTCTTGCCATCTCCCGGTTCCCGACGAATCCCAAGATTTTCTGCACAAATCCGCGTCGTGCCTGCGTCGTATATGATGAGCAGCTTGATTTGGCATCGCCGACGCGCCGTCGGATTGGGAGCAAACGCCCTGGCATCGTCACGGCAAAGCGCAAACCGCCGCTGGGCGGAGTTCTACTTGGCTGAGCGCCGCGCGCTGCATACCTACGCGCTCGCGCTGCTTGGAAACGCCGCGGATGCCGAGGACCTCTTGCAGGACGTGCTGTTGCGCATCGTTGCCGATAACCGAAAAACCGAAAATGCCCGAGCATTCGTCATGCGCTGTCTGCGGAACGCAGCGATCGACCGCAAACGCAGGGCCGGCTGCCGACCAACGGCATCTCCCCTGACAGACGGCGGTCTAGCGTTTGTCGCCAAAGGGGCAGACGATTGCGACCCTGCAACACGCGAGTCTCATGCGGCAACGCGCGATGCTATCGCGGGTCTGCCGGACGCCCAGCGTGAGGTCGTCATTCTGAAACTGTACGCCGATCTGACCTTTCGCGAGATTAGCGAAGTCCTCAATCAACCGCTCGGGACCATTACGAGCCGCTACGCCCGTGCCCTCGAAGAGTTGCGCCGATTGTTGATCACGGAGGTGGAACGTGTCTGAGTCACCAATCGTGAAGCGCCTGAAGGAACTGCCCGTCAAGCAACTGGGCACCGACGCGGACGCTCGCATTCTCGCTTCGATTAATGCGGCGCGCACACGGAAGAAGTCGCGAGCGCGCTGGATGATCTACCCCGCCGTCGCGGCTTGTTGCGCGATCGCTTTGTTGGGATGGACCTTGCTCGCGGGCGACCCAACCAATGCCAACCGTACACGCATGGCTCGTGTAAACCCGCGAGCTTCTGCAATCGTCGTTCGGCTTGACGAATCCTTTCTGAGCGAGCCGCAACAGCGCCCGGATCGCATCGACATCAGTACGTGGAGAATACTCGACGCATCGCCAACACCACCCATGCCGGAGGAAACGCCATGAACATGAGAAACAAGAACGCAATGTGGACTAGCGAAATCCTCTTCGCCGCGCTCCTGCTGTTCGCAGCCACGCCGTGCATTGCCGCAGAAGAAACCGCAGACGACGCAACTGCCAACGACGGCATCATTGCTATAGTCGAATTCAACGTCGTCCAGGTCGAGCAGAACACCGACGATGGTGAGGCGATCCTGCTCCGCTGGCGGGCGCTACCCGCACAGGCCGTGGTAGAGCAGAACACCTCGGGCGATACCGACGCCCCCGCTTCCGAAGTGCGCATCGCCGATCGGTCCGCCATCTTTGGCGATGCATTGGCTGCGGCTGCGCGCAATGATCAGGACACGCAGGCCGCCCTCAAAGTGCTCACGACCCCACGCATTCACGCGTTCATCGGTCAGGAAGCATCCGTCGTCATCGGGCGGTCGGTTCCATATCTAAGACCGCGCGACGACGGCGCACTCGAACTCGTCGAAACCGACGAACGCGTCGAGGGCATTGAGATTTACGTGAACGCGCGCGAGATTTCCAAACCCGCAGAACTCGATTCATCCGGCTACCTCGTGGACTTTCGCGTACGCGTCGGCACCGTCAAGGAACGTGAGCCCATCGCCGGCGTCCCCTTCAACGTCGGTCGACCGATCATCAGCACGCAGGAACTCGCAGCCACCCTGCACGCGACGGCTGGTGAGGACGTGATTATCCGCCTGCCCGAACAGGAAACCGATGGTGCAATCGTCTTCGCGATCATCCGAACCACCTTCCGCCCCGTGGAATGACACAGCCGGGTGGGTGTCGACCCCACGGGTACAGTCGATTTGCACACCGCGTCGGGATTCCTGAAAGGTACGGAGGCCGACGCGTTAACCCTCCTGAGGAACTGTCGCCCGAAACACTCGCCTGCTGCCGACGTCGGCAGCCGCGAACGAGGAGGCGACCTTGGGAGGGAACGCGATGCGCTCGTACACCTTGGCCAATCGGATTGACCGAATGCTGTGCCTGCTGTTCGCCGCGGTACTGGCTGGGCTGCTAGCGTACCTCCCCTGACATGCATTCAGCGTCACTGCACAACGGGCTGCCAAACCGGGGGGTGGCACGGTCTCACGCAGCGAGGCCGTGGGCGTGCTACGTTTACAATCCTGGACCGACACCTGGCGAGCCATACCATATCGGCCGGTCGGGGATATCGGTCGGCCTGTTCTGCCCGCTGGCGCGGCGGGCGCGAATGTTTTGCCACGCGGTATGCCGATAGTCCCCAAAGATTCGAACGCGTGCCGCCGTTCGTTCCCAGGCTGCACACCTGCTGATCCCAAACCCGAGAGGAGATTCACCGATGCCCGCTACCCGCTGGATGCGAATCCTTTGCACCGGTCTGGTTCTGTCCGCGACCGTGCTTGCCGGCTGCAATACGACCGAACAGGAGAAAGCCCCGGACATCCCGCCGGAATCGACGATGGTCATGGATTTCAGCGACTTCGGTAACGAGGGCATCACGGTCAGCAACGCCCGCGTGGTTCAGAGCGTTCCCGGCACGAACTGGGCGGGCTCGGTCATCACCATCGGCATCTGGAGCGCAATCGTCACCGTCACCCTGGTCGTGCCCGTGGCTGCCTTCCTCGAATCGTTCAACCATGAGCCCACGGAACTCGAAAACGGCGATTGGCAGTGGGCCTACGAGTACCGCGTCAGCGGCGTGCTGCACAGCGCCGCCCTGCAAGCCGACGTCAAGCTGAGCGGTGTCGAGTGGAACATGTACATCTCCAAGGAAGGCGAGTACACGGACTACCACTGGTTCAGCGGCCAGTCGAACCTCGCCGTCACCGAGGGCACGTGGACGCTGAACTATCCACCGGGCGTCAATGCGGACGATCCCGCGCCGTTCATCTTCATCGAGTGGACGCGCGATCCCAACACGATGACCGGTGACATCAAGTACACCAACATCACCGACGGCATGAGCGACAGCAACGGCTTCATCTACTCGGCGATCACCGAGGACGAACCGTTCGACGCGTACTACACGATTTACACCGACACCAACGCGAACACCACCGGCATCGAGTGGAACCTGACCACCAAGGATGGCCGGGTCCGCGACGCGCAGCGCTTCGGAGATAGCGACTGGCACTGCTGGGACGAGGACCTTCAGAACGTGGAGTGCCCGTAGGCTTCAGCCTACCTCCGCTCACGATCCGACGCGGGGCGACAATCCACGAACTTTCATACAAGACCGGCGTTGCCCGAGTGGTGACGCCGGTCTACGCTTGCGCACGTGCGCCACATACTGCTCATCGCCCTGCTCGGACCATTCACCCCGCGACGCGTCGCGCAGCGCACGCTCTCCGCGAGTCGCACCACAGTTGTCGCCAGCTATCTGCTCGGGTTGGTCATTGGCTGTGCGGTCTTGGTCGGTGCAATCGTCGCCGTCGCAACCATCTCACCCACCGTCACGACCATCGTGACCGGTGGCGGCACAACGATCGTCCCGCATCAGGCGCCGAGTGGCGGGCAGATTATCCTGATGGCGTTGGGCTGCGCCTTCGCTGCGGTCGTGGTGACCTGGGTGGGCGTGGTGATCGCGCTCCCTTACGGTTGGCGCGACGAACCGCTACGCGACACCTGGCAACACTGCGTGCGCACTGTGCATCTTTTCGCGCCGGCGTGGATGCCCTTCGCTGCCGCGTGTGCCGGCTCGTTCGTGATGATCTTCAATATCAAAGGCTTGGGCCCCGTCGTCGTCATGCTCTTGGCGCCGGTCGTCACCATCGGCGCGTTGCGTGCAGTGACCATCATCATGCTCGCAGCCAGTGTTGATCGACCCGTTGACGAGTTGACGCACGATCCGCGCTGTGAAAGTTGCGGGTACCTGCTGCACCACCTTCCGGATTCGCTGCGCTGCCCGGAGTGCGGCGATGATCTTTCGCGATCAATCGATCCCCACCATCGCTATATCTTTCATCCGACCGCAAGTGCTCCCGAGAAACGAACGCTCGCGGAGCAGTTCGTCATTGACACGCCATCGGTGGCTGCATGGACGCTACCGGAAGCGCTCTTTTCGCGTACGTGTCTTGCCGCACCGATCACGCCACTCGTGAAGCTTTTCGCAACGTGGTTTCTGATGACGGTGGCGGGCAGTCTGCTTTGCCTGGCGATGGCGGCGATCGTTGTCGGTGGCGGCCCGCCACCTATCGAAGCTTTGTACGTCATTGTTTACGTCGCGTGTGCGCTCGTAACCGCCGTCTTTGGCGCTTGGAGTATCGGCACAAGCATTGTTGGGTTGATCGCGAGTGCGCAGACCGGCCGCAACCTGCTGCGTGCGGTGCTGATCGTCACTTCATGCACAAGCGGTTACTTCGCGGGCTGGGCGGCAATCTGCCTGATTGCCGGTTGCCTCGTTCCGCTGAGCGGGATGGGGCGCATTCCGATCCCGGTCTATTACGTTGTGCCCGGCTGGCTCATCATGAACGGAGTACTCGCACTGATCTACATTTTCGCAGTGTGGCGCAGGGTGCGTTACGTGCGCTACGGGAATTGGCAATTTCCGAATCGACCCACCGCTGAACCCGAACTGGAAGCGGCTCAATCGAACAGCACGTAGCGCTCATGCTGCCGGGCAAAGCCGGCAAACTCTTCATCCACGGCTTTGTACGCCCCGCTGTCCCAATCGTCGCCGTAGTGATACAGCCACGTCTTTTTCTTCACGTCGGCTGGCAGCGTGCGCAGTTGCGAAAGCAGCGTGTGTACCGGATCGGGCTGCTCGATAAGTTGGGCTTCGTGGAAGTTGATCCGCGCCGAGCCCATCATTTGCGAATACACCGGATAGTCGAAACGCGTGTCGCCGGAATAGAACGCGCTCTCGCCCGTCTTCGTGTCGGTGATGTTTACGCCATAGCTCGGCCAGTCGTACTTGTGCTGAATGGCGATGTGGTTCGTTGGGAAAAGCGCAAACTCATAGCGTTTGAGCATCTGGAAGCTGTTGCGCTCCGGGTCCGATTCGCGCAGCGACAGGATGAAGAAGTAATCCTGAAGCAGCGCGTAGCGCCCCGGCATCCCGCTCAGCCCGCCCTTGAGCGAATGGTCCCAAAGATTGACCATGATGCTCGACGTGCTGATGAGTTGTGGCTTGAACGCGCGCCCGGCATCGCGCTCGCCGAAGAGAAACATGTTGGCCAGCGCCAGTTCCTCAAGTCCGCCGATGTGGTCCGCGTGCGGATGCGTCACCAGCACACGGCGAATGGCCGGGTAGTTCACGATCCCGTTCGCATCGAGGTAGGCGAACTCCGGATGCGTGCGCAACTGGTGCAGCGAGATCGGCCCGGTCGTACCGAAATCGATGAGCAGCGTGTCGTCGGGGCTTTCCTGCTTGTCCGGCCCTTGCGACCAGGCTTCAAGTAGTGCGTTCGACTGAAAGTTGCGTTTGGCAAACGCCCCACCCACCCCGAGGAATGTCAGGGTCAGCATTCCGGTACCCTCCGCGCTCCCGTAGGAGCTGCATCAGCGAAATCATGATAGAAACCGCCTCTCGCAACCAGTCGGCGCTGCGTCCGCACCGGTGCCGACCCGCAGTCTATCCCCCAGCCCACCAATCCGCTAGCGCAGAGCACCACGAAACAAACAGGCCACGCGAACTTTGGAACGCCCGAATTTGCGCGAACCGCATTATCCAAACCTCCAGGAATCTCTGGCGAATGTACACTTGGGAAGAATTGAGCTGCGCCAATTCGCATGCCCATTAAGGTGCACAAACTTAGCTGTTCAGGACACAACTGCGGCATATACCCTATGGCGGCAGCTTCTTGCCGATGTACACTGCGGCTGGACAGACGTTACTGATTGCCGTGCATTTTGTGTGATCGTTCGCTGGCCGCCGTAACCATCAAGTCATGCAACGCCGCCGCACGGTTAGGCCGCGTCGACCACGAATTGAGTAACCGGTTGGTCGCGCGCAAGAATACTCCTCTCCGCGAGTCCAACGGGTCGGTTGTCGCGTCTGCCCAGGTGCTGATGATCAGGCTTATGGCATGATACGCGTACTCATTATCGATAACCGGGCGCTGTTGCGTGAAGGCCTTCGTCTCGTGATTGACCGCGAGGACGACCTCACCGTCGTGCAGACCGTCGGTCGCGTCGAGGACATCGACGCCGCCCGCATTGGGAAAACCTGCAACGTCGCGGTGATCAACATCGACTCGCTCAAGGGCGAGGTCAAAGGCAAGACCACCCTCCTGCGCCGACGGTTCCCCGACATCGGCATCGTAGCGCTCAGCAAAGACTGGTCCGACCGGGCCATCGCCCAACTTCTCGAAGCCAAAGTCCAGGGCTTGGTGATCAACGACGAAGAGCCCAAGGTTGTCTGCGACGCCATCCGTGGCGTGTTTCGCGGGGAGTACTGCTATTCGCGGCGGGCGCGCGATCGCGTGGCAGATGCCGACGGCGAAGCCATGTCCGGCTCGGAGCGGACCCGTTTGCAGCAACTCACCAAACGCGAACTGGAACTGCTTCGCCTTCTCGCCAGCGGGCTGAGCCTAAAAGCCGCGGGCGAAGAAATGCAGGTCAGCTACAAGACGGCTGACAAGCACCGCGTCAACCTCATGCGCAAGCTGGAGATTCACGATCGCGTCGCGCTGGCGCGCTACGCCATCCGCGAGGGGATCGTCGATCCGTGACGCCGCAAACCGAAGGATGCAAATCCACGCAGGCAGGATGCCCGCGCAGCCTAGACTTCACCGCCGTTACGTCCGACAGATTATTGGCTGAATGGGATTCAGAGAGGTTGCCTATGACCGTCCGGCGAGCTTCTGCTTCATGGCAGCCCGCTTGATCGCGCGCTGGCGTGCTTCCTGCTCATCCGCATTGGCTGCGTGACGCTGGCGCGCTTCCGCTTCCGCCGCCCGCTCAGCCTCCACGTCGACGTCCTTGGCAAAAGCAGCCTGCTCCGTAAGCACGGTGAGCTGGTTGTCGTTCACCTCGGCGAAACCGGCATCGACGTAGATGCGTTTCGGACCTTCCGGTGTTTCCAGTCGCAGAATGCCCACACCGAGGCGACAGAGCAGCGGCGCGCGGTCGTGCATGACACCGATCTCGCCGTCCGACGCCGGGATGGCTGCGAAGGTGGCTTCGGTCTTGAGGACGCTGCGTTCAGGCGTCAGCACGTTGCAATTGAAGGTCTTGTCTGCCACGTCTCGGTCGCCCCTTGGGGACTTGGGAATTCCTAAACCACCGGATTATGCCACACGGGCGAATCGCCCGCGGATGCTTTGAGAAATAGTTCCGTATCAACGGATCAGTCACGCGCTCCAAACTACATCCCACGCGCGACTATTACACCTTCTCACCTTCTAACTTTCTCACTTTCCCACTTTATTGTCCGCTCCCTTACAGTCGCGGCTCGGTTGGCCGTCCGCTTCCTCACGGGCACGGCTCTGTGGGCACCCACTACTGCGCCTTGAGCTTCTCGGCCTTGGCGGCTGCCTCTTCGATCGTACCGACATACATGAACGCCTGCTCGGGCAGGTGGTCCCACTTGCCTTCGCAGAGTTCCTCGAACGAACGAATCGTATCCTCGAGTGAGGTGTAGTTGCCCGGGAATCCGGTAAACACCTCCGCCACGAAGAACGGCTGGGAGAGGAAACGCTCGATCTTACGCGCCCGGGCGACGACCAGCTTGTCCTCTTCGCTGAGTTCGTCGACACCGAGAATCGCGATGATATCCTGCAAGCTGCGGTAACGCTGAAGAATCTGCTGCACCTGACGAGCAGCCGCGTAGTGACGCTCGCCGACGTAGTTCGGGTCGACGATGCGCGACGACGACGCGAGCGGATCGACGGCGGGGTAGATACCCTTCTCCGCGATGCTGCGTTCGAGGTTCACCGTGCTGTCCAGGTGGGTAAACGCGGTGGCAGGTGCCGGGTCGGTGTAGTCGTCCGCAGGCACGTAGATCGCCTGGATACTGGTGACCGCACCCTTGCTCGTCGAGGTGACGCGTTCCTGCAACTCGCCCATCTCCGTAGCCAGCGTCGGCTGATACCCCACCGCCGACGGCATACGACCGAGGAGAGCGGACACTTCCGAACCTGCCTGGGAAAAACGGAAGATGTTGTCGACGAAGAGCAGCGTGTCCGCACCGGTCTGATCGCGGAAGTGCTCAGCCATGGTCAGCGCCGACAGCGCCACGCGAAGACGCGCGCCCGGCGGCTCGTTCATCTGACCGAACACCATCACCGTCTGGTCGATAACGCTCTTGCCGGTATCGCCGATCTTGGCTTCCTGCATTTCGAGCCAAAGGTCGTTGCCCTCGCGGGTGCGTTCCCCCACGCCGGCGAAGCAGGAATAACCACTGTGGAAACGCGCGAGTCGCGCGATGAGTTCCTGAATGATAACCGTCTTGCCGACGCCCGCACCGCCAAACAGACCGGCCTTACCACCACGCACCAGCGGGCAGAGCAGGTCGATGACCTTGATGCCGGTTTCGAACAACTCGGTCTTCGGCGTGAGCTGATCGAACTCGGGCGGTTCGTGGTGGATCGGACGGCGCTCGGTGACCTTCACTTCGCCGCGGCCATCGATCGGTTCGCCCACGAGGTTGAACACGCGACCGAGCGTGCCTTCGCCGACCGGGACCGAAACCGGCGCGCCGGTGTCGACGATCTTGGTGCCGCGTGCCAAACCGTCAGTCGAACCCAGCGCAATCGCACGCACGCGTCCGCCGCCAAGATGCTGCGCGACTTCGCACCACAGCGTCTGCCTCGTGATCTTGCCGAGCACTTCCGTCTCGACTTCGGTCTGAAGCGCGTTGTAGATCGCCGGAAGACTCTCTTCGGAAAACTCCGCATCGAGCGTCGAACCGATGACCTGCGTCACCTTACCGGTAGTACCTGTCGCCGCAACCATGACGATAACCTCAATTTCCGTTGATCAACAAACTGGCAAACCACCAAGGCTCGTAATGATGAATGCTGAATTATGAATGATGAATGAACGCACCGCGTCGGACGAGCCATTCATCATTCAGCATTAATCACTCATCATTCCTGCCGTTCTTGGTGCCTTGGTGGTTCAAATCCAAACGTAACCGTTCTCTATGAAATCGCCGCAACGCCGCCGATGATGTCCAGCAACTCCATCGTGATCGCCGTCTGGCGGGCACGGTTATACTGCTGCGTCAGCAGACGAATCATGTCACCCGCAGCGTCGGTCGCAGCCTTCATCGCAACCATGCGCGCCACCTGCTCGCTGACGGCTGAATCGTTGAAACACTGGAAGAGACGCATCCGCACCGTCGCGGGCAACAACTCCTTGAGCAGATCCTCAGCACTGGGCACGTAGTCGTACGCAACATCGCGCGCACTCGCGGCGTCGTCGCCCGAAGCCGCCGGTTCAACCTTCGCCAGCGGCAGCAGCCGAGTAATTGCCGGCCGCTGCACACCGGTCGAGACGAACTGCATGTAGCACACGTCCACCGTGCGCAGCTCGCCCTTCTTGAATGCGTCCATCAACTTGTCCGCGACCGCCGCAACCTGCTCGAACGTCGGCTGATCCGCGATGCCCGCGAACGAAACCGCCATCTCCTCGCCGAGGAAACGGAAGTAGTTGATGCCCTTCTTGCCATAAACGTGCAGGTCGAGCGCTTCGTCCGAAGCAGCCCGGCGTTCCTTGAGGGCAGCCATCGCGGTACGCAGAACGTTGCCGTTGAACCCGCCGCACAACCCGCGATTGCTCGTGAGCACGATCAGCGCGGAGCGCTTCGCGTCGCCCTCTTCGAGTAACGGCTGCTTGGATTCACCCGTCTTGCGCGAAGCCGCCGCCACCATGTCCGCGAGCTTGTTCGCGTAAGGCTTGGTCGCGGTGGCCCGGCTCAGCGACTTCTGAAAGCGCGCGGTGGCGATGAGCTGCATCGTCCGCGTGATCTTGCGGATGTTGCGCACCGACGCACGTCGCTTAACCAGTTGTCGCCTGTTCGCCATCGATCAAATACCTTCAGTGCGTAGTTCAGTACCCATGTGGGACCGGTTTTCCAACCGGTCATGGCAGCCTCAAAGGCCCGCCCCACAGAACTATCCCGCAGTGTACGTCTTTTTGTAATTCCCAATGACCTCGACCAGCTTCTCCGAAAGCTCGTCCGAAATCACCTTCTTCTCGGAGATCTCGTTACGCAGCTCGGGGAACTCGTCCTTGATCATCTTCAGCATCTTCTTCTCGAAATCGAGCACCTTGTTCGGCGGCAGCGAGTCGAGCAAACCCTTCGAACCAGCGAAGATCGCAAGCACCTGGTCCGCTACGTCGTACGGCACGTACTGCGGCTGCTTGAGCAACTCGACCATGCGCAAACCGCGATCGAGCTGCGCTTGCGTGGCTTTGTCGAGATCGGTACCCAACTGGGCGAACGCTTCCAACTCGCGGAAGGACGCCAGGTCCAAACGCAACGAACCGGAAACCTTCCGCATCGCCTTCACCTGGGCGTTACCACCCACGCGCGACACGCTGATACCGACGTTGACCGCCGGGCGAATACCGGCAAAGAACAGGTCCGGTTCGAGATAGATCTGACCGTCGGTGATCGAAATCACGTTCGTCGGAATGTACGCGGACACTTCGCCTTCCAGCGTCTCGATGACCGGCAATGCCGTCAGCGAACCGCCCGAATCCGGGAAGCGGTGAACCTTGTACTGGTCCTTGTCGGGCAGCGAGTTCAACCACGCCTCCGCCCGCTCGTGACCTTCATTGCGGTGATACAAGCCCTTCTCATCGTCCGGGCGGAATTCCTTCGGCGCTTCAAGGCCCTGCGGGTGCGTCTTGGCGACGCTGCGGTCCTTGCTGTCACCGGCGGTGCTCTTCGGAACGATACCGTACTCGTCGACGAGCTTGCAGCTGCGTTCGAGCAGACGCGAGTGCAGGTAGAACACGTCACCGGGGTAGGCTTCACGACCCGGCGGACGACGCAGCAACAGCGACATCTGGCGATACGCCTGTGCCTGCTTCGACAAGTCGTCGTACACGCAGAGCGTGGCTTTGCCTTCTTCGTACATGAAGTACTCCGCCATCGCGCAACCGGAGTACGGCGCGATGTACTGAAGCGGAGCGGGGTCGGACGCACCAGCCGATACGACGATGGTGTAGTCCATCGCACCGTGCTCGCGCAGCGTCTCGACGACGGCAGCCACCGTTGATTCCTTCTGGCCGATCGCGACGTACACGCAGATCACGCCCGAGTTGCGCTGGTTGATGATCGTGTCGAGCGCGATAGCGGTTTTCCCCGTCTTGCGGTCGCCGATGATCAGCTCGCGCTGGCCGCGACCGATGGGGATCATGCTGTCGATGGCCTTCAGACCGGTCTGGAGCGGCTCGGTCACCGGCTGGCGCGGCGCGATACCCGGCGCCTTGTATTCCAGCGGACGACTCAGCGGCGTGTCGATCGCACCCTTGCCGTCGAGCGGACGACCCAGCGGGTCAACCACGCGGCCGATCGTCTTCGGGCCGCAAGGCACGCTGAGCAGCTTGCCGGTGCGCTTGACCTCATCGCCTTCGCGAATGCCCAGGTAGTTACCCAGAACGGCGACACCGACCGAGCCCTCTTCGAGGTTGAGCACCTGGCCCATTTCGCCGTTTGAGAATTCCACCATCTCGCCGGCCATCGCGTTGCTCAGACCGTAGAGACGGGCAATTCCGTCACCGACTTCGAGGACCTTGCCGACCTCAGCCACGTCGATGGTCGACTGGTACTGGCTGATCTCCTCGCGGAGCACGGACGAGATTTCGTCTACCTTGAATTTCATGCCATCATCTACCTTTGACTGCGGGCCCGGCAATCCAGCACCCATGTGGGACCGGCTTTCCAGCCGGTCATGACCGGTTAGAAAACCGGTCCCACAATTCATGTATCATTACTATCCGGCAGGCGCGTCGACATACTCGCGACCGCTGTGTATTTCCTGCACCGTGCGCTCGTCGAGCTTTCCGGCAATCGCCGCGAGCTGACGGGCCACGCTGTTGTCCAGCTTTTCGTCCCCGATCCGCACGATCAATCCGCCGAGAATGTTCGGATCAACCTGCTCAACGATACGCGGCGTCTTGCCCGCGACGCGGGTGACCGCTTGCGTAAGTTGCGTTCGTGATGCATCGCTCAGCGGCACCGCGCTGGTCACGTAAACGTCAACTTCGTTGCGTACTTCCTCGACCGCGAGGCGATAGCGATCGTAGATGAGCGGGATCAACTCGCACCGCCCCTTACGATTGATCACCTGCACGGCGCTGAGCAGCAGATCGTCGAGCTTGCCGCGGAAGAGTTTTTCCAGAACGGCTGCCCGGCGATCGGTGTCCACCGCGTGACTCGTCAGGAAGTCATGGAACGCGGTATCGCGTCCGATGTACTCGACGAAATCGCGGAACGCGCCGACCACCGAATCGGTGGTGCGCGCCTGCTCGGTCAATTCGAGCAGCGACTTCGCGTAACTGTCCGCGATCGACGTACTGTTGTGATCAAAACCTGCCATCAACGCCTACCGTTTGTCGTCAAACTCGACTTCAGTAAACCATCATGCAGCTACAACTATGTCTGTGGGACCGGTTTTCCAACCGGTCATGACCGGCTGGAAGGCCGGCCCCACAGCCAGGAATCAATTCGACCGCGCATCAACCTTGCCCAACTCCGCGATGGACTCTTGAATCAACCGCTCATGGTCTGCCGGGCTCAACTCCCGGCTGATGATCTTGCCCGCAACCTGCGTCGCGAGCTTACCGCCCAGGTCGTACAACTCACGAACGGCTGAGTCGCGTGCGACGCCGATTTCGCGCTTCGCGCGCGCGATCATCGCGTCCGATTCCTTCTTCGCCTCATCCTGAATCGTGCGCTTCACTGCTTCCGCGTCGCGGCGACCTTCTTCAACGATCGCGGTCGCTTCCGCACGCGCGGCGTTGAGTTGTTCGGTGTACTTGGCGAGTTGCGCTTGCGCTTCCTTGTTGGCTTTGTCCGCATCGCTGAGCGACTTGACGATGAACTCCTCGCGTGACTGCAACCCCTTGAGGATCGGTCCCCAGAGGAACTTGCCCAGCACGAACAGCACGATCAGGAAAATCACCAACGTCCAAACGGCATTGCCGAAGTCACCCGCAAACGGGTTGGGCGCTTCGCCGCCATGCTCAGCCGCAAAGGCCGGCAGCCCCGCCGCAAGAACCGCGATCCAGGTTGCGTATGTGATTCGTGTTCGCATCATGGTGACCACACCCAAATGAACGTCGCCAACAACTCGCCTGCAAAGCATCGCTGGTGCGGGCAGCAACACTACCCGCACCGGCGACGAAACTAGCCTCGAACTACAGCACTGCCAGAAGCGTGACCACGACCGCGAACAGCGTGGCACCTTCGATCATCGCCGCGGTAATAATCGTCGCGGTCGAGATGTTGCCAGCCGCTTCCGGCTGACGCGCCATCGACTCGACAGCGCTGCCACCGATCCGGCCGATACCCGCGGCACCGCCCATGATGACGAGACCGGCACCGATCGAACCGCCCAACTTGCGGGCACCATCGGCATCCAGGAACGTCGCCTTGCCAGCCGCGTGCATGGCATCACCGGCGCCCTGGTTATCTTCCGCCATCGCGCTACCGGTCATCATGAACATGCCGAGAACGATCGCCCCCAGCGCCAACCAAGCATTCTTCTTGCTCATCGTAAACTCCAGCCTTTCTATCACTGCCTTCGCGACGATCCCGCGGGGTTGATCGCCCTTACTTCATCGCCATCACGCTCTCACGCCTCACGACCCGACTGCCCCACGATCTGTCCGGGCATGGCGATGTTATGATGTCTAGTGCGCCGGCGGCACGGACGCGTCAGCCGCTCCGTGTACCGCTTCGTAGTCCACAAGCTCCGGATCATGATGCTCATGGTCACCGTGACCGTGATCATCGTGATGCACGTTCACGCTCATGCCGATGAACAGCGTCGTCAGGAACGCGAAGATGAACGCCTGAAGCGCCGCGACGAACAATTCCAGGAAGTTGATCGCGACCGAACCCAGCACCACCGGAATCGTCACGCCAACACCGGTCATCGCACCGGCTGCAAACGCGCTCGCGGTAAATCCGAGCAGCACGGCCAGCAGAATGTGACCCGCCATCATGTTGGCGAACAAACGCACGCTGAGTGCGAAGATCTTGGCAAACGTCCCGAGGATTTCGACCGGCACCAGCAACGGCGCCATGTACAACGGACCCGGGCAAAAGTGCGCGAGGTACGCTGTGCCGCCGATCCGCAGCCCGTTGACGACCATCATCAGCAGCGTACACACCGCCAGCGTCACGGTCGTGAAGATATTCGCCGTCGCGGTCCCGCCAATGTGCACCGGCTTCATTCCCGCCAGGAAATACCCAATCGCGTCAAACGGCATCAAACCGAGCAGATTGCACGTGAAGATGAAGAAGAACACCGTCCAGATGTACTTGATGAACCGATCGGTGTGCGCGCCCAATGCAGGCCGGGCAACTTCGTTCCGCAGGTATTCGCAAACGAGTTCGAGGAAGTTACCGAAACCCTTCGGAACCAGCGCGTCGATCCCGTCCCTGCCCCGGCGTCGCGTGCCCGCCCGCACCACGACCCCGATCAGGAGCAGTGCCGCCAGGATCATCATCGCGATCTGATTGCTCAGCAGCGTGAAGCTGGTGAACAGCCCCGGCTTGCTGCCGTACTGAATGTACGGATGCTGCACGACGTGCGTCAGCGGGTTGCTGGATGCGAGTATTGCGATCATGTCGACTTCGAGTCTTTCTCAGTTCCACTCGGTGGATGATCCGATTTCACCCACCGCACGATCAGCACCGTTTCGCCCGCGAGCGTGACCATATACGCGATCGCCACCCAAAGCAGCAGCGGTTTGATCGCAAACATCCCGCTCAGCGCCGCCGCGACCGCAAGACCAGCCGCCACGACCAACCGCAATGCCGTTGCCCCCAGCATGCGGTTAACACGGTCGGCTGCGGTCCCGCCCGTCTGACAGGCGACGAGGCCTCCGCCCCAACCCGCGAGCACCGCAATCGCACAGCCCGCGAGCATGGCTGTCAATCCGGCATCGCCCGCGATTCGCCGCGTCGGCAGAAAACCGATGGCGGCGATCAAAGCGCCAAGCACCACGCTCAGAAGAACCACCCGCAGGTAACGGCTGGCGAAGTTGTCCGCCCGCCCAGTCATGCGGTCATCCGATCTTCCGGTGCGATCCTCTGAGCGTCGCAATCACCTTAGGTGTCGCGATTATCGTGGGTGTCGTGCTCGCGAAAGGCTTGATTCGCGTCTTTCGACGCCTTCAACGCCCGCCGCAGCAGGTTGTACATCCCACCGATCAGCCCCAAAACAACTCCGACCACCGTGTAACGCGGCGATGTGTTCCAGTGACTGTCCGCCCACCAGCCGATGAGTGTGAATCCCGCAACAGCAGCCGCGAGATCGAAACCCATCCCCGCGAGACCCCACAGCGAGGGACCGAGCTTGTTGCCGCTGTCGCCGCCCTTTCGACCGGCGTCAGATGGCTTCGAAGAATCGCTCGAATCGCTCTTGTGATCGTCCCGCATTCCGCGCTCCGCCGGTGACTTCGTTACGTTTGTCACAAACGCGGAGAAAAAAGAGAAGCGCTTGACTTACGCGCTCGTTACCTCTCCGCTCGCCGGCGCGGGGCGGTAGTCTAGCAACCCGCCAGCGGCAGAGTCAACCCCTTAAATGACAACTACTTGTCCCCCAACACCACCCCCCGCGATTGACGATCCAGGGGCCTTTTGCTACCGTCTACCATGGACCGAAAGTTGTTCTAGTGCGGCCCGAAATTTACCTATTTTGACTGCTTTGCAGGGTGACTTCGAGATGTTTGACTGCGTTGCTGTTGTCGGTGCCACCGGTGCCGTTGGTTTGGAATTCCTCGCGCTGCTCGAACAGCGCGGACTGCCCGCGAAGAAGGTGCGACTGCTCGCTTCGGCGCGCAGCGCGGGCAAACGCATTCCGCTCAAAGGCAACGAACTGACAGTCGAGGAACTCGGCCCCGACAGCTTCAACGGCGTTGATCTCGCGTTCTTCAGCGCGGGTGGGGGGATCAGCAAGCAGTACGCGCCGATCGCAGCCGCGGCTGGCTGCGTGGTGGTCGACAATTCGTCGGCATTTCGCATGGACCCCGCGACGCCGCTCGTCGTGCCCGAAGTGAATCCCGAGGATGTGAAGGCCCACAAGGGCGTTATTGCAAATCCCAACTGCTCGACCATCATCATGGTCGTGCCCGTGTGGCCGCTCCACCGCGCCAACCCGGTCAAACGCATGGTGGTCAGCACCTATCAAGCCGCCAGCGGCGCCGGCCAAGCCGCGATGAATGAACTCGAACAGCAGACCCGCGATGTGCTCGACGGCAAACCGGCACAGCCCAAGCTGATGCCCTTCCAGTACGCGTTCAACCTCTTCAGCCACAACTCCGATCTCTACGAGAACGGCTACAACACTGAAGAGATGAAGATGGTGAACGAGACGCGCAAGATGTTCCACACCGAGGCGATCAACATCGCCGCGACCTGCGTACGCGTACCGGTGATGCGCGCTCACAGCGAGTCGATCAATTTGGAATTCACCAATCCGATCACGCCGGATGAAGTGAGAGCCATCCTGAAAGACGCCCCCGGCGTGAAGATCGTGGACCAACGCAGCCCGCAACACTTCCCCATGCCCATAGAAGCCAGCGGCCAGGACGACGTACTGGTAGGCAGAATCCGCCAAGACATAAGCCGCAACGACAACCGCGGCATAGAAATGTTCATAGCCGGCGACCAACTAAGAAAAGGCGCAGCCCTAAACGGGATTCAGATCGCGGAATTGCTGTAGTCATGTTTCCGCCATCGTCAGCTACCCCGAACATAGAAGTTCGGGCAAATCAAGCCCAATCGGATGTGGGCCACCGTGACATCAACCAATGCCTTTCGGCGCGCCATGGTTGTTGAGCGGTAAACAACAAACAGGCGCCCATCCAGCAAAGTCTTAGTTCTGGTCCCAAAATGGATGATCACACTCAATTTGCTATTGGGTCGGGTGGCCCATCCCTTCATGGGATGGGCCACCCAGCCGAGCTTTGTCGCTCACGCCAAGTTCGACATACGCCTTGCCGGTGCAGATACCTTGGCTGTGGCTTTCAGGACTCCGCTGATCAGTCGATTCCTGATGACACAAATCAACATTATACTGGTGGCATGTGCTTGATGGTCTACGTCGGTTCGGATGTTCCGCTCCACGCCAGCCGTGGAACGATGAATGCCCGGGCTTCTGTGTTGACGATTTGCGAGGCGCCACAGCCCGTATTGAGCATTTCTCGAAGCCTCATGTCTGCTACGTCCGGCGCACACGAAGGATGCGGGTGCGGTTTTCAATCCAGCGCTGATCCGCCGATGAACTTCCTGAAAGGTCAAAAGCGCGACTCACGAACAAAACTTGCTGAGTTCTTGCGTCGCGCGTTGCAGCACTCTGAATCGTTAGAGCTTTACGCATGTTGGTCGAGACGAGCTCAAGTACATGCACACGAAGTTCGGCGTGTGCCTGGTGGCCACAGCCGATGACTGGAATTGGAGCAGCTACCGCCACTACGACCTCTGCGACGCGTCGATCCTGCGGATGGACTGAGACGGCGCCTGGCCACTGCTCTGGTGCGGATCGTCGACGAAGTGGCGCCACATGCAGTCGCCGGATCATCGCGACCCCACCCCGCAACGGGGTGGGCCACCCGGCCGCTGAGCTTGGGGCGGTATCCGAGGTCGCGGAGCAGCGACATGGCGCGTTCGCACGTGAGACGATGAACCGATGGCAATACTTTGTGGGACCGGTTTTCTAACCGGTCATGACCGGCTGGCAAGCCGGTCCCACGGGAATATTGATAGGCGCCCTAACCATTTGCGCACCTACGACCTCCCCGGCTGGGTCGGGGCGTAGGCTTGGCGCTGGGGAATATCCAATCGATTGAACGGCTTGTATGCGTCGATGCTGCCCACGCGGGCGAGGCGCACCCACTTGCGCAGCAGCTTGCCGCCGGTGTCGGAGAAGTACTCGGTCTGCGGGCCCACGCCTTTACTGTTTGACGAGAAGTATTTCATACCCGTGATCTTACCGGCATCATCGCGCGTCCACTCCAGGAAAATCACCGAGTGGCCGGTCTTGTTGTTGCGACTGAAGTCGCAGAAGTCGCCGGCCTTCGCCTCTTCCCAATCCTCGATCGCCCGCCCAAGCCCGTACGCAACGATGCCGCGCTGCGGGCTGTCGCCCTTCCCCTCGATGTACCAAAGTTGCAACAGGTTGAAGAGATCGGTGAAGCACATGCCGTTGAACGCGTCCGGCTGAAGGCCCTTCGCCCGATTGCGCAGCTCCATCGCCCGGCAGAAAATCTCAAACGTCAGCCCGCAGCAATAGCTGCACCGCGAGCCGTCGGGATAGGCTTTCGCCACCACCCGCCCCTGATACCAGATGTCCTCGGTCACGCCGTTGTAGATATCGTACTCGAGCGGCTTGCAGTGATACGGATATGAACCGTCAGTCGGGTACGCTTCGATCACGCGCAGCACGTAGGGATTCAGCGACCCCTCGGCGTCATCGACCACCGGCTCGGCGCTCGCGAGGAACTTGCCCACCGGGCTGAACCCGCGACCATCGACCGGGTAACGGCGATAGTCGATCGCACGCTCGGACTTGTCCGCGTGCGGCGTGGGAGCAACGCTCTTTAGCGCAGATGCGCAAGGCGCGCACGACGCGCAGGACTTCCGCTGGCTGCAACCGCAAAAGGCCAGAGCGAACATCGCGATCAAGGAAAGGACTGCCGAAGATTTCAACGACATGAGGATGCTCCTGGACAAACGTGCAACGGTTGATCAAGACGCATTGTGGCTGTGATTCCAGGACGTAACAACCCCCTGGATACCCCTACAGCGATGCGGCAACATGCCTTTGCCGCCGAACTCCTCGCAACACTGGTAACCACGCCGACAACTTTCTATGCTGGGTCGTCATGGGGATTCGGTGCCAGGGAAAAACGATCGTCATCGCCTTGTTCGTGATTTGTGCTGCCGCTGGATCGGCGTACGCCGGCATCAGCGAATGCACGGCCGGCTGCGGCGACCTGGATGGTGACGGCTTTGCCACGTCGGTCGACTTCGCGCTGCTGAACTCCTGCATCGGCGAGGACCCACAATCGTTCGCAACATGCGCCTGCGCCGATCTCGACGGCAACGGCGCGATCGACCTCGCCGATTACGCGATCTTCATGCGGCTCTTCGCGGGCGTTTCGGACGAAGCCCCGCCCGACTGCACCGGCGCACCGGGGACACTCGCCAACCTGACAGCGTATCGCCCGCAGCACGGCACCGCATACTTCCCCTTCGCGCGGACAGCCGTGCCTGACGATTGGGAAAACGATGAGCAGCTCGGACCCGGCATCCGCATCAACAACGGCGACGCCGACCCGTCGGGCGAGGACGACCTCATCGAAGTCGTCCTCACTGTCGATCCGCCCGGCGCCGAACTCACGCTGCGCAAAAGCACCAGCGCGATGACCATCTGGACCACGCGCAACAAGCAGCCCGGCACCAATATCGTTTTCCCCAGCACGAAATCGGTACCGCTGCCCGTCGGCCCGACCGAAACGTCGCTGACCTTGTGGGTCGAATGGGAGTCAGCCGTGCACGGCGTCGCTACCTTGCAGGTTGAGCCCGCCTTCTCGAACGTCGTGAAGGACAGCCTCACGTTCCACACGTTCCACGGCATCGTGCTCGCGCTGGGCGGCGAAGGCCAGGTACCAACCGTGCCCGTCGAAGCCAACAGCGGCACCTTCGTCGTGGGCACAGCGCTCTACGGACTTGGTTTTGACGTGCACATGTACGACGAGGACAACGTATCTGCCGATGGCTCCGGCGCGGTCTACAACGAAACCGCGACCGCGATCCAGCACCGCCTCGTGGACGAGATCGCCATCTTCGGCTACAGCCACGGCGGAGGATCGACCTACAGCCTGGCTGACCGCCTCGACGTGAACCGCGCCGGCCTTGGCCTTTTCACAATCGGCTACACGTCGTACGTGGATTCGGTCCGCAACAACTCCGACATCGACGTGAACCAGGAGCTGCGCCGCCCGCCGAGCAGTGCCTATCACCTGAACCACTACCAGCACGGCTCGTTCTTTGAAGACCTCGGCTTGGATGGCGGCCCGGTCACAAACTCCAACCCGCCGCCCACCGGGCTCGACGTAGAAACCACCCCGTGGGGCGCGAACTCGACGCACTTCGAGGTCGACGACTACATTCAGGTCCGCAGCCTCATGGAGTCAACGCTGACACCGCGCATCACGCGCTGAAGGGAGTACGCGAAGTATGTACGCACGAACGCTGGGGAAATTCGTAATGGCGGCGCTGCTCGCCGCGGCATGCATCGCGGCCGTACCGGCAGCAAATGACGCGATCCAGACCGACCTGCGCACCATCGCGTCAACCGAAGACGCCGGCGCGAAGCAAACGGCATGGGACCGCATCCGCCAAGCCGATACGGCTGATCGCACCGCCCTCCTTCAACAGCTGGCCATCTTCACCACAACGGCTGACAACGAACGCGACGCGCTGCTCGCGGGCACGGTCATTCGCGAATTCAAAATCCCCGACGACACGGTGGTCCAAGCCCTCGTCCCGCTGCTCGAAAGCGACGACGCGTCACTCAAAGCCCAGGTTGGCAACATGCTCGGCGGTTACGAAGATCGGTCAGCCGATCGCCCGCCGAACTTCTCGACATACCGTGCGATCATCGCCACCGCGGTCCGTGAGGACCGACCCATCCCCCTCGGCCTCGTCGAGCACATGTACACGGTCGACCCGAGTCAAGCGCTGCGCACCATGCTCCGCGCCTCAAGCGTTCACAAGCCCGCATCCCTGCGCGAAATCCTGATGGCGGACCACGTCATCAGCGAAGTGCTCTGGAAGCAGCGCAATGGATTCCTCGACGAAAACACAATCGAACCACAAGCCGCGGAAGAACTCGCCAAGCTCGCCAACCACGACCAATGGTGGGCCAGACTCTACGCAGCCGCAATCGTGCAACAGCACCCTGCGTTCCGCACGAAAGCACTCGTCCAACGCCTGAGCGGCGACGAACATCCACTCGTGGCCGGATTCGCATCTGTTCCAGCGGAAGCGGAACGGACCTCCGAGTGAATCACCCAGCCCAACGTGCCAGGAGCACGCATACCGGCGCGGTGTCGCCATGGCCAGCCCGTCCAGCTTTCAAAAACGTCATCTAGTTCTCATTCTCCTCTCATCCGTGTTGCGGTATCAGAATAGGCGTCCGTGATCGGGATCACGGAAGGAATGCACCTATTACCATTTGCACGGAGGTACTGAAATGACGACACGAATGCAGCGATGGGCAAGGATTGGAACGGGCATGACCGCGCTCGTCGCGCTATGCTTTGTCTCATCGGCTGGCGGTGACGAGAAGACGGCACTGGATCAAATCCCCGAAGCCGCGCGCACAGCACTCACAAAACTCGCAGCGGGTTCCACCATCACCGAGGTGGAGCAGGAGCGGAAACACGGCGCGACTGTTTACGAAGCCGAGTGGCAGGCGAACGGCACGACACACGAAGCGAGCGTCACCGCCGATGGAACACTCCTGGAGATGGAGGAAACGATCGCGCTGGCCGACGCACCCCCGGCTGTGCAAGCGGCTGCGGCAAACCACTTTGGAGCCGATGCCAAGGTCAAAGTCGAACGCAAGACAATCGTTCTCTACGAGTTGGAAGGGCGCGCCAACGGCAAGTCGCACGAAGTACTCCTCACCCCTGCCGGCAAGGACGTACACCACGGGCGCGACCACGGCGACGACGATGATGCGGACGATGACGATGATGACGACGACAATTGATCGGGGCGTTCACCTGCGAATTGACCACCGGCATACCTCGCTGCATCCTGTTGCGTCATGCGTGTGCTGATCGTCGAAGACTACGCCCCGCTGCGCTTGTCCATCGCACAGGGACTGGGGGAAGCGGGTTTCGCGGTGGACAGCGCGCAGGACGGCGAAGAAGGTCTGTGGTATGCGCAAGCGAACACCTATGACGCGATCATACTCGACATCATGTTGCCGAGAATCGACGGACTGACAATCCTGCGCAAAATCCGCGACGCCGACGGAACTACGCCCGTCCTCCTGCTTACCGCCAAGGACACCGTCGCGGATCGCGTGTACGGCCTCGACTTGGGTGCGGACGACTATCTCACCAAACCGTTCGCGTTCGAAGAACTCATGGCGAGGGTGCGCGCGATCACGCGACGCGGGTACGACATAGCCAACCCGCTGATTCGTGTCCAAGATCTGGAAGTGAATACCGCAGCCCGCACCGTCCGTCGGGGCGACCGCAACATCGAACTTACGGCTCGCGAATATGCGCTACTGGAATTCCTGGCCATGCGCGCCGGCGAAGTAGTCACCCGTACCGACGTTTGGGAACACCTTTACAGCTTTCACGATTCGGCAGAGAGCAACGTCGTGGACGTTTACATCGGCTACCTGCGCAAGAAATTGGAACACCCCACTCTCCCCCCGCTGATCCACACGCGCCGTGGACAGGGTTACGTTCTCGGTGAATGACCATGGCGCGTTCTCTGCAAACCCGGTTGCTGTGCGGTACGACACTCGGCACCGCGGTCGTCCTCATTGTCTCGGGCGTCGTGCTGCACGCCGTCATCAAATCTGCGCTGCTTGCCGAGTTCGATGCAACGCTACACTCCAAGGCGCGGACACTCGCGAATCTCGTCGAGCAGGAGGGCGATGCGTACGAAGTGGAAATTGGCGACGTCAAGTTGATGGAGTTTTCCGGTGCCGACCGTCCGGAATACTTCGAGATCCGCCTGCCCGATGGCGCCCTCGTCGCCCGCTCGCAGTCTCTCGGCGATCGGGCGCTTGCCCTGCCCAATGGGCGGATCAACGAATCATCAACCATTAGCGCCCTTCTTCCCGACGGCAGGCCAGGCCGACTGGCACACATCACCTTTACGCCGCGCAGCGAAGAGGACCATCCGCAACCGGACGAAGCACCCAAGCTGACGCTCTGGCTCGCGCGCGATACGCTGGACCTGCAAGGTGTGCTCGACCGTCTGCGCTTCGGCATGCTCGTCGTCGGGCTTTGCGCCTTGACGCTAACCATTGCCGTCTTGCTCGTAACGGTGCGCGCCGGACTGCGCCCTGTCAGCGACCTCGCGGAAGCCATCAGCCGGGTCGACGAGAGCAGCCTGTCGGCGGTAATCGACCGAGCCACCGCTCCGAATGAGTTGCAGCCCGTCATTAGGCGGCTGAACGAACTGCTCGTTCGACTCGCCGACGCTTTTGATCGAGAAAAAGCGCTGACCGCAAACGTGGCGCACGAACTGCGCACACCGCTCGCGGGCATTCGCGCCACCGCGGAAGTGATATTGTCGCGCGAGCGCGATGCGGAGCAGTATCGCGCCGCGCTCGACAAGTGTCTGCACATTTGCCGGTCCACACAGGACCTCGTGGAAATGCTGCTCATGCTCGCACGCATGGACGCCGGAAGCGCGAACGTCGAGAAATCAACGGTCAAACTCGCTGATCTCCTCAAAGACGCGTGGAAGCCGTTCGAACGGTACGCGGACGATAAGAAGCTGACGGTCGTCTGGGACGTGAACCAGTCACACCTGGTATCAACGGACCCGGACAAGTTGCGCGTCGTCGTGGGCAACCTCATCGACAACGCCGTACGCCACGTGGACCATGGCGGCCGGATTACCATTGCGACGAAACACGAAGCGTACAATTCGTTCTTGACAATCACGAACACGGGAAGTCGCGTCGCGCCTGAAGACACGCCGCGCGTATTCGAGCGCTTCTGGCGCGGCGACACCTCACGCGCGGGCAGTGGCTCACACTGTGGATTGGGGTTACCATTGTGCAAAAGTATCGTTGAGCGTCTCGGCGGCGAGATTCACGCGACTTCGCAAATGCACGGTGCGTTTTCGATTGCGATCACCCTGTAGCCCTCGAATAGGCCCCGGTGCCCAGGTGCCTGTCGCCCGCCGAGCACCCATTCGGCAAGTGCCGAGCATGGTTCACAGCCCCAAAAAGGACTCCTGAGGAATGAAAACACTTCTGGTAATCAACCGCGACACCATGGGCTCAGGCGACGACACGCTCGGCGCAAGAATCCTGCAAACGCTATTTGGAAAGGTACACAGCGGCGTGCGCGGCATCGAGGCGATCGTCTTCTACAACGGCGGCGTCAAGGTCCTCGCGGAAGGCTCGCCGCACCTGCCCGCGCTCGCAGCCATCGAGCAACAAGGCGTCGACCTCATCGCCTGCGGCACCTGCGTCGATCACTTCGACCTCCGCGAGCGCATCCGCATCGGCGACATCGGATCGATGGACGCCATCCTCAAAGAAATGGACCACGCCGACAAGGTCATCACGATCTGATCAGCATCGCGTCGCCCGCAGGCAAACGGGCGCAAAATACACCCCGGATGCCGTCCGACATACGCCTCCCCCTCTGGGGGAGGTCGGGTGGGGACAAACAGCGAGGGCCTCCGATAGCGCGGCAACCGCTTCCGATCCACCCGCCCCGTACCTCTCCCGCACGGAGAGGGAGGCTTGGCAATGCCCTCATTGCACGTTCCCGACAAGTATCAATCATCCGCAGCCGACGCGTCCTTGATCACGAACCGCGCCTTCAACCGCGCCACCTCCGACGCCAACCCCGCCAGCTTCACCGAACGCAGCACCTCGTTGAAATCCTTGTACGCGTCCGGCGCTTCATCCTTCGGATAGTTGCGACAGTTCGTGAGAATGTCCTGCGTCGCGAACGAGCGGTTAACAGCCGCCTGGTCGAGCTCGCGCATCGCGCGCCGCCGCGCCATGATGCGACCGGCTCCATGATTCACGCTATAGCAACTCAGCTTCGCCCCCGCCTCCGCGACCATGACGGCTGACCCGCGCTGCGGATCGCCCGGCAACAGAATCGGATGGCCCGTCTGCGCAAACGGCGTCCGCGCAAGCGCCGGGTGCCCACCGGGGAACGCGCGCGTCGCCCCCTTGCGCATCACCCACATCGTCTTGTTCTCAACCGTCTCCTGCCGCGCGATGTTGTGGCTGATGAAGTACACCAGCGACCCGTGCGCCCCGGGGAACACCTCCTGAAACGCTTCGAGCACCAGCGCGTTGATCAGCAGGTGGTTCACCGTCGCGAAGTTCGCGCCCAGCGCCATGTCGTCGAGATAGTCGTTCGCCTCCGGCGACCCCAGCGGCGCATAGCACAACTCCTTGTCATCGCCGGGAAAGGGAATTCGCCACTCCGCGAACTTCTGCTGCATCGCGCGAAACTGACCCATCGCCAGGTTATGCCCGAACCCGCGCGACCCGCAGTGCGAAAGAAACGCAACCTGCCCATCACGCAACCCGAACACCCGAGCGGTGTCCCGCGCCTGCCGCGTGTCCGCGACCCGCACCACCTCGCACTCGCCGAAGTGATTCCCCCCGCCGTACGACCCGAGTTGACGCATTTTCTCGTCGAACTTCTTCATCCCCGGCGAGCGCAGCACCACCTCAAGCCGTTCCGCGAGCGCTTCCCCCGTCCCGTCATGGCCGGTATGCACCGCGTCCTCGCAGCGGTCAGCCCACGCTATAGGAATTCCCAACTCCGCGCACACGCCAGCCGACGCCCCCTCCGCCGCCACGCGCCGCCCCTGCGCCGGCGACACCGCCCGCGCCTTCGGCACGTCACGCTGCCCCTTGCCCGCGCCCGTCGGCGTGCGCGCGCAGATCGCGTCGATGAGCGCCCGCCGCGTCTTGCGCTCCGCGACCGCGTCCGCAGGAATGTCGAGTTGCAGCAGGCTCATCGAGCACTTGATGTCCACGCCCACCGGCCCGGGATAGATGTGCGACGGCGACGCCATCACGCACCCCACCGGCGCGCCATATCCAATATGCGCATCGGGATTGAGCACCACCTGCGACACACCCGGCGCCGTGCGCGTGTTCACGGCCTGCTGCAAACACCCGGGATCAAACGTCGCGCGGATCGCTTCCGTCCCGATGACGGTAATCGGTTTGTGCTTACCGCCCGCGACCGGCAGGATCGCGGTGGCTTCGCCGGTGGGAATGAGTTGTGGTGGTTGCGAGTTCGACACGTGTGACGCGTTCCCCCCTGACAGCCAGGCGAACGCCCCATGCGTCGCCTATTCCTTCGTCGCCGGTGGCGCGAGTTCCTCGGACTTCGGCAGGTCCTCCAGCGACCCCAGCCCGAACACCTCAAGGAAGTGTTTCGTCGTTCCGTACAACATGGGCCGGCCAATCTCCTCCGCCCGACCGACGATCTTCACCAGGTTCATCTCGCGCAGGCGATTGATCATCTCGCCGCACGCAACCCCGCGAATCACCTCGACATCCACGCGCAGGATCGGCTGCTTGTACGCGACGATCGCCAGCGTCTCAAGCGCCGCACCGCTCAGCTTGGTCTCCTCGCGGATGCGCAGCACCTGCTTGAGCCAATTGTTGTACGCCGGCAGCGTCAGCATCTGGTAGCCCTTGGCGATCTCCTCAATGCGAAATGCTCGCCCGGTCTTGGCATACCGCTCGTTGAGCGCGGCGATGTGGTTCTTCACGTCGCGGGCATCGCCCACGCCGAGGATCTGCGCGATCTTCTTGGCCGATAGCGGCGCGTCCGTCGCGAAGAGGATGGCTTCGACCACCGACTCCGTGCTGATCTCGACGGCAGCGTCCGCAGGCCGAGCCGGCGCATCACCGCTCACCACGTCCTCGCCCGCGTCGTTCTCGATCACCGCATCGTCTTCGACCACACCGTCAGCCAAGTCGTCCTGCGACCCCAGCACCGCGTCGCCCGTATCGTCTACCGTGTCGTTCTTCTCGATCACTTCTTCCATAACCCGCATATTAGCCACCCCCGCGCAAAAATCGATTCCCATTTCCGCGAGGTCCCACCGCAAAAAAGCGTACATCTCGACCCAGGGCTGGCATGAACGAGCGAGCTGCCGTCAAGCGTTGGGGCGAGGCAAATCGACAGGATTGTCCCAGCAGCTATCGGACATCAACCAGACGGGCGTGTCGTTTCAGCCCCACACCCACGGTGCGCTGTTACGTGCAGCCCCTGAGCGTAACCTACTGCCCGCAAGACCAATTGATAACCTGCAAGCCCATAAGTCGTGGCTACCGTTCCTGGTGCAGTGCAGCCTAGGTGGTTCAAGACCAGAACATCAAAGCCCCCCGGCCCGTTCAACCGCCAACTGAAAGGCAACGCGGCGCATCTCCAACAGTGGATCATCAACATTCAGTTCAACCCCGGAAAACGCACTGCCCGTATAGAGGTGTGAGATCGTGGTGTAACGCAGCTCGACATCATCCCCCGCGCGCCAGACCTCAATAATCCGCCCCTCCTGTGGCCAGTCGATGATCGCACCCGTCTCGACCTCCAGATACCCGCCGCGATCCACGATCCGCTGCCGATGCGTATGCCCCGCCAAATGCGCCACCACGCAAGGGTGCGCGTTCAGCAACGCAACGAGCTGCGCACCGGACAGCGCCGTTCCCAACGTCGCCGAGAGCGTCTCGCTCGGATGGTGCGTCGCAACGATCACCAACTCGTCCGCAGCCTCCGCGGCTGCGATCTCGTCCTTAAGAAACGCAACCTGCTCAGGCACAATCGCACCCGCGTCATAGACGCCTGCGGGCACGGTGAAGGCAGCCACACTCGTATCCAGCACGATCAACCGCAGCCCCGGCACCGGATTCACCGCGTACCACGACCGCCCGGAAGTGCCGAACCCGTGCCCGCCTGGTCCGGTCACCGTCGCGCGATGCATCGCCAGCACCTCGTCCATCGTCACGAAGCGCCGATCCGGATTGGGCATCACCAACGATGGCAGCAACAGCTCCGGCGGTGGTCCCGGGTGCGCGGGCGTGACTGGCCCGTACGCCAGTGCGCCTTCCGGCACCAGCACCACGGGCAGAAACAACCCCAAGCGCAGACCAGCCGGCAGCGGTGAGAACAGTCCGCCGTCCAGCCCCGAGATGATTGGGAAGACGCCTACGGCGTAGCGGTCATGGTTGCCCATCACCGCGTACCAGGGAATCGTCGCCGCATCCCCGTGTGTACCAGTCCGATAGAGCCCTTCAGCCCGAAACGGCACGTGCGGATCAAGCTCCGGCGGGCCGCGGTCCGCGGGCGCACGGTCATCGACCCCGGTCAGCGGATCGATAATCTTGCCGTCGAAGCAATCGAGAAACCAGCGGACCTCGTTGAGTTGATCATTGTCAGCCGCGTCGCCGGTATGGATCAGAAAATCAACCGGCGCGACCTGCGCATGGTACGCATTCACCGCGCGAATCGTCCCATCGAGCAGATGAACGCTGTAGCGTTCCTGAGGCCGCCACGCGGAAGAATTCAATGCGGCTGCTGAGGCGAACCGCCCCGGCGACTCCTCATCCACAACCTGCGCATCACTGATGTGCGCGATCCGAGCAACCAGCGAAAACTGCGAGACGTCAACAATCGACGCGTCCGTATCCGGCAACGCATCAACCGGCAGCGCGCCGCAACCATGCAAGAGTGGAATAGAAGAAAGAATAAAGAGAATGGAGAGTACGACGCCACAAACAGGGTGGCACTGACAAGCTCTGCTTGTCAGTGGACGAATCAATAAAGTCGCGCAAGCCGAAATCAACCACGGACAAGCAAAGCTTGTCCGTGCCACCCAAGAATCCATTCGTAATTTGTAACTGCTGTTCTTGGTGCCTTGGTGACTTGGTGGTTCAAGAACAGGCGAATGGCGCGACATGATCAAGCCAGCGTCTCGTCATCGCCGGACGCTTCCGTCACCGCAGCCAGCACGCTGTCGTAGTCGCACTTGAGGTTTCGCAGCGCCTCGTACGCCACGCTGCCGTGTTCCTTGAGCAGCGCGAGCAGCAGGTGCTCGGTGCGCAGCATGTCGGCTTCCATCTTCTCCGCCTGCTCAAGGGCGGCGGCTACGACATTGCGAAAATGCGGCGTGCCCGGCAAACGGCCGAACACCCACGTATCTTCCATGCTCTTCTTGACGAGCTTGTCCACCTCGGCTTTGAGCTGCTCCTCGCTGATGCCACGGTCCGCGAGCACCTTCGCCCCCAGACCGGTACCGTCGCGGCGGATTGCGAGCAGAATGTGCTCGGTGCCGACGTACTCCAACTCATACTCGCGGGCGATCTTGCTCGCGAGCTTCACAACCTTTTCAACGCGTTCGCTGAACTTTCGATACATGGAGTTTTACCAATCGCCCGGGAGCCCGAAAACCACGGACCCGCCGCGGCGCAGTTCTAATTTTCGCCATCCGCGACGTTGTGAATCGCCGAATTCGCCGTCGCCGACGCTTGAGGACGCCAGTAATCATAGCCCAGGCTGATCAGCGCCACAAGAATCGAGACAACCAGCGTCATCTTGAGCAATTTCAACCGGACCGCCACCTCACGATCGCGCCACGCCCGCAAACGCAGGTCGATCTCATCGAGTTTGCGATTGATGCGCAGTTCGATCTCGTCCAGCTTGTCCGCGATGTACGTGTCCGCGGCTCCGCGCAACTCGCCGGTGAGGCCGCCCACGACGCCCGCGTCCTGGATCCGCTGCTTGACGCGCTCGCGATTCGCACGCAGTTCATCCTGCGCTCGCGGTTCGTCCGTCTCGCCGTGCAACAAACGACTCAACACCGAGCCCATGATCCGCCGGCGATGCGTGCGCAGCGACGCGCGCCACCCGCGCGCCCGACGAATGCGCCGCAGCAACGTCCGCCGCGAATCATGCTCAACCCGCCGCAGCCCGCTCAGCGCCGCGAGCAAACGTAACCCGCGCAGCGACAACGTCTCCAGCGGCTTGGCGTCCGCAGCCAGGACGCGCGCAACGATCACACCGTCCGGCTCGTCGCCCGCAACGTCGACCTGCGCCCACTCCGCAAGATCAAGCAACGCGCCGCGATGGCGATGCAACGTCGTCGGAGCATTCGCAAGCTGCGAGTCTTCACGATCACTGCCCAACGGCATCGGTTGCGTCCGGCGATCAAGCATCACTGCGTCCCGCAATCACAACTGCACCACCACGAGCACCGTGAGCAACGCAACCAGCCCGGCGACCTCCAAGAGATCGCGCCGGTACACCCGCGCCCGCGAGAGCAGACCCGCCACGAACGTCGCGTTGCGCGACATCCACACCGGCTGGCGGCGCAGCGACCACAACGTGCTCACCAGCAGCGTACACAGATAAACGACCGCGAAGATCACCAACACCAGACGATAAATGTCAAACGGGCTGTGGGTCATTTGCGCTCCCCGCGCGGCGCCCCGCGCGACGGCAAATAGCCTACCCGACGCAGCCCCACCGCGAAACCAACACCGCTCCCAACCCCAAAAAGCAAGAAGGCCCGCGCATCGCGCGGACCTTCCAAACAAATACCCTGCCGTAGCAGACGATCAAATGCGATTAGGCAAGTCGCTTCGGCACTACCGCACCAAGCGCCGCCAAATCAGTAACATCGCCCCCATCCAAATGGCGGCCGTCGCACCGATTCCGCACACTCCGCCCGAACCGTCGCCATTCCCGTTGTCCGGCGTCGCGGTCGGCGTCGGCGTCGGCGTGGCTGTGCTGAACACGTCGAGGAAACGCGTGTTCTGCAACGGCTCGGTCAACGATTCGCTCTCGATCTGCACGGAAATCGGGAAACGTCCGGCAATTTGATACGTGTGCGCCACGCTCAAACTGTCCGACGTATTGCCGTCTCCCAGATCCCAGAACACGGAAAGATCCTGCGTCGCCGTATTGATTCCGGACACCTCAGCCGACAATACGACGTTCAATGGCGCGAATCCCGACGAAATGTCCGAAT
>JACKHH010000027.1 GCA_020639095.1 Phycisphaerales bacterium | reverse complement strand
ACGCGGTGATGGGCAGGCCGCATCTCTGCGTAATATTATCGCACACGTTCATGAAGTTGATATAGGAATCATAGGGAGACTCGGCGGACCCGGCGGGCGGCGACGCGAGCCCGGTGTCTGCCGTCGTCATCGCCCGCAAGTAGTCCACGGCCTGCAATCGCCGCCAGTCTTCCAGCAAGCCAGGGTTGCCGGCTGAGCGAATCGCGGGCTCCATGGCGTAGAACTCATGGGCTGCGTGCGACTGCATGGGGTTGCCCAGCCAAGCCGCCAGCTTGCTGTCGTGCTCCGCCCGGCTCACGAAATGCGCGGGGTGGTAGGTGTCCACCGGGGCGTGTGCCGCGATCGCCTCCGACGCGGTCGCGAACCTGAGGTGCTCGTACGCCAATACGCGATCCGGTAAGTGTCGCAGGAAATCGAGAATTCCCGCATCGGCGGGTATGCGCACGCCAAACGTTGCGTAATCCCAAACGAGCGTGACAACTTCCGCGTCCCCATCGAAGCGCGCCAAGCGCTCGGCAAACTTCGGCGCGGTGAGCGGCCATTGATCCCAGCCGCGATCGGCAAATCGCTCGGACACGTCGCGAGAAAGCTGCTCATTGCGCAGCAGCAACGGAACGCCCGCGCGCCCGCCAAGATAAACGCGATTGCACGACCTGCCCGCAAGCGTATCGAAGTCGCCGTCACAAACGACGCCGTCGAATGCCAGCGGCGCGATCGCGTCCGCGAGCACGTTGCCGTAAATCATGTGCGTATTGCAGAAAACCGACGGCGTGACCTGGAATTCGGACCTGATGCGCGCGCGGTGCAACTCAACCTGCTCAACAAACGCACCGCGCGAATAAAGCACGGCCAGCGATTTGTCGTATGGCGTGGCCACGAACTCGACGCAACCCGTATCCGCCATCGCGTGCAAGGTTTCGATAACGGCAGGCACGTGCTTGGCGAACAGATCGAGCGCCGTACCCGAAACGTTCAGCGAAATGCGGAATGCGCCCTCATGTCGGCGCATCAGTGCGAGCAGCAAGCGATTTGTGGGGAGCACGCTGCGCTCGGCGAAACGCCGGCATGCTTCGCGCGTACGGAACGTGTCGAAGTAATGCTCGCCCTGATCGAAAACGCTGTAGCGACGCAGAACGTGTGGCTGGTGGAGACTCAGTTGCAGGCAAATGGTCGCCATCTGGGTAACCCCCCGGGTATTGCGGTCGGCGACGAATCAGGTGCGGACTTCGCGCTGGTGGTGCCGCCGGCGGACCTTCGGTACGACGCGCCCGCCAGTATTTATCTTACGACATGCCCAGCCGATGGAGTGCAACAAAAACGAGCGAATCGTCGCGGTTACACCGAGTTTTTGAGTCCTGACGCAGTCTGCGGCGATTTCGCGGGCGTCGCGGTGCGAACATTGCGACTCCGCGCGACCATCCGCTGTGCGGCGGCAAAGACGCCGAGGCAACTGTTGGCTGCGTCCGCCCAGCTCAGGCGGCGAACTTCGTAGCTCGCCTCCTTCTTGAGCATCGCGTGCAGCGGCGGATGACGCAGGACCGCGACGATTTTGTTGGCCATCTCGTCGATGTCCCAGAAATCGACCTTGAGGACGTGCCGCAGAATCTCAGCCGCTCCCGATTGCCGCGACATGAGCACCGGCACGTCGAAACTGATCGCCTCCAGCGATGCGATCCCGAACGGATCGGACACGCTGGGCATGACGTAAAGATCGGCTGATCGGAACACGCGTTCGACCGCGTCGCCGTCGAGGAATCCGGTGAAGACCACCTTGTCCGCGATGCCCATCTCTTCCGCGAGTTGCATCGTCTGGGCGATCGCGTCGCCACTGCCCGCCATCACGAAGCGCACATTCGGATAGATGTCGAGCACTTTGCGGGCAGCCGCCAGGAAGTACTCCGGACCCTTCTGCACCGTAATCCTGCCGAGAAACAGCACAACCTTCTCGCCGTTCTCGATGCGACGCGGCTGAACACTGGCGGTGCGTGCCTTGCCGTTCAGTGCGACCGCGTTGTAGACCACCGCGATCTTCTCCGCCGGAATGCCGTAACGGCTCATCAGGATGCGCCGGGTCATGTAGCTCACCGCAATAATACGGTGCGCGTGTTCGAGACCAGCACGCTCAATGTCGTAAATGCGTTGATCAATCTGATGGCCGCTGCGGTCGAACTCGGTCGAATGCACGTGCGCTACGAAGGGCTTTCCGGTCAGCGCGGAAATCGCCTGGGCTGCCGGGAACGTCATCCAGTCGTGCGCGTGGATCACGTCAAACGCGCGACCCGTCGCGGCATCGGCAGCCCGTTCCGCGTAGCGCTGCACCTCATTGAAGAGTTCGTCGAAACATGGCGGAGGCGGCGGCGCGAGATATGCCATGGGCACATCCGACCCGCCGTGCGGCTGGGCGACCTGCCCGATCGGCAGGCCCAGCGCGGCGTACTCCGCTGCCAATCCCGGCAACAGGGCTGCGTGTACGTTGAACGACTCGCCCGGACGGCGGTACGGCCAGAGGCGCGCATCAATCTCGACGAAGTCGACCTGCGGCACGTCGGCCAGGCCGTACGCCGAGCGTCGCGCGACCGGTCGCTCCTCGACATTGGCGGAATCATTAGCGGGTTCGGTGTGCGCTTGCCCCGGCGCGGAATGGCCAGCCGGTGCGGGTGACGTTGGGAGGGGATGCGCGTTCGCCTGATCGACCGAGTGCAGCGTTTGCCCCAGGTCAACCAGCTCGACGTGTTCCAGCAGGGCATCGGGGCAGCGCGGCAGAATCAGCGTGACGTGCGTTCCGGCAGCCGCCAGCGCGCGGGTCAACCCCTGGCACGCCGTACCGACTCCGCCGGATACCACCGGTGGGAAATCCCAACCGAGCATCAGCACGCGCATTAACGCCTACCCCCTTCGCCGTCAGTCGCGCATCGTATGCGCGAAAATCTCGCTGCGAGTTCGCGGAACCACCACCGCCGAATGGCGCCTTTCGACAAGCTTTATATCGGTTACTGACATGGGCCGACCATCCGTAACCGGCCTCACCGCGGGTACGCGGTGGGTGATGCAGGCATCGCGACCCCGCCCCGCCGATCCACACCACGCGAATCAGCCCACGCGTCGCCGCTCAAGGATATCCTAGGTGGGCGGGCACCGCTGTCAATTCAACATCGGATTGCGGCGCTACGGCGTTGACCTGCGCCGGGCGACCAACTCTTCGACGAGGTCGATGATACGCTCGGCGGCTTCCCGTTTGGTGGCGTCGAACGGTTCCCGCCATCCGGCGTCCGCGACCAGCACACGCAGGCGCGCCCGGTCGCTGCCGATCGTCTCGGGACTGTTCAGCACGATCGCGTCGCAGTGCTTGCGATCGAGCTTGCTTTCCGCACGACGTTCGCCGTCCGCGTCCTGCAACGCGAACCCCACCACAACCCTGTCGCCCTTCCCGGCGCCGAGGGTCGCGCAGATGTCCGGGGTTGGTTCCAAGGTGATCTGGTGTACGCCCTTGGGCTTTTCGGATTTGAGTGTCTCGCGAACGGCGGGCCGGTAGTCCGCAACAGCGGCTGTCATGATTGCCGCAGCGCAATTCGTGAACGCCGCGTTGGCCGCCGCGAGCATTTCGTCGGCAGACTCGACCTGAATCGTATTGGCAACGGGCGGCGCGAGCGCGACGGGCCCGGAGATCAGCACCACCTCGTGTCCGCGACGTTCACCGGCAGATGCGATTGCGTAACCCAGCTTGCCCGATGAGCCGTTGCTGATGTACCGGACGCTGTCGAAGTACTCGCGGGTCGGACCGGCCGTGATCAGGATACGCATGGCGAACGATCGCTATGTACGGAGTATGGGGCAACGATGAACGCGAGACGATGAACGATGAACGATGAACGCGACTTGCGAATGGTGCGCCGAACCTCTTCGTTCTCCGTTCAGCGTTCCGCGTTTTTCTTCGGTAGCGTTTTCAAGCGCTTGACCACAGCATCGACGAGGACGTCCGCTTCTTCCATGCGGCCGGCACCGCGCGACCTGCACGCGAGCCACCCTTCACCGGGGCCGACGATCTCAAAATCCAGCTCGCGCAACCGGCTGACGTTGGCCTGCACCACGCGGTTCGCCCACATGCGATCGTTCATCGCCGGCGCAACGATCACCGGACACCCGACGGCAGTCAGCAGCGTCGAAAGCAAATCGTCAGCGAGACCGCACGCGGCCTTCGCGATGATGTTCGCGGTCGCGGGCGCGATGAGAAAAAGATCGGCGTTGTCGGTGAGACGGATGTGCTGCGGATCGTACGCGTAGTCGGGGCGCCACAGGCTGCGCAGCGCCTTGCGCCCGGAGAGTGCCTCGAAAGTCAACGGCGTGACGAACCTGGTGGCGGACCGCGTCATGACGCAGGTCACCCCGCACCCGCGTTGAACGAGTGCGGACACGACGGAGCAAACCTTGTAGGCGGCGATTCCCCCGCAGATTCCGACGACGACTTCGTAGCCCGCAAGGTCACCCACAGGTGCGTCACCGCCCGGTACCGGCTGCTCAGATGTCGGACTCGATGTCATCGTCGTCCGCATTCGGGTCGTAGTGCTTGATGTCGATCTTGTCTTCCAGGAACTCCTGGACGACGACCTCAAGATCGGTGAGGCCGCGCGTGTCGACCAGCGGACGCGCGCCCTGCAAAATCTCAACCAGGCGGCGCTGGATCAGCGATGCCAGCTTGAAGCGTCCACCGGCCTTATTGACAAGATCGTCGGATTTCAACCCCTGAATCATGGTACTCTCCTCTAGCGCGCGCGGACCACGTGTTGTTGAATGATCTCGATGATCCGCGCGACGGTGTCTTCGAGAATGTCGTTCGTGACGAAATATTGGTAGCACCCGGAGTCACGGGCGAGTGCGATCTCGCCATCAGCCGCCGCCAGGCGCTTCGCCATGTGCGCTTCCGACTCCGTGTTGCGTCCTTCCAAACGGGCACGCAGCGATTGCTGATCCGGCGGCAGCACGAAAACGCGGATCGAATCCGGCACCTTGCCCGCGACCTGCACACCGCCCTGCACGTCGATCTCCATCACCACCACTTTGCCTTCGCTCATCCACTGGCGAACGGGGGCTGCCGGCGTGCCGTACAGATGGCCGCTACCGGAGTATTCCGCGGTTTCGAGGAATTCGCCCCGCACCTTGCGGGCAGCAAACTCCTCCGGGGTGATGAATTCGTAGTTGCGGCCCGACGACTCCTGGCCGCGCGGCGGACGCGTCGTCGCCGACACACTCCACACCGCGTCGGGCACACGCTCCAACAGCGCATCGCAGATTGACGTTTTACCCGCTCCGGACGGTCCGCTCACGATCACCAACTTGCCCGCGAGCTTACTTGCACTTCCCTGTGCCGCCGGTGCGGCGCTACTCGACATTTTGAACCTGCTCCTTCAAACGGTCGATGCTGCCCTTGATCTCCACCACCCGCGCTGCAATGAACGCGTCGTTACTCTTACTGCCGATCGTGTTGGCTTCGCGCAACATTTCCTGCGTGAGGAAATCGAGCTTGCGGCCCGCGAGTTCCGGGCTGTCGCAGAACTTCGCGAACTGCACGAGGTGCGACGCCAGCCGCGTGATCTCTTCATTCACGTCGCAACGGTCCGCGTAGATCGCCACCTCGCGAATCAGCGATTCCCGGTCCACCTCGATCTTGGCGTCCGCCACGAGTTTCGCCACCCGGTCGCGCAGCTTCTGCTGGTATTCCTGGATCACCGTCGGCGCCCGCGTCGCAACCTCGGTCGCCAGTTCGCGAATCCGGTCGCACTGCGACAGCAAATCGCTGCGCAGCGCCTGCCCTTCCGCACGCCGCATGGCTGTCAGCTTGTCGAGCGCTTCGCCCGTCATGCGTTCGACGATCGCCCAGATCGCCGCACGCGAGTCGTCATCCTGCTCCGGCGCCTGGCAAACGCCCGGCATCGAAAGCAGCGACGCAAGTTCGACCCGCGCCTCAACGCCAGCCGGCAGCTTCAGATCCTGAATCTGCGACAGGTAGTGCGCCACCACGTCGGCATTGATCGCGTACGCCCCGCTCGCCCCGCTGCTGCGCAACCGCATGACATACGTCACACTCCCGCGCTGCAACCGCGACCGCAGCAGCTTCTCGACCTCCGGTTCGAGCGACTGCATGCTTTCCGGCAACTTGATGCTGGTCTTGAAATACCGGTTGTTCAGGCTGCGGACTTCCAGCGCGTAATCCACACCGTTCTCGGTGTGGTGTGCCGCGCCGTATCCGGTCATCGACTGAATCATCTAGCGTTCCGATCGGTGCCGAGAAGACGTCGCCCGCCATTCGGCGATGTCGTGGTTGCGGCGTGCCCTGTTCCCGCGCGATGGAAGTATACGTTTCGGCGTAGCGGTGCGGTGCCTGCGACTTGCGGCGCGCGAGCGCTCTACTCGTCGCCGCTTTCCGCCCCGTCATCGCCTGCGGTGTCGTCTGCGGGCTGATCGTCACCCGTCGCGGCATCAACAGCTTTGTCGACAGCGCCTTCAACCTCACCGGCGACATCCTTCGCGGCATCGCCCGCGTCTTCCGCAGCCTGCTCACCCTTTTCGATCGCGCCGGCAATGCTCTTTCGCGCAGTATTGGGATCGATCTTCACTGCACCCGGCGGAAGCGTTGTCGGCGCTGCGCCACCGGCAGCAGGCGCCTGCTGAGCAGGGCCCCCGGCACCACCGGCAGGAGCTGCCGGCTGTAAACCCGCAGCCTGCGCCGTGCCCGAACTCGGACGCAGCACATAGTTGCCCAGCACGGTCATCACCAGAAAGACGATCGCGAGAATCACGGTGATCAGCGTGAACGCGTCACCGGTCTTCGCGCCGAACGCACCACCGCCACCGCCGCCGCCACCGAATGCCGACGCCAGTCCGCCACCGCGACCCTTCTGCACCAGGATGATCAACATCAACAGCAGGCAGACGAGGAAAATCGCAAACACCATCGCCATCTGAAAACCGGAGTATGCAAGCATGACTGCACGTCCCTATCTATCTGTATCCACGCTCGGTTGACACAACACGCCCGCCGGCAACATCCACCGCCGCTGCCGCGGGCGCCTCCTGTCAACGAATTTCGCTACTTGCCAGCCGATTGCTGCGCAGCCCGTATGATAGCAGCAAAATCGCCGGCTACCAAACACGCCCCACCGACCAGCCCACCATCCACGTCCGGACAGGAGAAAAGCTCGGCTGCATTGCCCGGTTTAACGCTTCCGCCGTACTGGATCCGCAGGCTGTTGGCCACGTCGGACCCGTAAATCCCGCTCAGCTTGGCCCGGACGAAGGCGTGGACCGCCTGGGCCTGGTCCGGGGTTGCGGTTTTACCGGTCCCGATCGCCCAGACCGGCTCGTAGGCGATGGTGAGCAGGGAGGTGTCCAGATCGGGCGTCAGCACCTCCTTCATCTGCTGGTCAACGACGGTCTCGGTCTTGCCGCGTTCGCGCTCTTCGAGCAGTTCGCCGATGCAGTAGATCACGTGCAGGCCCGCCTGCTGGGCTGCGACCACCTTCTTCTTGAGCATCTCACCGGTCTCGCCGAAAACGTGGCGACGCTCGCTGTGCCCGATGATGACATAAGTGCAGCCCGCAGCCTTGAGCATGTCGGCAGAGATTTCGCCGGTGAACGCACCCTTCGGCTCGAAATAGCAGTTCTGAGCGCCGAGCTTGATGTCGGTGCCGTCAAGTTCCTTGCCCATGGGATAGAGCAGGGTGAACGGCGTGCAGACGGCGACGTCGACACCGGTCGGCTTGGCCACCTCGGCGCGCAACCCCTTCATCAAATCGCGAGCAGCCGCGAGGTCGTTGTGCATCTTCCAGTTACCAGCAACAAAGGGTGTTCGCATCGTAAAGGGCTCCGTGTTTGAAATTCGCGGGTACGTTGGGATCGTGGATCGAGAATCCAAGTTCAAAGATTATGGTCGCAGGTCAAAGGTCGAAGGTCAAAAGTCGGCGGGCGCAAGGCGTGATTGCGCGTTCTGCCCGCCAGGACTCAATCGACCGAGCTGAACCGGCGAACCCAAAGCCGCTGAGCCGGCGTATCAGGGACCGCGCAACCGCGTGCTACTTCGACTCGATCAAATGCCTCCTCCGTATCACAGCCAAACCGCCGCACAAGGCATGTGGCCAAAACCGCGGACCGCCCGATTCCCATTCTGCAATGAATTGCAGTCGCACGCCCCTGCTCTAACGCGGCGTGAAGATGATCAACTAGTCGCCGCCATGAGCCTCTATCTGCCGGTACGTCTCGATCCGGAACGGAGTAGTTGATGAACTCAATCCCATGGCGAGAGCATGCGTCCGCCTCACCGACAAGCGACAGTTCGCTAATCTCGGAATCAGTCAACAACGAAACGAGTGTCTCAACGCCTCGATCACGAAGGAAGGAAACGTCGTCGTCCAACCAATCGCCGCCGCGAGGCCGGGCAGCGATCGCGAGTCGAACCGGAATCTCAGGAATCCAATACAGATCGACGTGCATGGACGCCCCAAGCGCTGGTCCAGACGAATGCACGACCCATCACCCGTCATTCGTCATTCGTCATTCGTCATTCGTCACTGCCATTAGCTCATCCACCCGCCGCTTTCGACTTTGCGTTGCGTTCCGGTGTCGTCGCCCCACGCGGTGACGCGGTTGCCGGCGAGTTGCGCCGCCAAGCGCAGTTCATCCATCAACTGCTTGAAGCGTTTGGGAAGAACAGCCTGCGGGCCGTCGCACATTGCTTTTTCGGGACAACTGTGCACTTCGATGATCACACCGGCTGCTCCTGCGGCGACGCCCGCGAGCGCGAGCGGCGGAACGAGGTCGCGCTTGCCGGCAGCGTGCGACGGGTCGACGAAGACGGGCAGGTGGCTGCGTTCCTGAATGACAGGGACAGCCGATACGTCCAGCGTGAAACGCACCTCCTCGGCAAACGTGCGGATACCGCGTTCGCAAAGAATCACGCGGTGATTGCCCTGGCTCAGCACGTATTCCGCGGACATAAGCAGTTCAGTGATCGATGCCGCGAGCCCGCGTTTGATGAACACGGCTTTGTCGGTCTTGCCGACTTCGAGCAGCAGGTTGAAATTCTGCATGTTGCGGGCGCCGATCTGGAAGATGTCGGCGTACTGCGCCACCACTTCGACGTCGCGCGGGTCGGTGACCTCGGTGATGGTCGGCATGTTCAGCGCGTCGCCCGCTTCCTTGAGCAGCTTGAGCCCTTCAACGCCCAAACCCTGAAACGAATACGGCGAGCTGCGCGGTTTGAACGCTCCACCACGCAGGATGGACGCGCCCGCGTCCTTAACGGCTTGGCCGACCTCGAAAAGCAGTTCGCGACTCTCGATGGCGCACGGACCGGCGATGACGTTGACGTGCGGACCGCCAATGCGAATGCCTTTCACGTCGATGATCGTGTCGGTTTCGTGGAATTCGCGCGATGCGAGGCGGTACGGCTGGGTGACAGCGAGCACGCGATCGACACCGGGCAACTGCTCAAGCTGCTGCACGACGGTGATGTCCTTTGAACCGGCGGCGGAGATCATCGTGCGGAACTCGCCCTCCGACGTGTGCGCGCGCAAACCGAGCCCGTTGACGCGTTCGGACACCGCGTCCTTCTGAGCGCGCGTCGCAGTCGACCGCATGATCACAACCAGGTCCATCGCACCTTCCCTCGTGCAGACAATGATGCCCGCACCACAGTAGACTACACCACCAGTCAAATCGCGAAAATCAGAACCCCGGGCGCCAAGCCCGGGGCCGAATAGCTATCTCGCTGCCAATCCCTTACACCACCTCATCCGCGCGCGGGAACGAACCCAACACACGGAGCATCTGGCAATGTTGTCGCGCTGCGTCGATGGCAGCCGTCGTGGCTGCATCGCCCGCGTGCCCGACGATATCCACAAAGAAGCAGTACTCGAACTTCTTCGCCCGGCTCGGACGCGATTCGATGTACGTCATGTTGATGTTAGCGCGGCGAAAGACATCGAGCACCTCGACCAGCGAACCGGGCTTGTCCGACGCGACGAAGAGCAGTGCCGTTTTGTCGTTGCCGGTGGGCTTCGCACTGTTGCGCGAGACGACCAGGAAACGCGTTACGTTCCCGGGATCGTCCTCGATGCGATCGCAAATCTTGCGAACGCCGTAGATCTCCGACGCAAGCTCGCTGCCGATGGCTGCACTGTTGGCTTCGTCGCGGGCAAGCTCTGCCGCTTTGCTCGTGCTCGCCACCGCGATCGTATTCGATACGTGCCCCGTCTCCGTCAGCCAGCGCTGACACTGCGCGAAGACCTCGGGTTTTGAATACACGCGTTCGATGCTCTCCAGCGTGCAGTTGGCCAGCAGGTGGTGTTGCACCGACAGGTTGACCTCGGCGCAAATCTTCACGTCGTGATTGACGAACGCGTCGAGCGTGTCGATAACGCCGCCACCCAGTGAATTCTCAATCGGCACAAGGCCCAGATCGACGTGCCCGCGTTCGATGCCGTCGAGCACGGCGGCGATGTGCTTGAGCGGTTCGAACTCGACGCTCGAACCAAACTTGCGCCGCGCCGCAAGATGCGAAAAGCTCCCCGGCGGACCGAGGTAGGCGACGCGCGGCGGACGCTCAAGCGTGAACGAACCGCTCATCAACTCGCGGTAGATCGCCAGGATGGTATCGTTGCCCAGCGGCCCTTCGTTGGCAGCCAGCACCTTATCGAGCACCGCGCGCTCGCGATCCGGAACGTACGTCGCATCACCCGAGGTGCGCTTGAGCTTGCCGATCTCCGAAGCCGCCTGCGCCCGCGCGTTGACCAGACGCACAATCTCCGCGTCGATCTCGTCGATCCGTCCGCGAAGCGCAGCTAGTTGGTCGTCCTTCGCGGACACGCTCACCTCGGTTACCTGGTCAGTCGCCTCAAAAAGGCCGGCACCATTTGCGGGTATGCAGGTAGACCTACACCTGCAAGTCGTCTCGAATTTGCTAGTGTATTTGGCGCTTGCGAAAGCGTCAATCAGGCCGGGAAACCCTGGGTGTGCGACAGCGGAGCATGGCCGTGTCAGGGCGTTGGTATGGTGTTGCGTACGGCGGCTGCTCCAATGACTGTATCGCTAAGTCCGTCACGTTCAATCGTGATGCGATAGCTCACTATGTTGGGCTCGGAGCCGACCAATCCACTTTTCTCAAAATCCACATCGGTGACGCCTGACGCCCAGCATACCGATGTGTAGTTAGCCAACGCATTGAGTCGGAACGCAGCGTAGGTGGTGAAGTCAGTTGTGTCGGACGTGTCGCGGTACATCAGGAGTTCTTTGTTCGTCGAGTCGTACTCAAGCAGCAGTATTTCACCGTACTGCCAGACATCATCATCGTTTGTGTCCTCCACCCAAATGATCATGTTGTTACCAGCAGGCTGCACACCGAAATCAAGACACGTGCTTATTGCGTGGTTCACTCGCATCGAGACGGTCCGCGTGACGACCATCAACTTGCGCATGCCCAACTGCGAGGTGGAACCATAGGCAGCCGCGGTGAGCATGCCGACTGTCGCCAACCCCACCAGCGATGCAATCGTCAGCGCGATGAGCAACTCAACAAGCGTAATCGCGCGGCGACGTGCACGCCGTGCCGTGAATCGAAGCGACATCTGTCCGGAGCGTTGGGTTGTCAGCCGAGTTTCGATCAACGTAAACATATCCTCGCGCCAGCCACGCAAAGCGCATGCACCTGCATCCTTATCGGTGCAGTCGCCGAGGTGATCCTGCCGAGTGCGTTATCGGAAGATGGTTGCGGCTAGTTCGCTGCGAGCCAGGCGATGTGCCCCAATTCGGGAATGATGAGTTTGTCCATGGCCAGTTCAACGGCCTTGGGCGATCCCGGCATCGCGAAGACCGCAGTCTTGCCGCGGAGCCCGGCGACGGCGCGCGAGAGCATGGCAGCCGGTCCAACCTGCTCGTAGCTGAGCATGCGGAACAGTTCGCCGAATCCGTCGAGCTGTTTGTTCAAGAGTCCCATAACGGCTTCGTAGGTGGTGTCGCGCGGTGACAGCCCGGTACCCCCCGTCAGCAGGACCGCCCCGCATTCGCCGCTGACACACAATGCGCGGACGCGTTCACCGATCTGCGCCGGTTCGTCGCGGAGGATTTCGCGAACGCGCACAACATGACCAACGGCTTCCAGACGTGTCACAATCGCATCGCCACCGGTATCTGTTTCCGGTGTGCGCGTATCGCTGATCGTCAGCACGGCACAGGTGACGTGTTCGACGGTCTTACCTTTGTGTACGGGAGCAGGCATGTCATTCGACTTTCTTGGTGGACAGCGCCGAACACGACCGGCGTCTCTTCCATCTACTTTAGCGCCTTCAAACCGGCAGCGGTGCGCATCTCGTTGACCCTGCGCCACACGCTGTCGTCGTCTCGGAGAAAACCGCTCAAATTCGCGGTGCTCACACCGATCCGCTCCGCCGTCGTCGAAACGCGTACACCGGTCGCATACAGCACATCGAGTATTTCCCAAACGGCTGCGTTGTAGCGATGATCGCGGCCGCCAACGTGCATCTTACCGGACCCACTGATACAACCAGCGAGCAATTCGCTCGGTGCATACGTCTCAATGTCGATCATGCGCCGCACGTGCAACGCGATATCACGGCGCAGGCGTTTCAGCGCCCGGGCTTTGTTCTCGTGCTGGCTGCGACTCTCTTCCGCCTTGGCGATGATCCCGGTGGGTTGATGACGCAATCGGACAGCCGACTCCGTTTTATTGCGTTTTTGCCCACCGGGCCCGCTCGCCCGATAAACATCGATCGCACACTGCGCCAGCAACGCACGATCATCCAAATCCAGAAACGTAACTTCAGTCATGTCCGCGCGCCGTTCAATCGTATCGTACACTCACCGGACACAGGGAACGATGCACGGTGAATTCGATTATTGGACGCTTCCGCGCGCCCGCACACACCGCCCGATCCCTCGAAAGTGACTCCCAACCCAAACCGATAACGCAGTTGAGAATACTCGCAGATTTGCCGGACGAAAACATCCGGTCAGGGAGAGCCACCCCATGATGATGCGCATCCGCCCATATATGCTCGCGGCTGCCTTACTGACCGCCGGGATTTACGGTTGCCAGTCCTCCGGTACAGGAGGCGGCTCCGGTTCTGGCGGCAGTGGTAGCGGGTCGGGATCGTCAACTGCTGACGCGTCCGGTTTCTTCGTCGAAGGAACCAACGACCTCGACAATGCCGTGCCTCCGCCGACCTCCGAGGAGCAAGCCTCGATCGGCGAAGAAACGCAGAGTCACTTCCGCGCGATCCAGATCGATCCGGCGCTCGAATCGTCGGCTGGTCCCAAGTTCGTCATGCCGTTCGACATCGACAACGACGGGCTCATCGACCTGATCACCGCGTGGAACCAAAGCCAACCCGTACAGATTCACCTCCAGCGGCGTGATGCCGAAGGCGGAATCTTCTTCGTCACCGCGACGCTCGGTGGTACCGGCCCGATCGGGTCCATCGCCGACGTCGACATGGGCGACTTCAACGGTGACGGCTGGCTCGATGCGGTTGTGCTCGTGAAGGAAACCGGCAGCGTCGGCGTTTGCCCCACGCCCGGCGGCGAAGACTACTTTGAAGTCATTCAGGATGCGGGCATGGGCGAGATCGAACTGCTCATCAGCCCGGGCAACCTCGACGACATCACCGACGGTGATGCGTGGACGGAAGTGCGACTCGAACGTTCGCAGCTCCCAGGTCGGCGCGACACTGACGTCTCCGAAGGCCGCACCTTCCCCGAATTCAACGGTTACACCGGCATGGCTGTCGCTGACTTCGACGGCATCAACGGTCCGGATATCGCGGTCGCGTACAACCCCGCGCAGTGCGAGTTCTACGGCGACGATCCCGATCCGGTGAACCGCGTGGTGCTCTACGCCAACCCGGGCGGCAACAACACGCTCAACTCGGGCGGCATTCCGTTCACCGTGACGGCGGACGCGGGTCAGTCGATCATCGCGGGCCAGGGTGACAGCGTCACGCTCGACGGTACCGGCAGCTACGCGGGCCGCGGCATCGCGGGCGTGGGACCGGCATACTCAACCGACGGTTTGAATTACACCTGGACGCAGATCGCAGGACCAGCCGTCGCACTCTCGTCGGCGAACGCGGTCGAGCCGCAGTTCACCGCGCCCGCTGCCGACGCGACGCTCACGTTCCAACTTACGGTTACCGACAACGGTGAATCCGACACCGATCGCGTCAACGTCGTGGTGGGCAGCCCCGCCAACCAACCGCCGTTCGTTCAGACGGACACGAATCTGGTGGCGGTGGCGGATGCCGAAAACCCCGGTGCAATCACCGTGGACCTTGTTGCGTCCGCGTCCGATCCTGACGGCGGCGCGCTGAGCTACTCCTGGACGCAGGTTGCAGGTCCGAACGTCACGCTTACCGGCGCGAACTCCTCGTCGGCCAGCTTCTCTGTCCCGACGACGGGCGGCGAACTGCGTTTCCGCGTGGTTGTGAGCGACGGCACGCTGAGCGAATCCGCCCTTGCGATCGTGACGGCCAGCACCTGGGCGCCCATCGCGCTCGAACGCGACCTGCCCACGATCAGCGACATCAAGCCCAGCCAGGTCGATCTCGACGACGATGTGGACTTGGTTTTCACCTATCCGGACGCGCTCACGCGGAACATCTCGTGGCTGCGTAACCCGGTGAACAACGTCGGCGCGACCGGCGTGCTCGATGCGAGCAATTGGGAGAGTCGCCCGGTCGGCCACGTCGACACGCACGCGAACGTCATCGAAATCGGCGACATCGACGGCGACGGGTTCGACGACGTGCTGATGCGCTCGGCTCCCGGCCAGGCGGTGCAGTGGTTCCGCCATCCCGGAGCAGCCGATGGCGAACCGATCTTCCCGCCGCCGGACGTTGTGCCCGAGCGATTCAACTTCCCGTGGCAGGTGTACTCGATGGCGGAGTATGAGATCGGTCGGCCCGCGGGCCTCGCGATCGGCGACCTGACCGGTGACGGATTGAACAACGTCGCGGTAGCGGCTGGTGGCGTGGTCTACTGGTATGACGGCGCGCTGGTGAACTCGCGCTACGAGCAATGGGGCGAGCTGTTCGTTGTGGACGACACGAAAGCGAATGGCACGACCGACGACCCCAACGATCCCGACTTCGTGGACGACGGCACGGTGATTTACGGTCTGACCATTGTTGACCTCGACGGTGACGGCGCCAACGACGTGATCGCGACGTTCGATCGCCGCGTGGTCAGCGGTTTGTTCAACGACACCCTGCTGTGGTTCCGCAACACGATCCTCGATGAGGCGGGAGATTGAGAATGAGTGTCATGCGTCCACGCAGAAAAACGACGCGGCGGGCATCCGCCGATATGACCGCACTCGGGAGACACCGCGATATGAAGCGGAAACTTGCAATCATCTTGATCGCGGGCGGGATCGGCACTGCCGGTCTGATCGGTTGCGACTCGATGTATTCGAGCGGATCGGGAAATATCAATCCCGGCGACTTCCTCAACAATGGCAGGACCGCGACGTCAACGTTCAGCGCGATCCAGGTCGACCCACCGGCTGAGGATTCCGCGGGCCCGCAGTTTGCTGACGTTGGCGACTTCAACAATGACGGCATGCTCGACATCGCCAGCGCCTGGAACCAGTCGCAGCCCATTCAGATTCATGTGCAGCAGCGCACCGCGACGGGCGGCATCGTCTTCGCGACGATTCCGGTCGGCGGCACGTCGCCGATCGCACGCGTTGCGGGTCTGAAAGTTGCGGACCTCGACCAGGACGGTTTCGATGACATCGTCGTGCTGGTGAAGGACACCGGTCTAATTGCGCGTTGCGATCCTTCGCGCGACGACTGCGACGTGACGGAAAACGGCGGACTGCTTGAGAATGCGGTGTCGGGCGCGATGGTGCTGTTCTTCAACCCCGGCAACGTCTACGAAGAACCGTTCGTCAGCACGACCATACCGCAGGCACAGCTTGCCGGTACCGATGAAGAAGACCCGCTGCCGGAAAAAGGCGGCTACACCAGCCTCGACGTGGGTGAGATTGACGGCGTAGACGGGCCGGACATCGTCGTCGCGCTCAACCGCGCCGAAGGCGACCCCGCGACGGACGACTTCATCAACTCGATCGACCTCTATCCGAACCCCGGCGGAGCCACCGGCCGCAACGGCGATAACTGGGACCGGATTCCGATTCACGGCGACGTGCCGAAGGTCGGCGCCTGCCGCATCGTGGACGTGGATGACGACGGCGACAACGACATCGTCGCCACCTTCCCGAACGCGAAGAACGCGAACGTTCGTTGGATTCCCAATCCCGCCAACTTCGGCGACGTCTCGGACGTGTACGGCGTTTGGCCGCAGCACGCACCGATCGGCCAGGTGGCCACGGAAGCCGACATCGTCGACATCGCGGACATCGACGGCGACGGCCACTCGGACGTGCTCGTGCGGTCTGCCACCGGCAAGATCATTCAGTGGTTTAAGCGGCCCGCGGTGCCGTCGTCGAACTTCATCCGCAATCCGTGGCAGGTGTACAGCATCGCCGAGTTCAGCGAACGCCCGCCGGCAGCCATCGCGCTGGGCGACGTGACCGGTGACGGAAAGACCGATGCAGCCATCGCTGCCGGTGGTGCCGTCGCGTGGTTCACGCCCTACTCGGGCAACGATACGAACGTGTACAACTTCTGGCAGGAGTCGCTGCTGATCGACGACGATCCGGCATCGGTGACCGATCCGAACGCGGACCCGCTCGCCGTCGTTGCGACCGATCCGAACTCGAGCGGACTCGCAACGGGCGGTACGTTGATCAACTCGCTGATCATCGTTGACGTGGACGGTGACGGCTACAACGACATCATCGCCACGCTCGACCGCGGCGCGCTGAGCGGCCTGTCGAACGACGCGCTGGTGCTATTCCGCAACAATCGCGGGAACTGAGGGACGAACGAAGAAGGCAGAACGCGAAACACGGAACAAGATCCGCGAATCGCGCGAAGCTACAACAGAACTCCAATCAGATGCGCGTGGCACGGGCGAGCAATGCTTGTCCGTGCCGCTCTATTTGGAGAACGCATCAGAACCCCAGGCGCCAAGCCTGGGGCCATCACGGAATCACGCCCCCGAACACAACACATCAAACAAGGCGCAATTCGCCGCGTGCGTTCAATTCCTCCCAGCCGTCGTGACTGCTCGTCTAGAACGTGATGGGCAAGTAGGGTCCGAGTTGAAAGACATCGAACAAGAAGAAGTTGCCGATGTCGAAAAAGAACTGTTTGAACAAGACCAACGGCGTTGCGATCACCGCGATCATCAAACTCAATACGTCCAGCACACCAGTAACAGGATCAAACATGGCCATCTCCAGTTAATGCCGCACTCCGAATTGCCGACCGACGAATGAACAAATCGTACCGTCGTCCACAGCCAAAGCCAGCGCCGACATGAAACGGAACGGAAAAGTAAGGAAGTGAAGAGGGGACGCAGCCAAGACTGTTCGGCACGGGGTACGCGCGGCGCGCCGGGCAACACCAACTCCAAGGGCTGCGGTAACGCGATGCGCTCCGCACCCATCGGCCTGGCGTGGCACGGCAACAATGACCAGATCATCCGACTGGCAAGTCAGACCAGCGAATCAACGCGCAGCGATCCGCGCGCGACGGCTCGCAGCGTGGTCACGGCAATGTTGACGGGCTGGGCGCTGGACGGCATGGCGCCGCGGGACAAATCACAGGACGCAATCGGAGTTTGCATGGCGTATTGGGATCACAATGATCGGGCAACGATGCTGCAAACCTACAATCGAATTCCAGAAGACGATCTCATTTGACAGCGAAGAAACGGGCCATGGGTGGAACCGCTTGCAGTCAGTACGCCAGGAGGGATACGCTTCAACATGACGGCTGACCGGATCGGAGGAGCCACCACGATGTTTGCAAACCTCCGTGATCTGCCGGCCGATGGCGATCCTCCTGCAAAATGCAGACAAGGCTGCCGCAATTCGGCACGCCCACCGCCGCATTCACCCGCACTCGACGGCTGGACGTCCGATTATCAGGAGTCACTTGAATCGAGCGCTTGGCATTGCTAATTTGAACGTCGCTGCGCAACTTCGCCGGGTTGATTGGTGATTGCAGCGCACGTCACCGGAGGGGTCATGCATGAGCGGCCAAGAGCGCATTCGCGTCATCGCCATCGTTCTCAGTCTCGCGGGCGTCGCCCGAGCGGACGTTCGGTACGTTGATCGCAACGCCCCGCCATCCGGCGACGGCAGCACGTGGTGCGACGCGTTCGTCGATCTGCAGGACGCGCTTGCTGTTTCCCAATTCGGCGACGAGATTCGCGTCGCGGACGGCACTTATTTGCCGGATCAGGGCACCGGCGACATCCTCATGTCGTTCCAGATCCCGACGGGCGTGCGCTTGCTCGGTGGGTACGCGGGTTGCGGCGGGCCGATCCCGGATGCGCGCGATCCATCGTTGAATGTAACGGTCCTGAGCGGTGACCTGGAGGGCAACGACGGACCCGATTTCACCAACTACGACGATAACAGCTTTATCGTTGTGCGAACGTCGCAGGCAGGCCCCGCAACGCTCATCGATGGGTTCACAATCACCGGCGGCAATGCCAACGGCCCGTTGAACCACTACGATCGCGGCGGGGGCATGTACAACTGGTTGGGTGGCCCCACGGTCCGTCAATGCGTGTTTCGTGGAAATGCCGCAACGACGGGCGGAGCGGTCAATACCGACGCAAGCGATACCACATTCATTGACTGTGAATTCCTCGGGAATCAGGGCGTTACCGGTGGCGGCGCGATCTTCGGGTACAACAGCATGCTCACCGTTCGGGCCTGTCGATTCGTTCGCAACCAAGCCGTTGCCGGGGTCGGGGGCGCGATCTTCGCAAACAACAGCGAACTGGCCATCGACGACGTTGATTTCGAGAGCAACGGCGCGCAGGCGGGCGGTGGTGTCGGAGCTTACAGCAATACGCGCGGCTATGTCGCGTGCGCCACCTTCACGCGCAACCAGCAGTCCGCGCTCTACCTCAGCAGCGCCGGAGACATCGAGCTGCGCGATTGTGAGTTTACCGACAATGCCGGCAACAACGCCGGAGCCGCATACTACCTCTCTTCGTCACCGCGGTTCATACGTTGTGCGTTCACGGCGAACACCGGCGCGAGCGCCGGCGCAATCAGCGTCATTAACTCCTCATCGTCGTTCGAGGAATGCCTGTTCGACGGCAACCTTTCAGTCCTGTCCGCGGGCGGTGCATTGCTGGTGCAAGGCTCGGACCTGACAACGCTCGACCGGTGTTTGCTGCAAGGAAACATCGCGGAGCGCGGCGGTGCGATGTACGTCGCATTTAACTCAACCGTGGTGGTCAACCGCTCGACGCTGCTGAACAACTCAACGACGCAGGATGATGGCGGCGGCATCTACGCGACCACCGATGTCAATCTGCGCATGGTCGGCTGCCGCTTGCTCGGAAACTCCTCGATTCGACGGGCTGGCGGACTGTATGTTTCACGGTACGCAATCATGAATGCGGTGAGTTGCGAGTTCTGCGGCAACCATGCCGAGGACGATGGCGGTGCAGTTTACAATGACTTCGACAGTTTGTCGCGCTTCAGTGGCTGCACCTTCTCGCAAAACACCGCTGATTTTGACGGTGATGGCATTTTCAACCTTTCCGCGGATCCAATCCTGGACAACTGCGTGTTGTGGAACAACGGCGGACTGGGGAGTACCAATCAGTTGTATGACACTGGCGGATCGCCCCAGGTTCAACATACTTGCATCCCGGGCAGCTGGGGCGGCGCGGGTAACATCAGTGCCGATCCGGTGTTCGTCGATGCCAACGGAGCCGATGACATCGCCGGTACGCTCGACGACGATCTGCGACTCGCCTCCCAGTCGCCGTGCATCAATGCCGGTAGCAGCGGACTACTACCCGCCGATACAACCGACGCCGACTACGACGGCAATGCTTCGGAACCGACACCGATCGATGCAGCCGGTCATGCCCGCGTGCTCTGCGGGCAGCTCGACATGGGCGCGCACGAAGCGGGCATCGGCGACGCGGACTGCGACGGATCGGTAGCGCTCGCCGACTACCTGCAATGGAACGCGTGCATGACCGGACCGGGCGGGGGTCCCTATCCGCCGGGCTGCAATGTGTTCGATTTCGAACTCGACCACGATGTCGATGCCGCCGACTTCGCCGCATGGCAGCGTGCGTTGAGCATCCCATAGACACGCATCAACCTTTTCGTAGACTTGCCTGTATGATCGGGCGCATGCCTCCGGGAACTGGCATACCAGTCGTCAAGTGCCCCGAATGCGGAGACACTGCTATCGTGCGCACACAGAAATACCAGGTTCGCTGTTTGACGTGTCTCAAGCGGTTTCAGGTCGAACGCGCTCTTTGGCGGACCCTACCTGTGTCATATCGCGGTCTTCCCGGTCATACACTTGGTGACAGTCTTGCAGCGGCAGTTAACGTGTCGTTCCCGTTTTTCAGTGCGACGGGGATGGCGATCATACTGTTACTCATCGTCGTGCCCTCGATCTTGATCTTTCTGTTCGAGGACCAGTTGTTCTCGGGCTGGTGGGGTCTACTTCGATTTGCCACATACTACGCGTTCGCACTGCTCGTGCTGGGGCAGATGTTGAATACCGTAGCAAGAAGACAACGCGTGCTGACCCATTGCAGGTGCGGGTACGATATTCGCAACTGCAAGGATACTTGCCCCGAATGCGGCGCCAGGATATCGGATATAAATCACCAATGAATGCGCGCCGCTGTTACCACCAGTAGTGCGCGGTGTAGGTAATCGCCTTCTCCTCATCCGGCTTGAGACTTACGCGGAACTCGATCGTTCGGCTGTCGTTCTTCACGTAGTCGTCGGACGCCTTCTTGATCTCCCAATTGCTCCAGCGGTAGAGGTGCTCGACAACGCGAACTTCGACCGGTTCGTCTTTGTGGTTGCGGAGTTTGATGCGGAACGATTCATCGAGTTGGTCACGCTTGGAATCGACCTCGAAGTTCGTGCGCGTGCGCTCGCCGGTGATGTCGAACGCGTTGCCGGTGTAGACGCGAATGGTCTCGTCGCGCGGCGTGTGGTCGATCAGGTCTTCGCCCGTGAATTCGAGCCGGCCGTCATCGTCCTGCCGGTAGAAGCGCAGGCGTCCCTTGGGTAGCGGCATGCCCAGACCGTTCGCCTTGGAGTTTTCAAACTCGAGCATCACCCACACCTTGGGGTTGCTCTGCGTGCCGTAATCGGGCTGCGAACGACGGTTCTCCGCGGACCAGCCGCTGTATTGCTGCGGATTGATGGCCGCACCGTCGTACACGTATAAGCGATCCGCGCGTACGCCCGCAGCCCGCACGAACTCGACCTGCTTGGTTTCGCGATCACGCAGCGTCGCGGCTTGCGCGAGGGTGTACATGTGATATTCGTCGAATGATTTCTCGGTCACGGCTTGGCCGAGTTGACTGACGTTCGACGCGCGTGAATACAAGAGCATTTCACCGCCGACTGTTTGACTTTGAATCTTGTTCACATCGCCGGCGATGAGTTTGATGTGCGCGTTGTCGAATGTTCTGCCGCTCTGGTTGTCCATCGTCACCCACCCGACGAGGTCCACGCGATCGCCCTTCTCCGGCGCGACGATGTTGTAGTCCGCGTCCCAGCGCATTCCGCCGGTGACGTACGCGAGTTCCGCGTCGAAGCTGCCCGGTTGATCGGTCGCGAGCTTCCAATGCAGCGTCGGCTTCAGGATGGTTTCGTCGGTGAGTTCGGGGAAGAGCGGCGTACCGGGCAGTCCGAAACGCAGCTTGCCGTCGATCTCGATGATCGGCTGCGACTGCCCGCCCTGCGACATCTGCATTTGCCGCTGATAATACTCACGGTTGTACTGGTTCATCGCGGCGTAGTGCGGCATGTAGCCGCTGCGCACGATACGCCCGGGCACGATCACCTGCTGCTGGTCGCGTACGGTGAGAAAGTCAATCGTCTTGCCCTCATAGATGGATAGCAGCAAACCCTCCGAGATCGGATCGCCGCGAAAGTTCTGTTCGTAGATGCGCAGCTCGTGTTGGCGCGTCGGGTCGCGCAGGATCACCGAGTCGGGTTCGAGGTGCGCGGTCGTATCGGCGAAGCTGACCTCGTTGATTCCGCTGGTCAGGTTCAGCGGAACAATCTCGCGCACGACGGCGAAATCCTGGTTGTAAATGGTGAGTGCGGGTGCGTTCTCGGCGGCGATTGCGGGAACAGCCTGTGCCACAAGCGCCATCACAACAAGTCTGCGTACCATCGGTCTGCTCCATGCTTGAAAGACGACATCCTCAAACTCCGTCCGCGACGCTGCAAAGTGCAGCCAACCATTATGACGCAGCCAGTCGCAATTGGTTGCAAACCCGTCAGGGAATTTCCGACCGGTGGGCTCTGACAAGTTCATACGGACAGGGCTGCGTGGGTTTTCGCCGCGATTCCTGGCCTGAAGCCCGGGGAATGCGGATATCCGCCCGCCCCACGCCGTGCCGCCATGGTGAAATAAATTGATTTTTTTCACCATATCGGCTACGCTCTTCGGGTATGGCAAAGGCACGCAGGAAGACCCAACCGATCGGCGACCTTCAGCAACTTCGCGTGCTGACGTCGGCGGTCGCGCACGAAATCATCCAATCGCTGCGCGACGGCGGGCCGGCAACCGTCGCGGAACTCGGCCCCCGCCTCGGCAGGAAGGCGAACTCGCTGCACTACCACGTTCGCAAACTGGTGGACGCGGGCTTTCTGCACCAGGTCGGAGCGCATCGCTCGCACGCGCGCACCGAAGCCATCTACGACGTCACCGCGATTCAATTCGAAGGACCGAGCGCGCCATTGGACAAGGATCTTCGCGACGCGACGAACGACGTCGTCGCATCACTGCTGCGCCACGCCACGCGCAATTTCGCGCAGGCATCCGAGGTCGCAAACGAAATCGTGGAAAGCGGCAAGCGTCGCAACCTGTGCGCGGACCGCTACACCGCGTGGCTGTCCAACGCGCAGCTTGCGGAGGTGAACAAACATCTGAACGCGCTACGCGCGATCTTCAGCACCGGCAGCAAACCCGGCGAAGGTCAGTTGTGCATGCTCACAACCGTACTCACGCCGCTGAAGCAACCGTAATACCCAAGTTTGAGGATACGAAACCATGACAAATAGGAACCGGCTGACGTTGAATTTGCACGCGTGCGGAGCAGCCATGTTGATTTGCACGCTTCTTCCCTTGCCCGCGATTGCGGAGGAGGCTGACGTGAGCGGCGGCGCCAAACCAGTTTGCACGATGCCGTTCGAACTCGCCTTCGATACGCCCGTGCTGCCCATTCGCATCAATGATTCGCGGGTGATTCGCTGCGTGCTCGACACCGGGATGCCCGAAGGCGTTTTCATCATGAACCCAGCCGCTGTCGAAGGCGTTGAGCTGAACGTCGTGCAGCAGGCGAAGGTCACCGGCGCGGGCGGCGGTTTCAAGATGGCGAACCTCGCGATGGGTGCGACCGTTCAGCTCGGCGACCTGAAGTTCGCCGACCAACGCGTGATCGTGTTGACTGAACCCGACGGTTGGCAGCACATCGGCGTGGACGGGGCCATCGGTACGACGGTCCTTGAGAAATACATCGCCCAGCTCGATTTCGCTGAGAACGTCGTGTCATTCCTTGAACCCGCGACGTTCAGCGCGGAACAGGCGGATGCGGTGCTTCCCCTCGAATTTGTCGGCGGCAAGACGTATGTGAAGGCGCAGATCAACGTGCGCGGCGACGCGTTGTCCGCGGTTACGCTGATGCTCGACACGGGGGCTGCTCGCGAACTCTCCGTGAACGGCATGCTGGATTCGCCGGACAAGAAACCGGTAGGCATTGAAGGCGTGTTGAGCAGCGGCATGGGTGGTGACGTGATGGGCGTCGTTGGCCGAACGGCTGAGCTGCGACTCGGCAAGTATGTGCTTCATGATATCGTGACGGAATTCCCCAGCGAGGTCAGCTACGACCAGGACGGCACGCTGGGCATCAGCATTCTGCGGCGCTTCCGCGTGACCATCGACTACCCGGGCAAGCGTTTGCTGCTGAAACCCAACGATACATTCGACGACGCATTCGAATACGACATGTCGGGGTTGGTGCTCAGGCCGAACGACGCAGGCCGGCTGCGCGTCCACCACGTTTGCCCGCAGTCGCCCGCATCGGAAGCCGGCGTGCGCGTCGGCGACATTCTCGTCAGGGTCGACGGCGAGGAACTCTCGCCGGCGGAACTCGCAAAACGACGCGAACTCCTCATGCAACCCGGCAAAACGGTCACGCTCTCGCTCGATCGCGACGGCGAGTCGATCAAGGTAGCGTTGACCCTGCGGAGGCTGATCTGATACCCAAAAGACGCGCTGCCCATGACGGATGGGCCAAACTCCGCGTCGTCCGCGCGTAGGGTGGGCACTGCCCACCAAGGCACCGCGATTGCCGGCACGCAACTCAGAACCAACTGACAGAATAAATCAAAAGACCAGCCACGCTGACGATCACAGCCGCGAGCAGACACAACACCGAATACCGCTCGGTTGAATTGTGATTGGCGAGCCCGTACCACGAAAAGAACGCGCCGGCAAAACCAAGCTTCAACACAATAACGCCATAAAATCGCAACCCAATAGGCCACGACTGCACCAGCCCGTCCCACATGTCACCACTGAATCGCCCTGCCGGAAGGTACACACGACCTGCGAGGCAATTCCCAACAACCGCAAGACAAATCAGCAACGGCACAAGATAGCCCACGACGACCGTCTTGAAGCGCGAATCCTTCAGGTGCTCCGTCGCGTCGCGACCATCATGATGTTGCGAAAAGTAATTGAGCACTATTGCAGTTCACACTTTGGATGGACACCGCCCACCATCTGAAGTTACCGATCTTTGACCTGCGATCTTGAAACTTCGATTATCCCTTCACCGCGCGCCAGGCGATTTCGCCGTTCTTCACCACCATTCGCGTGCAGTTTCGCCCGGCGAAATAGCACATCTGTTCGACGCTGGGCACGTCGAGAATCGCAAGGTCCGCCTGCATACCCGGCTCGATGGTGCCGATGTGATCACTGCGCCCCAAGACCGCGGCTGCGTTGCTTGTCGCGGCGATGAGCACCTGCGCCGGTGTCAGCCGCATCTGCGTACAGGCCATGCTCATCGCCAGCGGCAATGACTCCACCACGCTCGAACCCGGATTGAAGTCCGTCGCAATCGCAGCCGGTACGCCGGCATTGATGATGCGCTGCGCCGGTGCTTGGGAAACGCCAAGATAAAACGAGCACGCCGGCAAGAGCACCGCGATCGTACCGGCAGACTTCATCGCGACGAGGCCCGCGTCGTCAATCGTCTCCAGATGATCCGCCGACGCAGCCCCAACGTCGGCAGCCAGCTTCGATGCGCCCATCTGCGTGATCTGGTCCGCGTGCACGCGCGGGGCCATGCGAAACCGCTTGCACGCCTCCAGGAACCGTCGCGACTGCGCCACGTCGAACGCTGTCCGCTCGCAGAAAACGTCGGCGAACTCCGCAAGCTCCTCGTTCTTGATGCGTTCGAGCACGTCGTATGCGGTGACGGCATCGAGATAACCTTCCGCGTCGCCGTCGAATTCGGGCGGAACGGTGTGGGCGGCGAGATACGTCGCGACGCACTCGATCGGCTGGCGTGAACCCGCGGCTTTGATCGCCCGCAGCATTTTGAGTTCGTGCTCGGGCGACAGGCCGTACCCGCTCTTGATCTCGACCGTGGTCACGCCCCACGCCAGCATTCGCGACAGACGCGGCAACGCAAGATCAACCAGCTCTTCCAAGCTCGCCCGCCGGACGGCTGAAACCGTATTGCGAATTCCACCACCCGCTTCCGCGATCTCAGCGTAACTCGCGCCCTCGATGCGCTGCACGAACTCATGCTCGCGCGTCCCGGCGAAAACGGTGTGCGTGTGACAATCGATCAGCCCCGGAATCACGCACCCACCACCGGCATCGATGACCTGCGCCGCCCCCGGCACCGGCTCGTCGTAGTGCGCCTTGACCCAGACAATCTTGCCGTCCTCGATCGCAATGGCTGCGTCGTGATAGCGCACCAGCAGATCCGGCTCATCAAGCCGAACCGCCCCCCGCCGCCCGGCGCACACCTGCCCGATATTGCGAATAATCAGCATGGTCACGAGCCACCACCAAGCCGAGAACGAAGAGCTTCAAGTTCAATCGCCGTTTGAATGTCTTTGGGCCGCCCAAGTGCCTTCTTCGCGCGTATCAGCGAATCGATGGAAAGCACCCGTATGGCACATCCGCGTATCATCATTTCCACCGAATTGTCCCGAACCGAAGTAGCATCACCCACACCGGAAATTTCGGAGAGGATGTCAAGCTGACCCTCATCTGTTGTCAGGTAGAGGTTCTTGAATCCGGCAAGACTCTTCACATCCAAAGTCAACGCAACCTTTCCAGGCGTCATTCGATGACGAGGATTAAGATCGCGCAAGGCGTCAACGATTCGCGACAGATTGGACTCGCTTAAAGGTGCGCAAACGTCCACGTCTTCAGTCACGACGGCTGAGCCATGCAGCGTTGCAGCAAGACCGCCGACCACGACAAACTCAACCTGGGCATCACGCAAACGGATTAAGAGTTCGAGGATCGAATCCATAGTGAGCTTTTCCCGCTTGACGAAATGCCGCAACCCTTCGACGCGCGACTTCGTGCTTTATGAGCCGTTGTTCCGGCGTGAGCGTGAGGTTGTATTCCAACAGGCTGACGTCGACACCAAAGTCAATCGCCGCCTGCCAGGCATCGGTAGCAGCCGCATCCGATTCACTTGCGTGAAAGCGCCATATGTTGTCACGATGTTTCGCCGGCATCACGTCCCCATTTCGCCCTGAAAGGGCGAAAGAATTTAGCCAGGGGCGCAAGCCCCTGGTTGGCAAACCTCAATAGAATCCGGAGCCCTGAAAGGGCGGTACTAAACCGACGTCCGCACGTCCATCACAATCCCGTGCCGGGCACACAAACGCTCCAGTTCCTCATCGAACGACATCTTGCGATGATGCGCCTCCTGATTCGCAATATACCGCCGCACATCTTCGACATTCGAATAGCTCACGGTGAACGCACCATACCCAGGTTGCCAGGCAAACGCGAGATTCTTGACTTCTTCATGCATCCACTTCGACGAACACGCCTTCAACTCACGCATCACATCCGCGATGGCACGCGACACGTGAGTTTGCAATAACAAATGCACATGGTCACCCGTTCCGCCAATGCCCAACACTTGCCCATCAAGACCGTGAACGATTCCAGCCATGTAGGCATAGAGCCGATCACGAACATTGTCCGTGATGAGCCGAGCCCGCCCCTTCGTCGAAAACACGATGTGATAGTGGCAACATGTGTATGATTGCGGCATGACCGCACCTCTATCAAATCCCAATCGAATGTGTCGCCCTTCCAGGGCTCCAGTTCACGCTTTGGCATTTCCACCAGGGGTTAACACCCCTGGCTAAAATCTGTGGCCCTTCCAGGGCCAGCTATGCTGCGTTCTCACCCCATTCACCTCGCCCTGCAAAGGGCGAAACAAGTCAGCAAGGGGCGCGAGCCCCTGGTTGGCAAACCTCAGTGAAGTCCTGAGCCCTGAAAGGGCGACACCTCCGTACAGTCCACAGACATACTGAACCTTACTTGGGAATCACTACACCGCGTTCCTTCGCGATCTCCTCCGCGCGTTCGTAGCCCGCGTCCACGTGTCGGATCACCCCGGTCGCGGGGTCCGCCGTTAGCACGCGTTGCAGTCTGGCAGCCGCGGCTTCGGTGCCGTCCGCGACGATGACCTGGCCCGCGTGCAAACTATACCCTATGCCCACGCCACCGCCGTGGTGCACGCTTACCCAACTCGCGCCGCACGCGGTGTTCACCAGCGCGTTGAGAATCGGCCAATCGGCGATCGCGTCCGAACCATCCTTCATCCCCTCCGTCTCGCGATTCGGCGATGCCACGCTGCCGCAATCCAGATGATCCCTGCCGATCACAATCGGACCCGAAACCTCACCGCTGCGCACAAGCTCGTTAAACACCAATCCCATCTTCGCACGTTCGCCATATCCCAACCAGCAGATGCGGCAAGGTAACCCCTGAAACGCGACGCGTTCGCCCGCGAGGCGAATCCAACGGCACAGGTGCTCATTCTCCGGAAACGTTTCGAGCACCGCGCGATCGGTTCGAGCGATGTCAGCCGGATCGCCCGAGATGGCACACCAACGAAACGGCCCCTGCCCCTCGCAGAAGAGCGGGCGAATGTACTCGGGCACAAACCCGGGAATGTCGAACGCGTTCTCAACGCCAACCTGCACAGCCTGCCCGCGAATGTTGTTGCCATAATCAAACGCAATCACCCCGCGCTGCTGCATCGCGAGCATCGCCTGCACGTGTACCCCCATCGTGCGCATCGACTCGCGCACGTACTTGTCCGGATCGCGCTCGCGCAACGCAAGGGCTGCTTCGTAAGTCATCCCGTTGGGCACATAACCCGCGAGCGCATCGTGCGCCGACGTCTGATCCGTGAGCACGTCCGGCATCACGTCACGTTTGACGAGTTCCGGCATCACGTCACCACAATTGCCGAGCAAACCAACCGACAACCCCTCGCAGGACTTTCGCGCCGCGTCAATCCACGCCAACGCTTCATCAAGGTTCGCCGTCCACTTGTCGAGGTAGCGATCACGAATCCGCTTCTCGATGCGTTTCTGATCCACCTCGACCACGAGGCACGCGCCGTCGTTCATCGTCGCCGCCAGCGGCTGGGCCCCGCCCATCCCTCCGAGTCCGCCGGTGAGCACAAACCGGCCCGCGAGCGATCCACCGAAGTGTCGCCGTGCACACGCACCGAACGTCTCGTACGTACCCTGCAAAATCCCCTGCGTACCGATGTAGATCCAGCTACCAGCCGTCATCTGCCCGTACATCGTGAGCCCCAACCCCTCCAACCGGCGGAACTCGTCCCACGTCGCCCAGTGCGGCACCAATAGGGAATTCGCAATAAGCACGCGCGGCGCGTCCGCGTGCGTCTTGATCACGCCAACCGCCCGGCCCGACTGCACCAGCAGCGTCTCGTCGTTTTCAAGGGCTTTGAGTGCCGCGACGATACGATCGAAATCCGCCCAACTCCGCGCGGCTCGCCCGGTCCCGCCGTAGACGACCAACTCGTCGGGCTTCTCCGCAACCTCGGGATCGAGGTTGTTCATCAACATCCGCATTGCAGCCTCCTGCAACCAACCCTTGCAAGAAAGCTCGCCCCCCCGCGGCGCATGCACCGTTCGCGCTCCCGTCGATGTCGTCATTGCAGTTCTCCCAACTCGGCTTCGACTGCGTTTACCACTGCGTGTTCGCGCAGGGTTTGCAGCGAAACGTTGATGTCGTATCCGAAGAGGCGATCGGCTTCAGCGTGGGCGATCCGGCTGCGAATGACTTCGTGCGCGATCTTCACGCCGCGGCCCGGTTCGATCGGCGCGCGATAGTCCAGCGCCTGCGCCGCGCACATCTCCTCAATCGCCAGCACCGTCTCGACGTTGTCCAGCACGCGCCACGCCTTGGTGGCCGCCGTCGCCCCCATGCTCACGTGGTCCTCCTGCCCCAGCGACGTCGGAATCGAATCCACACTGGCCGGCGAACACAGCACCTTGTTCTCGCTCACCAAGGCAGCCGCGGTGTACTGCGGCAACATGAACCCACTGTTTAAACCCGTCTCCTTCATGAGCAATTCGGGCAAACCATCATGCCCGGAAAGCAGCAGATACGTTCGCCGCTCCGAAATGCTCGCGAGTTCCGCGAGAGCGATCGCCAGGTAATCAAGCATGATCGCGAGCGGTTCGCCGTGAAACAACCCACCGCTGATCGTCGAACCGTCTTCGAAGATGATCGGGTTGTCGGTGACAGAGTTGATCTCCGTCTCGACGACGTCGGCTGCATGATGCACCGCCTGCCGAACAGCCCCGTGCACCTGCGGCACGCAGCGCAGCGAATACGGGTCCTGTACCTTTTCGCAATTCGCGTGCGATTCGAGAATCTTGCTGCCATCCATCAATCGCCGCACGTTGCTCGCGGTCTCGATCGCGCCACGATGAGGCCGCAGCGCGTGCAGCTTCTCCGCGAACGGCGCCAAGCTCCCCTGCAAACCTTCGAGCGAAATGCTCGCGACGATGTCGGCGTGCTTGAGCAAGTGCCGCGCGCGCAGAATCAACCCAACCGCGTACGCCGCCATGAACTGCGTGCCATTGATCAGCGCCACCCCGTCCTTCGGCTGAAGCTTTACCTGGGCGACGTCAAACTTCGCCAGCGCGTCAGCCGCCGCCATCTCAACCCCGTCGAGTCGCACCGTACCGTGCCCGATCAGCGGCAGCACCATGTGCGCCAGCGGCGCGAGGTCACCGCTCGCGCCCAGCGAACCCTGCTGGGGAATGTGCGGCAAGAGATCGTGCTTGAGCAACGCCATGAGTCCGCGCAATACCGGCTCGCTGATCCCGCTGAACCCGTGCGTGAGCGAGCAGATCTTCAGCAGCAGCATCAAGCGCACCAGTTCGTCGGGGACGGCTGGCCCGACACCCACCGCGTGCGAAAGGATGAGGTTATCCTGCAATTGCGTGAGCGCATCGGGTTCGATGCGCTTGCGACAGAGATGACCGAAGCCCGTATTGACACCGTACACCGCCCGCGTGCCCGTGGCGATCGCGTCCACGCGCTGCCGTGCTTCGGTAACGCGCGCCCACACACCGTCCGTCAACGCGACGTCAATCCGCCGGTCGAAGATTTGCCGAAGTCCGTCGAGCGTGAGCGGGTCGCCGTTCAACACCACCTGCCACGCTTCGCCGCCTTGCGATTTCGCTATCATCATGAACCGTCCAATATACTGATGTGCTGCGTCCCGAGCCAACGCATCATAGCACTTCGCGTCGCCCGCGAACCCGTCACGGTGTATAATAAACGAAGAGCGTAACGCGTGTGACCCGTCGCGAATATCACAGGCGGCGGGTCGTGCTGAATGATCTGTTCAAGGGAAACCGCAAGCGCAATTCGCGCCCAGAAAAGCAAAGGAGGTGTGCCGTGAACCTTTGCCGTTGCCCGCATTGCGGATCTACGTTCCAAGTCCACATCCCGCACGACAGCGTCTACTGGGATACTGCCGCGTTCGACGAGGACGGGCTGGCCTACTGGGTCTGCCTCGACTGCCACAAGCAAGGCAAACCGGCGGTCTCGCTGGACGAACTCCAGCGCGCCGGCCACGACACGTCGTACCGCTGAGCGCACCGCACGTCGGCAATTGCGAACAACGGAATGTCGGAGGAATTACTGAAAGGTGGGGAAGGTGCCTACCGGCCTTCGATCTCAGCCGCTCGGATGTCGATGCGGTCGCCGAGTTCGTCATCGAACGGAACGATGGTGCCGTCGCGCGTCCCGCCCAGCGCATCGGGGTGATCGGATTCGGAGTTTCCACCGACCGGCGCCTGTGTCCGCGAACCGCTGCCCGTGGAAGTATCCGTGTTGCCGCTGACGCTACCACTCACAGAACGCATGTTGCTCGCCTCAGCTGCCGCGGGCCTGCGACCAACGCCCGGGAGAATCATGCGGATGGCAAGCTGTCCAAGCGTCAAAGCATCGCCCGAATGCAGCACGCCGAACCCAAGTCGGTGGCCTTCGAGCGTCACGCCGTTGTTGCTGAGCATGTCGCAGAACACGGGCTGCCCCGCGTAGGTGAACAGCAACATGTGCACGCGCGAGACCTGCTTGTCCTTGATCACGATGTCGCAAGAGTCGCGGCGACCGACGACACCGATTGGCCGCTTCATCCGCACGAGCTTACCGCTGCCGTTCAATTCGACACCGAACGCGGTCGGTTCCGGTTCCAGTGAAACGTGCGGCAAGTCGCTGAGCGTGTCGAGTGTGTACGCGGTCACCTTCACGCGCAGCTCCCAATCTGCCACGCGAATCGTGTCGCCGTCATCGAGCTTCTCAAGTACCGCGGGCAGGTCGTTCAGATAGGTGCCATTGCTCGACGCCAGGTCGCGAACGAACACTTCTTCGCCCGTGTTCACGATCGCACAATGGACGGCAGACACTTCGGGAGAACGCAGTTGCAACTTGCAGCCATGTCGCGAGCCGATAAGCGTGACACAGCGTGTCAGGTCGACAACGTGCCCCTTCCCCGGCCCGCCCACAATCGTGAGCGAAACCTTCGGCGCGCTCTTCGGGAGCCGCGGGGGTCGCTGCCCATCTAACTGGCTGGTCGACGTGGCCATAATGATGTGCCTCTCCGGACGCCGCGGAGATTACCGCAAAATGGGAGCGCCCGGGGTACTACTAAAAGGCTCTTTATTTGCTCTCGACCAAAACGCAAAAGATCTGAACGTCGGTTCCACCATGAGTTTAGGGATCGCCTACGAAAAAGTCTAGTACTAACCTCAGTAGCCAGCAGGCTTTCCGCCTTTCCCAGGGTCGCTGGCCCCGATTAATGTTCGCTCCCCTTTTCGGCAGACCCTAGTGGGCCCTTTGATGGACATAATTTGGATAGATTGCACCATGCCTTTCTTGCGCTTCTCCGAAACGTGGTGACCGCGCTGCTCCAAACCGCGCAGCATGCCAACCGAGGGCGTGCGATCAAAGTACACCTCGTCCGGCTGCCATTGGTGATGCACGCGCGGCGCGACCATGGCTTCGCGCAGCGACATCCCGCGATCCAGCACCCCAAGCATAACATTCAGCACGGCAGAAATTATTCGCGGGCCACCGGAACCGCCGAGCAGGAGCACGGGCTTATCGTCGCGCACCACGATCGTTGGCGACATGCTCGACAGCGGACGTTTGTACGGTTCGACTGCGTTACGCTGCGACTGACGCAGGCCGTAAAGGTTGGCTTCGTCCGGCAGTGCGGTGAAGTCGTCCATCTCATTATTGAGAATCACGCCCCACCGATCGATGGCAGCCAGCGAACCGAAGTAGCCGTTGATCGTCTCCGTGCTCACCACGACGTTGCCCCAGCGATCAGCCACGCAGAAATGACTCGTGCCCGCATCCGTCGGGATCGAAACCGCGCCGTACGTCTCGATCGGCGAAACGCTCGACCCGTCGATGCCCTCAGCCAGGGCTGCGGCGTACACCTTCGACGTCAACAACTCCACCGGAACATTGGTAAAATCAGCATCGCCCAGCCAGCGCGATCGATCGGCAAACGCGTGCTTCATCGCTTCAATCAAATAGTGCTTGTACGCCGTCGCCTCCGCGAGCGCGCCCACGCCCGCGCGCTGCCTGACGGCTTCGAGGATGTTCAGCGTCTCCAACACGCACACCCCGCCCGATGACGGTGGTGGCATCGTAATAACGTCGTAGTCGCGATAGGTTCCACGAAGCGCTTCGCGCTGCGTGACTTGGTACTCCGCAACGTCACGAGCGGTCACGATGCCACCGTGCGCAGACATCGTCTCAGCGAGCGCGTCCGCGAAGATCCCGCGTCGCACTGCGTCCGGACCCGACTCCGCGATGGCCTGCATCAGCTCCGCCATTCCGGGTTGGCGCAGGCGATCACCGGGTTTGCGCAACCGCCCGTTCCGCAGGTGCACGTCATAAACATACGGGCAGCTCGTGCGCAGTTCCGGATGCTCGTTGTAGCGCTTGAGAACGTCCGCGGTGGCTTCGGCGTAATGTTCGTCGACGCGGAAACCGCGCTCCGCGCATTGCCGCGCAGCCTCCGTAAGCACGGGCCAAGTCTGCGTGCCCCAGCGTTTGTGCGCTTCCGCGAGGCCCGCGAGTTGCCCGGGCGTGGCGACCGCAAGATGCCCCAGCACACTCGGAGGAGCGCGCTCGGGATGGGCTGCAACCGCGCGCGTATACATCGCGGCATCGGCAGCGCCCGGCGCACGTTCACGATAGTCGAGCGCGGTCACGGTGCCATCCGCCTGTCGCACGATCATGAACCCACCGCCACCAAGCCCCGTGCTCTCCGGACGTACCACCGCGAGCGTAAGCGACACGGCGATCGCGGCATCCACCGCGTTCCCACCGGCGCGGAGCACGTCGAGTCCCGCGCGCGATGCCAGCGCATGATCGGCTGCCACCATTTCGTGACGGCCATTAACCGCCCAATCGCCCCGCTGCGCGTCGGAACAACCCGTCGCCCCCAATGCCGCAATCAGCACACCGACTGTGACAGCACCCGATCGCGGGCCAAAAGGTCGCAGCGAGAATTCGCGAAAGCTGTTGGTCATGTTTTGCGCTCCATTCCGTATCTTCCAATCGCGGTGGCGTCTTAGCGCATGCTTAACAAATGGTGGCCGGCTCGGTCATCGTTCGCGTCGTGCGATTGCGATTTGCCCACCAGTCGCTTGATTCCGGTGTGCCATCTGGCTAACTTCAATCAAGTTGGTGGCCGGCCATTCGAATCCTTGATCGGAGCTTGAACGATGCACGCACGCGTGTTGATTGCATTTGCGGTTATTCTGACCTCGACCTACGCGGTAGCGGCCAAGTCCGAATCCGACGCTGAACGAGCAGCCGGTCTGAAGCAGCACAAGCTCACATTGCAGCAATGCATTGAGTCCGCGATCGATACCGCCGGAGGGACGGCTGTCTTCGCGAATGTTCACATTGGAAAGCGTGGAAAGTTCCGCGTCAATGTCGATGGCTACACGGACGGCGAGGGCTGGACGGTTGACATCAACGAAACCGGTGACGCGCAGAAGAAGAAAGGCACCAACCGCGCACGCCGTGAACAACCCGATTACGCGAAAATCACGGCTGAGTTCGAGCAGCGCAACACCACGCTGCAAGAACTCGTCAACATCGCGGAAACCGAGACCAAGGGCACCGCAATCAACGCGTGGGGCTACGTCGAGAATGACAAGGTGTTGGTGCGCGTGATCGTGGTGGTCAATGACGAATCCAAGAAGATCGTCATCGACCCAGCCACGAAGAAGCTGGTTCCGTAGCACCAAACTTTACGCTGAGCGCATCCGCCAACAGCCCATCGGCGCGATCCATTTTCTGTCGCGAATCGAGAACACGGGCAAGCCAGAACACTGCGTCAACCAAAGTGCAATTCGCCGCCGAGGGCGGAGCGAACTTCGCACATTCAAGCGGAAACCTACTCCGCCGCAGCAAATGCGTCTTGCGGTGACTTGCTTGTGGTGGACGCGTCGGCGCCCGGCGTCTTGGTTTCGGGTGTGGCAACTGCCGTCGCTTCTTCAGCCTCGGCTGCCCGCTGATTCGCCAGCCACTCACCAACCCAATCCTGCACCGTTTGGATGGCGACTTCGGTGGGAACGACATCGGCGGCTGCCGCCTGTTCCGGTTCGGACAGCATGGAGTCGCGCAGGCTGCGGCGTAGCGAAAGCTCATCCAGCGTACCGTGGGCTGCAACCGCATCCGTCGTCGGCGATACCGGTGAGTGACTCATCGCCAGCATCATGCGCATGTCGTCCAGTTCGCCCTGCATGCGGGCGATTGACTTTTCCTGCAACTCGACGTGCAGGCGCAACCCCTCCGCCAGCCCCGCACTACGGGCGGCCTGGGCGTGGAGCGTGGCTGCGATGCGTTCCGACTGCTTCTGGGCTTCGACGTATGCCAGTTCCTTGCGATGCAGCGCGTCGCGAAGCTCTGCCACCTTCTCGGTGAGGGCAGCACGATCGACCGCGACAGCGCCATCCGCCGACGAACTCATCGCGAGTTCCGCAGCCAAGTCCTCAAGTCGCTCCTCAACCGTACACTGCAACTCGTTCCGCGATGCCTCGAGCGCGGCGAGATGCGTTTGGTATTCCATCGAAGCCTTACGCAGGTGGGCGACTTCATCCGCCTGCGCCTTGGCGGTTCCTTCGGATCGCGCGATCACCGCCTGCTGATCACCAAGTTCCTGCTGATGCTCCGTCCGCAGCGCATCCAAGTCCGCGACGTGGTCCGCGCGCAAACGTGTGAGCGTATCGGTGTGGTAAATCACGCCCGCGCCGAGCGCCAACGCGAGCACAGCCGCCACAAGGGCGGTGATGCGTAGCGCCGTCCGCTTTCGCCCCATCTCGCGTTCAAACGACGTGCGACACTCGCCAAGCTGCCCGAGCACTTCGCCCATGGTGTCGGCATCGAGCTTGCGCATGCTGAGCTGGGCCGCAGCCACGTGCGAAAGCTGCCGGACCGTCTCGGAATCGTCGCCCTGTTCGTCGAACATGACGAGTGTGCGACCCGCTTCATTGCGCGACTGGATAGAATCGGACTTGATTCGCCGCCAGATGGTTCGCTCGGAAACGCCAAGCCGAGCCGCGGCTTCTGCTACGGGCATCCATGCCATGATTTGACTCCCCCGACATCCTGTCGGACAGCGGCACTCCACGTGTGCGGAACGCCAGAACGGATTGTCGCAGCCAGGCCACTACATCGCCGCTGCCAGTGCTGATGACAATGATTATTGAGCGACTGACACTGTCAGGCAAGCGGTGGGCCACGCTTCACGCAGTGTCAGCTTATCGCGCTTCGGTTGCAAGGGAAATCTCGCAACGCGAACGACTTTCTTCTCACAGGGTGATGGGGCGAAACGCGTGCGAAAAGGAGTTGTGAGTTGCTGCGAAATCAACTTCCGGTGCGCAGCTTTTCTGCGAGCACGCGTTCCTTTTCGGAGACGACTTCAACCGGGAGTTTTGCGGAAGCGGTATTGATCGTAAAGGTGCCATCCGACAGCACCGCGATCCAGCCCGTCGCATTCAGCGTGACCGCGCCGCCGTCGGTGGGTTTGACCTTGACTGTGCTCAAACCGTTGAACGGGTTCGACGGAAACGGGCTGCGGAGGTACGGACCGTAGACGTAGTCTCCCCCGGGCGAGTCCTTCACGTCACCGGCAGCATCTGTGTACTTCGTGAGTTGCTTGATGAACCAGTCGCCGTCGGGATTGTCATTGGACGGATCGTAGCCGGGGAACTTGCCGTGCTCGGCGTAGTAGCGGTCGATGGCGTCGCGAACGTTGTTGAGCGTGGCGAGCAGGGCTCGGGCATCAGCCTGGGCGCCCGCTTGGCTGATTCGCGGCACCGCGATCCCGGCAATGATGCCGATGATCACGACGACGAGAACCAGTTCAACAAGCGAGAACGCGGTCGTGCGGGTGATGCCGGACGAACTGTCGCAGACATGCCGGTCCAAGGCGACCACCCCTGACCATTCCCCGTGGGCAAACCTGAAAACGGCGGTCGATGGCATCCACTAACCTGACACCAACGACCGCCGATTGAATCAACAGAGCTGTGGTTTTCGCGGCTTAGTAGTCGCTGTAGTTGTCACCGGCTTCGTCCGTCGCGGTCGTGTTCGCGCGGATTTCACCGGTATCGGGGTTGTACGTCCACCCGTCGCCGGCGCCTTCGGTGACCGCGGGCGGGCTTGCCGAACTGAAGATGACATCCGTACCGCCCGCGTACGTTCCGACGGGAAGCGGCGGGATGCCGTTCCGCAGGTACGGACCGTAGATGATACCGGTCGACGCGTTGTAGGCTCCGGTCTTGCCGTTGATGTCGCTGAACTTCGTCAACTGGCCGACCATGTCGTCGGCGTCACCACCGGCGCTGCCATCGGCTTCCTTGTTCTTGCCGGGAAAGACGCCGTTGTGCTCAGCCGCGTACAAATCAATGGCAGCACGCAGGCCCGCGACGTCGCCGCGAACTGCCGACTGTGTCGCGCCTTTGGCACCACGACTGATTCTCGGAACCGCGATGGCTGCGATGATGCCGATGATCACAATTACGATCACCAACTCGACCAGGCTGAATGCCGGTTTACGGTTACGTACGACTGTCATGACGTGCTCCCCAAAAATATTCCCAAGGCGGCCAGCCGCCGAACCCGCGGCATGGCACCGTCAGTCTCTAATGTCATCGACTCTCGATAAGAGGCACTTAATTTGGAGGGTCAATAAAGTTGCCTCCAGTTATCGGCCGCTGGGCTCGCCCACCCCCATCGGGCCCGCGAGCGACAATGCCTGGTCCCCACCGGGGCAGGTGAGCTTCACCGTCCGCTCATCGATGGACGAAATCAGGCAGCCGTCAACTTCCTGACCCGTTGTGACACTGAGATCGTCGATGATTGCAATCCGCGTCGTGCCGACGCGAATGATTGCTGAAAGGACGTGCCGTTGATCGAACGGGCGAACGGCTGACTCTGCCTGCTGCGCTTCCGATTCCGATGGCGGCGGTGGGAAGAGTGCTGCACGCGCTTCGTCCGTCAGGTCGAAAGGATCGCGCTCATCGCCGGCGATAATCGCGGTCGGAATGTTCGTCGGAAACGGCAGCACTTCGACGCGCAATTGGGCGGTGTCGGAATGCGCCGCGAGCCGCGCACGCGCCGACGATCCGCTTGATGTGACGGCACCGCTCGCAGCTACCGGCGTCCCACCGGAGAACACGCGATCCAGCACGAGCGCAACCAGCCCGATGCCAATGACCGCCAGATAGGCTTTCTTTCGCGAACGCTTCATACCGTTACTGCGCCGTTGTCTTCTCGTCGTCGTGTGTGGCGAACAGGCTCATCACCAGCGCGGTTGGCTGCACTGACTCTTCGGACGACGGATCTCCGCGCCGCCCGCCGATGTCGAGGCGAATGATGTCCGCCCACAACGTTGAATCCTTGAATCGCCGCAAGAACGCAAGCAGCGCGTCGTAGTCCGCACGAGCGTTGATTGCGTAGCGCAACTCCAACAAGCCCGGGTATTCCGCGCCTTGCACCGGCGTCACCTGCGTCAGGTCGATGCCTTCCGCCTTGGCCATTCGCGCGATCTCGCGCAGATCGGACTCGACGGGCGAACGCTCCGGCAGGGCGCCGCGCTCCGCGATGTCGCGTTCGAGCGCATCGCGCTCACGCTTCTTCTCACGCAGCGCCTCCTCACCCGCGATCACCGATTTGTGCATGTCGGCAAGCTGGCTGCGAACCGTGGTCAGGTGCTGGCTCGTGGTGCTGAGGTGGAAGAAAGTACACCACACGCCCAGCGCGACGACGCCACACGTGACGCTGCCACCGACCAGATCAATGATGGGAAGCGAATTCCGTCGCATCAGATCACCAAACGCACTCAATCACGAAACGCACCGCGGTGCCTTCCAGCACCGGCTCCTTGTCGGCGGACGCGAGTTCCACAGTCGTGAATACCTCTGCGGCCTTGAGCGCCCCCATGAACTCGTACAGCGCTTCGTGCGTCAGCGCGTAGCCTTCCAGATGAATTCCCGAAGGCCCGTCGAGCGTGACCGGTTTGTCTTCGGTTTTCTCTGGAGCCTTCCCCTTCTTGCTCGACGACACCGGCGCGGGACGCTCGCCCTGGCGCGTTTGCGTCTTCAGCGCCGTCAGCCAAACTGAATCGGGCGTACGCTCCGCCACCAACGTGAGCAGACCCGCCCAGTCGCGTTTCGTACGCAACGCGTCAGCCCGCGCGATCTGCGTACTCAGCGACGCGCACTTCGCGGTTGTCTCCTTCAATTCGGTGAGGATTCCGTCACGCCGCGCTTCCTGCGGACCAATGCGCGACTCGATTGCCGCTGCCCGCGCGGAGTTTGTCACGTCGAGCGCGAGCGGAATCGCGGTAACGGCGGTCACTGTCGCGGTGATGACGATCCACAATCGCGTGCGTTCGCGTCGGCGGCGCGTGGCGGTGACGTTTGGCGGAAGCAGGTTGACGCTAACCATGGGTCACCTCCTCCGGCAGCGCCAGTCCGATCGCGCAGGCGTATTCGCCAATGGCCTTGCGCATGACGTCATCGCAGCCGGTGAAGTTGAATCGGCAGCGCTCGGGCACCGTGCGACTCGTGGAGATCACCTCAACACCTAGATGCTCCTGCAACAGATCATCCAAGCCGAACATGGCTGCCCCACCGCCGACTAGGATAAGTGGGCCGGGCGAACGCCCATGGAAGCATTGGAGCACGTAGCGGTACGAACGCTCAAGCTCAGCGCTCATTTCGTCCAGGTCGCTGCGCAGCACGTTGAACACCATGTCCTGGAGCGTGGTAGATGATCGCGGTGCCGTCGTGCTCGCAGCCTCATCGCGACGCACGACCGCGATGCCGTGGTCGCACTTCTGCCGCTCGGCGGTGGCTGGGCTTACCGAGAGCGCTTCCGCGAGTTTTTCCGTCCAGCTCCATCCGCCGTTGCGGAAGGTGCGCGTCAAAACGGGTACCGCGCCGACGCAGACGATGAGCCGCGACATGCGCCCACCGAGGTCGAGGACGCTCCACACGTCGGCGTCCGCGGACGACAATCCGCGGTAGACGGCACCGAAGCGTGCGAGCGCACAAGGCGTCGCATCGATCTGATCGCACGCCAACTTGGCAGCCGTGCACAATTGCAGCGTGTCGTTGATCGATTCGGGATGAGCAGCCACCGCGATCGCAGTCGTGCGCAGCGAACCGCTCGCGGGCAGTAGCCAGCAGTTCGACTCGGCTGGCGTTGCGTCAAAGCTCGTCAGGCGGTCGATCTCCTGCTGCACGATTTCGTCGCGTTCCTCGTCGCTGATGCGCTCGCGCAGTGCCGGCGCGTCGATCGGATGCAGCTCAACATCAGGCGGACTCAGGCCCGCAACCACGCGACGCGTGTTGAGGTGCAATTCCGAGAACCAGCGTGCGGCGCGAATTGCAAAGCCCGACTCGTCACCCCCGCGATCCGGCGAACGGCGACGGCAGGACGCGAGGTTGACCACCGACCAGCGGTTGCCCTCGCGGCGAAGTTGCGCGGTGCGCAGCGCCGATTGGCCCACATCGAGACCGATGGGGGTGAGCGTGCTGCGACCGAGCAGTTTGCTGAGAACGGCAGTCATGGTTTCAGTTCATCGCAAGCAGCGTCACAGTTACATCGCCGCGGTCATGTCGAACAATGGCATAAACAACGAGACCGCGACGAAACCGACGATCACACCCATCACAATGAGCACGAGCGGTTCGATCAGTTTGGTCGTCGCGTTGAGCAGTTCACTATTCTCCTCATCGAGCACGTCGGCGACGTAGCTGATGGCGTCGCCAAGTCGGCCGCTCTGCTCGCCGGTGCGGATCGCCTGAATAATGGACGGGCTGATCGCAACGCCGGTCTTCAACGATCCGCTGACCGATTCACCGCGCGTCACGGCATCGCGCATTTCGTTGTAGAGCAACTGGAAGCGATCGTTCCGCGTGACTTTGCGGGCGAGTTCCAGACCCTCCAAAAGGCCGACGCGCGCCTCCAACAACATGCCCAGAATGCGGAACGTCTGCGCCTGAATCAGGCGCGACATCAAACGCCCCACGATCGGGATGCGAATCTGAATGTTGCTCATGAACTGCCGGCCTGAATCCGTGCGAATCGCGTAGTACAGCGCGCCAATCACGCCCAGAACCGCCAGGACAAACAGGTACCAGTGGTTGCGACAAATGTTCGCGGTCGTCATCAAGACCCGCGTTGACGCGGGTATTTCAACGCCCAGTGTCGTGAACATGCCGGCGAATCGCGGGATCACGAAGAAGAGCATCACCGCCAGAATCTTCACCGACATCACAATCAGCAGTGCCGGGTAAATCAGCGAACCGACGATCCGATTGCGCATCGCGCGGCGCTTGCCGAGAATGACCGCGAGGCGCGAAAACATCGCCGGCAGTCGCGCGCTCGATTCGCCCGCAGCCACCACCGCACAATACGATGCATCAAACGCGCGCGGATACTGCGCCAAGGCGTCCGTCAACGCGGTGCCCTCTTCGAGATCGTTGCGGATCTCCTCGAGCATGCGCCGGTGCTTGGGCGACTTCATCTGCGGCGCGATCGCGTTGATCGCGGGAACGAGCCCGCTGCCCGATGTCAGCAGCATCGACATCTGCCGCGTGAAGAGCACCAACTGACCGACCGGCATGCTCAGCGTTGCCGGGTCGAACTGCTCGATCTCTTCAACCTGCTGATCGCGCTCATTCGTCGCTTTGCGACCACGCGGATCAAAGTTCAGGTGGTCACCCGCCGAGCCGTGCTGGCGGCGCGCATCCGTTTCGGGCGGTCGAGTGGCGAGTTTCATACCGTCGCCTCCTCAGTCACCAGGCCCGCGGCTTCGCCCGCGCCTCCGCCTTCCGCACGCGTCACGCGCAGCACTTCCTCAAGCGTTGATTCACCGCGTTCGACGACTTCGAGGGCCTTTTCGCGCAGCGTCTTCCAATTGATCTCCGCAAGATAGGAGCGAATATCGCCTTCGGACGCGCGGTTGTTGATCAGCCGTTTGATTTCGTTGTCAACGACCATCACTTCGTAAATGCCCACGCGTCCGCGGAAGCCCGTGTGATGGCACTCGCGGCAACCCTCACCCTTCTGGAACAGTTCGTTCGTGCGATGCCCCCACCCAACCGACGCCAGCAACTCCGTCGACGGGTAATACGACGTGCGGCACGACGGGCAGATTTTACGTGCGAGGCGCTGTGCAATGAATCCCAATGTGGACGACGCGATCAGGTACGGTTCGATGCGCATATCGAGCAAGCGCATGATTCCGCCCGGGCAGTCGTTCGTGTGCAGCGTGCTGAGCACCATGTGCCCGGTGAGCGCGGCTTGCACCGCGACGCGCGCGGTGTCTTCGTCGCGGATTTCGCCGACCATGATGATGTCGGGGTCCTGGCGCAGCACGCTGCGCAGGGCGCGCGAGAAGCTCATCCCAACTTCGTTGTTCACCTGGA
>JACKHH010000026.1 GCA_020639095.1 Phycisphaerales bacterium | reverse complement strand
CTGGCGCTTCCACCTCGGTCGCGTCGTGCGCTGGGCGCACCGGCGGCTGGCGATAGGGAAATTGATCAGCGCGCCGGACCATCGCCGCGACGTGTTCCACGCCAATCAACCCGGAGGTCGATCCATGCCCGGCTGGTCGGGCGCGACGCCGAACTCTACCATCCCTCGACGATTCACGAAGGGCTCACGCGTTCGTTCGGTGGCGTATCCGACGACGTTTGCGGTGCCGGCATTGATCGGCTCGGCGATACCCTTCGGGTCGCGATTGGGAGCAAAGAAGTATGTCGGTACGTCTGGTCATGTCGCACATGATGGATTTGCTTTGGGAGCGTTATCGCCGCGACGTCGCATACGCGCAGCGCTACGTTGAGTTGGTCGAGTCTGCCGGTGGTCGCGCGGTCAACGATCACGTCGCGTTTCGCAGCTTGAATGTCGAACTGCCCATGCAACCCGCGGGGGTCGAAGCCACGCGGCAGCTATTCCTGGCGCTGGGTTACGTGCAGCGCGGCGCCTACGAATTCCCGGATGCAAACCTGACGGCAGTCCACCTTGAGCACGACGAACCGGACATGCCGCGCGTGTTCATCAGCCAGCTTGAAGTTGACCGCCTGCCGAAGGATGTCGCGAGCTTGGTCCGCGACGCGATTTGCAAAACGCGGGCTGCCTGGGAATACCCAGCCGATGTCATCGCGAAGGTGCGATCGTGCAAGCTTTCAGAAGGCGAAGCGCGGTCGGCTGGTGAACGTCTGGCGGCGTATTTCACGCGTCCGTGGTGCCCACCGCCGCGTGCGATCATCCCAGCCGTCAATGAGGTTTCACAGTACGCGGCGTGGACGTTGCTGCACGGCAACGCGGTGAATCACTTTACGGCATCGATCAACAATCAGAACGTCGCAGACTGGGATGACATCGCAGCCACGGTCGCGGGCTTACGCGCTGCCGGTGTGCCGATGAAGGATAGCATCGAAGGCGAGCCGGGCAGCAAGCTGCGGCAGTCGTCGACGAAAGCGTCGCAGGGCGAATTCGAAGTCACGGAGGATGACGGCCAGATTGGTCTGATTCCCTGGACGTACGCGTATTATGAACTGGCGGAACGCGAATACATCACACAGGAGGATGGCACGCTGGCGCTGTTCAACGGTTTCCTCGGCGCGCAGACCAAGGGGCTGTTCGAGATGACGCGCATGGGCTAAGGCCGTTCGCGCCCTGAAACAAAGCAAACTGGCGCACCTTCCGGTCGGGAATTCCCGCCAGAAGGTGAGCCAGCGTCGTTGCTGAAAAGCGGGGTCTACTTCGCGAGGAACGCGCGGAGCATCCAGCGGTTCTTCTCGATCTCGTCGATGACGTCGTCGAGCACGTTGGCGGTGGTGCGGTCGCTCGCGTCTTCCGCGCTGGCGATGAGTTTGCGGAACTGCTCCTCCTGCGAATGCAAGTCGGCGAGAATCAGCTCGACCATCTTGCAGGCGTCGGGGCTTGAAGACTCCTCCGCGAGCTTCGTGGTCTTGAGCACGTCCGCCAGCGTGAGCGGGGGCGCGCCGCCGAGTTGCACCGCACGCTCGGCAAGCTCGTCGATCACCTCCGCCCAACCCGTATAGAGCTCTTCGAATTTCTCATGCAGCTTAAAGAACTCGTGGCCCTTCACCATCCAGTGGAAGGCGCGAAGCTTCTGGTAGAACACGGTGGCGTTGGCCACCGCCTGATGCAATCCGTCGATCACTGCCGAACTGGCCATGGTATATCCTCCCTGTCGAGCGCGGCGTTATCTTCAGAACCTCCAAGGTAGGCGGCGACGCCGCATCGCCGCTTGACACCAGGAGTATAGCGCGCGAAACTGAATAGGCCAGATTGGAACCGTCACACAAATCAATAGGCCGCTCCTATGGAACTGCACCAACTGCGCTACGCCCTCGCCGTCGCGGAAACCGGCGGGTTCTCCGCCGCCGCGAAACGCTGCCACGTCGCTCAGCCTTCACTAAGTCAGCAGATTCGCAAGCTCGAAGATGAGCTGGGCACCCCGCTATTCGACCGCATCGCACGCGGGGCAGTGCCCACCGAAGCCGGTAAGCGTTTCCTGCCCTATGCTCGACAGGTGATCACCAGTGTCGAAGAAGCACGGCGACGCGTGCTCGATGCCGACGACGCACCGGCTGGGGCGCTGGCGATCGGAGTTATTCCCACGGTCGCACCGTACCTGCTCCCGCGAGCCGTGGCGCGCTATCACAAGAAGTATCCCGCAGTCGCGCTTCAGCTTGAGGAAAACGTCACCGAGGTGCTGATCGAGCGGCTGCTGTCGGGCGCAATCGATCTGGCGGTGCTCGCGTCGCCCGTTGAACACGACCTGTTGCACGCGGAACCGCTGATGGAGGAGAAGTTGTTGGTTGCATTGCCCGCGCAGCACCCACTCGGCAAACGCAAACGCATCCGTCTCAGCGACCTGGAAACCGAACCGCTTGTTCTGCTGCACGAGATGCACTGTTTGGGTCGGCAGACTGCTGCCATTTGCCGCCGACTGAATCATCCGACGAACGTGGCCTTCATCGGCAGCCAGCTCGCGACGTTGCAGCAGATGGTGGGATTGGGTGTCGGCGTATCGTTGATTCCTGCCATGGCCGCGGTGGAGGACACGTCGAAACGTCGCGTTTATCGCGAACTGACGGGCACGCAGGTGACGCGGACGATTGTGGCCGCGTGGCATTTGCACCGTTTTCGCACGCAGGCAGCACGCGCCATGCAAGCGGAATTGACGTCGCTCGGTCCGGACGGCGGGTGAGGGGTACCGGAATTCGTGGCGCCATATGACCGTGCGCGACGAGGCAGCGATGATCCGCGGCAACAGTCCGCTTCCATGCGGGCGCGGCTCTGTTCTTGTCCCGCGGGCTCGCGCCGGGGCTCTGACTGGTGGCGTTTGCTCGCCCGGTGACTTAGGGAGAGGGCATCGTGGCTAACGCGTCGGCGGACGCGGTGTTTTCGGCGGAGCGCAGGTGACCTGAATAGTCACGATTGAGCAATTCCTCAATGTCGTTGATCGGTTCCGGTTGGCCGAACAAGTAGCCCTGCACCAAATCGCACTCCAACGCGAGCACCATCGCGAGTTGGTCCTTGTCCTCGATGCCTTCGGCCGTCACCGTCATGCAAAGGTCGCGTCCCAGCGAGATGATCGCGTAGAGCACGGCGATGGCTTCGCGGTTGCCCGTGGCGGTGTCGATGAAACTGCGGTCGATCTTGATGCCGTCGAGCGGCAAATCGCGCAGCAGGCTCAGCGACGACAGCCCGGTACCGAAATCGTCCATGTGAATGCGCACGCCCATCGCACTGAGGTCGTTCAACGATTTTGCGATCGAATCGGGAGCAGCCATCACGAGCGATTCGGTGATTTCCACGCGCAGACAGCGCGGCGGGATGCGCAGACGGTTCAGCAGCTCGCTGAGCTTGGGAATGAAGTCGGGTTCCGAGAGTTGGCGGCGCGACACGTTGACGTTCATGCTCAGATTCTCACCGCCTGGTCCATTCCGCAGGCGTTTGAGCACGTCGCAGGCCTGCTCCATGACGAATGCGCCCACCTCGACGATGCGTCCGGTTTCCTCGGCGATGGGAATGAACTCACCCGGTGAAACAGGACCGAGTTCGGGATGTTGCCAGCGCGCGAGCGCTTCAAAGGAAAGGATACGTCCGGTCCGCAGGCAGACAATGGGTTGGTACGCGACATGAAACTCGCCGTTCTCCACGGCGGTGCATAGGTCATTTTCCAAACGGTGGCGCATGCGGACGCGTTCGAGCATCCACGAGTCGAACATGACGTAGCGGCCTCGGCCCGCCGCTTTCGCTTCATACATTGCGATGTCCGCGTTGCGCAGGATTTCCTCGGACGTCATCGCCCCCAACGCACTGGTGACAATCCCAATGCTGACGGTGGACTGCACGGTCTGCGTGTCGAGGTTGTAGGGCTCTGAAAGGACTTCGAGCATGCGTTCGGCAACGACTACCGCATCATCGTCGTTTGCAATCCCCTCCAGCAGAATCACGAATTCGTCGCCGCCCAAACGCGCCGCCAGATCGGACCGTCGCGATGCGGAACTGCTCTTGCCGCGAAGCGTCGTCGAGATGCGTTCGGAAATCTCGTTGAGCAAGCGATCGCCCTTGGAATGGCCCAGGCTGTCATTGATCAACTTGAAACGATCGAAGTCGAGGAAGAGGACGGCGTAGTGGTAGCTCGCGTCCGTCTCCGCGCGTGCGATGGCCTGTTTCAACCGCGCGTTGAACAGCGTGCGGTTGGGCATTTTCGTGAGATTATCCGTCAGTGCGGCGGCGCGCAACTGGTCCTCGGCCCGCTTGCGTTCGGTAATATCCGTACGAATGGCGACGAATTTCTGAATCTGGCCGCACGGGTCGGTGAATGGGGCGATCGTCGCGTCGACCCAGAACAGGCGACCATCCTTGGCCCGGCTGCAGATTTCTCCGTGCCACGATTTTCCGCCGCAGATCGTGGTCCAGACGTGCTTCCAGAAGGCGGGAGAATGCGTACCGGCACTGAGGATGCGGTGATTTCGCCCGAGCAACTCCTCGCGCGCATAGCCGGTCGTCCGGCAAAAGCGTTCGTTGACGTCGATGATCGTTCCATCGATGTCGGAGATTGAAACGAGTGACTGCTCGTCGATGGTGTTGCGCAGCGCCTCGGCTTCGAGCAGCGCCTGCTCGACGTGCGCCTTGGACTCCGCAAGCTCAACGGTCATCTCGCGCGCCAGCGACACTGCGCGATAGCGGCCTGCACCCAACAGCCAGACGAGCAATGCGAAAAGTCCGCTCAAGACCACACCTAGCGCGGTCTCGGTGACAATGGAAACGGACTTGATGGTCGTGTCGAATTTCGGCGTCGATGATAATGCGATCGTCCACTCGCGCCCGCCGAGCCCGATCCGCCGCAGGACATAGTGCGTTCTCTGGACCAGCCTGGATTCGATGCCCGCGATTGGTTCGCCATCATCCTCGGCGTCGTCGTGAATGGAATCGAAGACGAGCGTGTCCCGCGACACCTGGCGCCCCTCGAAAACGTCTAGGTCAATCAGTTCATTGTCGACCCCGACGATGTCCTGGATCAGCGCGTGCAAGTCGATTGTCGCGAACAGGATGCCGTCCAGTGCAGCGTCGCGTTGCTCGGCAGAACTGAGCGCGGTGTGACCGCGGTAAACCGGCATGAAGTAGCGAACGAATGCTGTGCGCTCGTCGAGCGCTGTCGAAAGACGACTCGTGATCGTGGTCTCGCCCGTACGGATGCATTGCTCGATTGCAGGCCGGCAGACTGAATTTCCGGCAAGGTCCATGCCCCACTGATAGAGGTTGGCTGTGAACGGCTCGATGTGCGTGACCAGGTAGTGCTCAATGGCATCGTCTGCGATCTGAACGGTAAAGTCCGGCGAACCACCGGCCCGCTCGCGTTGAACGAAGCGATCCACGTCGTCGGGCGCGACGCGCTGCACATATCCGAATGCTACTGCGCCAGGGAATTCCTTCGTGAAATTGCGTAGCTCGAAGTAGGCGCGGAACTCTTCGCGTGTGACGGATTCACTTGCGGCGTAAACACCGCGAGCACCCGCGAGCAGGTGCAGGGGGATCTTCAAGCGATCCTGAATTTCGGTGGCTAGCCTATCCGCCTGCCGTTCGAATTCAGCGGCGGTTCGCGCGATTTCATTGGCGTGGTGGCGTTGCACGATGAACGCGGTAAGTCCCAGGCAAAGTACAAGCGTCGCACAAGCGCCGGTGATGATCAGCCAGGGGCGTTCTTCAATGTCCGGTGCGGTCATCGCGGCACGAAAACGCCGCTGAATGGCGCACTTGCGTATCGTCCGAAGGACCAGGAGAGCCGCGAGCGAACCCGCCGTTCCCAAGACCATCGTGTGGATGATCAGTGCGCGGCCCGACATTTGGAGTCGGTGCGACTGTCCGCCCAGCGCCTTCCAGAGCCGGTCCATCCCCGCGGCATATTCCGACTTCCACCGGGAATACTCTGCGGACTGGAGTAGCGCGGTCGCTTCATTGGATCGACCCGCGGCAACCAGATCGAAACTACGCCGTTCAAGATCGACAAGCGCGCGGTTGGCCACGTCGGTTGGCTGCGCGAAGTCTCCACCGAGTACCTTTGCGCTAAGCTCGCGCGCCTCCGCGATGGCGGAATCGAGTTGGTCGACGTTTGAGAAGTAGCGGGTTCTCCACTGTGCATCGCCCGTGGCCGCGTACATCCGCGCGGACATGGTGAGCACTTCGTCGAGGCGGCGGATTTCGGTCTGCACGCCGATGAGCGTCGTCCGGACGTGGTCGGCGTTCTTGTGGCGGAAGAACGCGAGCCCGGCAAGCGCGCTCGTTGTCATGGCGATCGCGAGCGCAACAACGGCTACGATGCGCGGCCAGTCTTGGCGACCGTCCGTCGATCGCGTGTTCGATCGCGGTGGCGGAAAGGATGCGCGAGTTGTCTGCTCGGATGAATCCATCACAAATACTTGGCAGTGAGTCTCAAGCGGCACTCCGCGGAACTGGCGCATACCGTAAGATTGGCCCACGGCACTCGCCCCAGGGAGTTGATCGGCATTCAACCTGGCGTGATTCATGCACAGGCCGTCGCCGCAACGGTTTCTTTGCGGACGCTGTCGCGTTCGGACCGATTCGTGCGTTCGTGTTTTCTCACAAGGGTCGCTGATCAGGCCCGGTAAACTCCTCGGCATCGCACGATTGGCGTGAACGCACAAATCTGCTAAAACGCGCCGCCGCCGTGGGGAAACAGGTATTCGGACGTTCGCGGAATCGCTCGCGAACGAGCGACGGAGTGCATTGCGCTGCCATGATTGAGTTGCTTGCGAAAATTCCCGGTGAGCACGCCATCGAGCATGCCACGGGCATCTATATCGGACTACTGCTGGTGGCGTGCCTGGTGGGAATCGCCTGCAAGTGGATCGCGCACCTGCCTTACACGATCGCGCTGACCGTCGTGGGGCTGCTGATTGCGCTGCTGCCCTGGGCGCCGCGCGTCGAGTCGACCGGTTTCAGCAAGGAGTTGATCTTCTTCGTCATGCTGCCTCCGCTGCTCTTTCAGGGGTCGCTGCACATGAACCTCTCGCGGCTGCTCGCGCATTTCTGGCCGATCGTGACCTTTGCGGTGGTGGGTGTCTTGCTTTCGACGTTTGTGATCGGTGGGGTGTTCTGGCTGGTGGGCGGGATCGGCAGCGTGATGGTCGCGATGCTCTTCGGGGCCATGATCACACCGACCGACCCGGTGAGTGTGCTCGCGCTCTTCCGCGAGTGCAAGGTGCCGGACGACTTGAAGTATCTTGTCGAGGGTGAGTCACTGTTCAACGACGGGACCGGTGTAGTGATTTTCACGATCATCCTCGGGCTCATCGTCGAGGGTGGGGAGTTCGCTGCCGGGAACGCACTCCTGAGTTTTGTGCTCGTGGTCACTGGGGGATTACTCGTCGGACTGGTGTTCGGCGGGGCGACATTCTTCCTGCTCAACCGGCTCGAAGATCACCTCTTGGAGAACGCCCTCTGTCTTGTGCTTGCGTATGGGGCGTTCTGGGTCGCGGAAGTTGTACACGTGTCGGGCGTGATCGCGACGGTGGTCGCGGGTTTGCTGATCGGCAACTACGGCAAACGCCTCAGCATGCACGAGAAAACGATCAAGACGATTGATTCTTTTTTCGAGTCGGTGGATTTCCTGATCAACTCGCTGCTCTTCATTCTGATCGGGCTCGAATTGCAGCACGTCGTTCGCGAATCGCTGAGCGACAAGATCGTGCCGATTCTGGCGGCGATTCTCGGGCTGATCGTGGCGCGGGCGCTGTGCGTGTATCCACTCTACTGGGTGCTGAATCTTGGCGGGACGCAGCGGCCCAAACGCTGGGCGCATGTGCTTTTCTGGGGCGGGCTGCGCGGGTCGATCCCGATTGCGTTGCTGCTCGGGTTGCCCACGGTCAATGAGCACGGCGCCCCCATCGCGCTGCTCGTCGAATATCGTCCCGTGCTTCTGGTTGCAGGTTTTGCGACCGTGTTCTTCTCGCTCGTGGTGCAGGGGCTGACCATGAAGCCGCTGCTCAATCTGCTGAACCTGGGCATCGGCGCGGACGAGCCGAAACCCGCGGCTGCGTAAGGCGCCGGCTCGGTTGCCTTGGCACCGGCGGAGCCTATGCTCCTGTCGTTCTAAACACAGATTCTCGAACGCAGCGTTGGGAGACACGCCATGACGACGGGTGAGTTGCTTGCCGGGCAGATGGACGAGACGCGAAAGTGGACGCTGATGGTCGCGGCTGATTTCGCCGGCGACGAGTGGACCTATCAACCCGCACCCGGCGTGCAGCACGCGCTCTGGCTGTGTGGGCACTTGGCTGCGTCACAGGACACGCTGGTGTTCCTGCGCTGCCTCGGCGGCGAGAGCGTGCTCGATGCCGCGTTCAAGCAGCATTTCGCGCCGGGGTCGACGGTCAAATCGGCGGCGGATTACGATTGGCCGGCGCCAGACTCCGTGCTCGCAGCCATGGCCGACGTCCACGAGAAGACACTGTCCGCCGTTCGCAAGATGAACGACGCGTTTCTTGCGGAACCGGCATTCGCCAAGGACGGCGCGCGGCATCCGCACTACACCGACAAGCTCGGCGCGGTGAGCCACGTCATCCGTCACGAAGCGTTTCACGCGGGCCAGCTCGCCACGTTGCGGCGACTATTGGGCAAGAATTTCCTGCGCTAGAGGAAACCATGAACGATCAGGTGAAACAAGCAATCGCCGCGTGCGCCGCGTTCATCAACGGCCGCAGCGACGCCATGGCGCTTCCGCCGGAAGCGGCTGAGTTTGTCTATACGCTGGTGCGCGCGACGGGCGCGAAGCGCGGCGTCGAAATCGGCACGAGTTTCGGCTACAGCGGCCTGCACATCGGTGCCGCGATCGCGGAAAACGGCGGGACGCTGACGACAATCGACGTGCTGCCGTCCAAGACGGAGGCGGCGCAGAAGTATTTCGCCGTTGCCGGTCTGACTGAGACGATCCGCTGCGAAACCGGGCCCGCGATTGAAATCCTGAATCGCCTCGAAGGCTCGTTCGATTTCGTGCTCAATGACGCGGACAAGGTGAACTGCATCCCGTACGTCGAAGCGCTGATGCCGAAGCTGACGCGTGGTGCGGTCGTGCTCACCGACAACTCGATCACGCACGCGAAGGAACTCGCCGGGTTCGTCGCTTGGGCGCGAGCGTGTCCGGAGTTGCAATCGGTGCATTTGCCGATCGGCAATGGTTTCGAGATGTCGGTGCGCAAGTAGCGGCTGCGGCTTCGGATGGAGCGGTGCGGATGCACGTTGAAGTGCTCATGTTCGGACCGGTGGGTGACCTGACCTGCGCGTCCAGTCTCACGCAGACACTTGCGGACGGCGCGTGCATTGATGCGCTCGCGACGGAACTTGTTGAGCGGTTCCCGAAACTCGCCGACCGGCTGCCCTCCGTGCGCTTCGCGGTGAACCGCACGTTCGTCGAGCGAACGCATCAACTCTGCGACGGCGACGAGGTCGCGCTCATTCCTCCGGTGTCAGGTGGATGACAACAGCACCCAATGATCTCATCTTGCTTACGGCTGATGGCATAGACCCTGCGGCTGTTCGCGCGCATGCAGGCTCCGCGAGCGGCGGCGAATGCGGCGGGGTGTGCATCTTCGAGGGCCGCACACGCACGGAGCAGCACGCCGAATGCGGCGACCTCATCGCCCTGGAATATCAAGCCTACGACACGATGGCGGTCGAACAGATGCAGTTGCTGGCGGTGAAAGTTCGCGAGCAGTGGCCGATCGGCGCGCTGGCGATCGTGCACCGCACCGGCAGGGTGACAATCGGTGAAGCATCGGTGATGATCGCGGTCGCGTGTGGGCATCGCGATGCAGCCTTTGCCGCCTGTCGCTGGCTGATCGACACGCTGAAGTGCGACGTGCCCATCTGGAAGAAGGAAATCTGGTCGAACGGTGAGACCTCCTGGGTCGATCCCACCGCGAGCTAGCAATCCATGGCGAAACGCGAGTCGTTATCCAACCGCAAGAGCCGGGCAGCCGACATCATGCGGCAACTGCACAAGGATTACCCCAAAGCGGACTGCGCGCTGACGCACAAGAGCGCCTTTGAACTGCTCATCGCAACGATCCTCTCCGCGCAGTCCACCGACGAAACCGTCAACAAGGTCACCCCCGTACTCTTCAAACGGTACGCTACGCCGAAGAAACTCGCTGCGGCGAAGCAGGAAGACGTTGAGGAAGTCGTTCGCTCGACCGGTTTCTTCCGTAATAAAGCCAAGAACATCATCGGTGCCGCCCGCAAAATGGTCGAAGCCTACGACGGCGAGGTCCCCGACGACATGGACCGGCTGCTGACGTTACCGGGCGTGGCGCGCAAGACCGCCAACGTCGTGCTCGGAACGTGGTTTGGCAAGAACGTCGGCGTGGTGGTCGACACCCACGTGGGCCGCCTGGCGGAGCGGATGGCCCTGACATGGACAAGCCGGGATTCCAAGGATGCTGTCCGTATCGAACAGGACCTCATGCAGGTGATCCCGCAGGCGGACTGGACCTACCTCTCCCACGCGTTGATCTGGCATGGCCGGAAGGTCTGTGTGGCGCGGAAACCGCGGTGTGCGGAGTGCAGTCTGGCGGAGCTTTGCCCGTCGGCGGGGAAGGAGAACGGCGGGTCGAAGCCCGCCCGCCGGGTCGCGGGCAAACGGGCCAGCCGCTAAGCTCAGCATCCGCAAGCGTTTCTTGACAGAATGGCCCGCCCCACGTAGCCTAACCTGCTTGCGTAATCGCCGCCTGCGCGGGCCGGTCGGTGCCGATCGGCGTGCGCCGGTTGGGTAACAAATACAGCACGCTGTTAAGGGTGTCCAAAGATGCTTCCAGCAAAGAAAACCTCCAAGTGTCGCCAGCGTACGCGGCAAGCGCATCATGCGCTGCGTCCGCCGAATTTGGTGGCCTGTCCCCGTTGCCAAAAGTCCAAACTGCCTCACGGCGCGTGTCTGCAATGTGGGTACGCCAGCGCGAAAGTGATGCTGCCCACCGCATCTGAGGAGGCGTAAATGGCCACGCGGATTGCCTTGGACGCCATGGGAGGGGATCACGCTCCCGGGGCGATTGTCCGCGGCGCGCTAGAGGCCGTTGCGCAGATGGAGGACGTGGTTGTCGTTCTCGTCGGTCGAGAGGACGTCATCCATCAGGAGATTCGCGCCAGCGGTCCCATGCCCGAGCGTCTCGAAGTCGTCCACGCTTCTGAAGTCGTGGAGATGGACGAGACGCCCACCGAAGCTCTGCGCCAAAAGAAAGACTCTTCGTTGATGGTCATGGCTAAGCTCGCGGCTGCGGGCGAGGTCGATGCGATCATCAGCGCGGGCAACACCGGCGCGTGTGCCGCCGCTGCCCAGTTGCGGATGCGTCCGCTCAAGTGCATCTCGCGTCCGGGAATCGCGGTGACGCTGCCGACCTTCTACGGTCCGGTGGTGTTGTGCGACGTCGGCGCGAACATCCAGTCGAAACCGCACCATTTGTACGAATACGCGGTGATGTCCACGCTCTATGCCGAGCAGGTGGTGGGCATCAAATCGCCGCGCGTCGGTCTGGTCTCGATCGGCGAGGAGAGCCGCAAAGGCACGGAAGTCGTCAAGCAAACCCACGAGTTGCTCTCGGGCGACTCGCGGATCAACTTCGTCGGCAACGTCGAAGGCGGCGAACTCTTCCAGAACCGCTGCGAGGTCGCGGTGAGTGACGGGTTCGTGGGTAACATTCTGCTGAAGTTCATTGAGGGGCTTTCGGAGGGACTGTTCCAGTCGCTGACTGGTGAGTTTCGTGCCGAGGACCCCGCAACCCGTGAGCGATTTGAAGGCGTCTTGCAGCGCCTCTGGGCACGTCACGACTACAGCGAGTACGGCGGCGCGCCGCTGCTCGGTGTCGATGGCGTGTGCATCATCTGCCACGGGCGCAGCCAGGAACGTGCGATTCGTAACGCGGTCAAAGTCGCGCGGTCGTTCCTGCAACATCGGATCAATGACTCCATCGTGGCCCGCCTGGGCGACGCGACAGTCGCGGGATAAATGCCGTCTCGCGGCATGGCACCATTTAATCTTGGGATGAATCATGCCCGGATCGGTTCGCGCATACATCAGCGGCACAGGACGCGGCGTTCCCGCGGAAGTTCTCGATAACCAGTTCTTCGCGAACTACCTCGACACTTCCGACGAGTGGATTACGTCGCGTTCCGGCATCAAGCAGCGCTATCGTGCGGGCAAGGACGAGACGACCGTAACGCTGGCGCTCGAGGCGTCGAAGAAGGCGCTCGAGGATGCAGGAATTTCGCCCACCGACCTGGACATGATCATCTTCGCCACGGTCACGCCCGACACGTTCGTGCCCGCGGCTGCCTGCTGGTTGCAAGCGGAACTCGGTGCCGAGGGTGTGCCGGCGTATGACATCAACGCCGCCTGCGCAGGCCTCGCGTACGCGATGGTGCAGGCGACGATGTTCATCGAGTCCGGTGCGTTTCGCCACGTGCTGGTGGTTGGTTCCGAAACGCTTTCGCGCATTGTGGATTACGAAGATCGCACGACGTGCGTGCTGTTCGGCGACGGGGCAGCCGCGGCGGTGATGTCGGCGACCACAGAACCCGATCGCGGCGTGCTGCACCACATCATGGGTGCGGACGGGCACGGCGCGGAATTCATCCACATGCCCGCGGGCGGTTCACGCATGCCCGCGAGCGAGATGACCGTGGCGGAGCGCTTGCACAGCCTGCGCATGAATGGCCGCGAAGTCTATAAGTTCGCCGTGCAGAAATTCAACGCGGTCGTCAGCGATATGCTGGAAAAGGCGAACATGACGCCCGAGGAACTCGATTTGATTATCCCGCACCAGTCCAACCTGCGGATCATCAAGAGCGTGCAGGACAAACTCAACCTGCCCGACGAGAAGCTCGTCGTCAACATCGACCGCTACGGCAACACATCGTCGGCATCCATCGGGCTCGCACTCGACGAAGCGCGGCGCGATGGTCGCGTCAAACCGGGCTCGCGCGTGCTGATGATCGCGTTCGGAGCCGGTCTGACCTGGGCTGCTTTGCTCTGCCGCATGTGATCACGACTTCGAGCCGCCGCATGTTGGTTTGCGGGACGGCGCGCCACGAATTCAGTTGAAGGGAGTGCAGTATTGATGGAGCGGACGGCGTTTATCTTCCCCGGGCAGGGGGCTCAACTCGTGGGCATGGGCGCGGACGTCGCAGCCAAGTGCCAGCGGGCGGACGACGTGTATCGCCGGGCGAATGACGTGCTCGGGTTCGATCTGCGGGCCGCGTGCTTTGAAGGCCCAGCCGAAGCGCTGGAAGCCACCGACGTGCAGCAGCCGGCGATTCTCGTCACCAGCATCGCGCTGCTCGAAGCCCTCGCGGAAAACTGCGATGTCGCGCAGCTCGCGTCCGCGACGGCGGGTCTGAGCCTTGGCGAGTACACCGCGCTATACTTCGCGAAGAGCCTGACCTTCGAGGACGCCGTGACGCTGGTGCGTCGTCGCGGTGCGCTGATGCAGGAGGCGGCGGATGCGTTTCCCGGCGGTATGGTATCGCTGATCGGCGCGGACGAGGAAAAGGCCCAAGCGCTGTGTGCCCAGGTTTCACAGGGTGAGGCCATCGTTCCCGCGAACTTGAACTGCCCCGGGCAGGTCGTTGTTTCGGGTACGTCGGACGCGTGCCTGCGGGCTGCGGAACAGGCGGAAGAATTCGGCCTGCGCGCGGTGCCGCTGAAGGTGGCCGGTGCGTTCCATTCGCCGCTGATGCAACCCGCAGCCGACCGCCTCGGCGAGGTGCTTGCGGACACGAAGATCAACGCACCGCGCATCCCGGTGATGTCGAACGTCACCGGAAAACCGCACGCCGGTCCGGATGAGATTCGCGAACTGCTTCAGAAGCAGGTGACCCACGCGGTGCGCTGGCAGTCGTGCGTCGAGCAATTGCTCGCGGACGGTGTGAGCCGGTTCGTGGAGGTTGGCCCGAACCGCGTATTGACCGGCATGATGCGCAAAATCGATCGCAAAGCGACCGCGATCAGCATCAGCACGCAAGAGTCAATCGAGAAGCAGGAACTGGCAGCCACCGCTGACACAGCCTAGGCACAGGAATCAGAACCCCCTGCGCCTAGCAGGGGGCGCGTTGCTGTAGTTCGCAAGATCGCATGGCGGACAAGTGCGACCAAAACCGAACAGGAGGTTCCAAGCGTGGAACTCGACAAGCAAGTTTGTATCGTCACCGGTGGAAGCCGCGGAATTGGTCGGGCGGTTTGCCTGACACTCGCTGCCAAGGGCGCGACAGTCATCGCCTGTGCGCGAACCGAACCGAAGCTCACCGAGCTAGCGGCTGAGGCGAAGGAACGCGAGCTGGCGGGTACGATCGTCCCGCGGACACTCGATGTCACCGATCGCGCCGCGATCGACGATCTGGTGAACGATGTCGCGGAAAAATACGAGCGCCTCGACGTGCTGGTGAACAACGCGGGCATCACGAAGGACGGTCTGCTCGCAAGCATGGAGGACGACGACTTCGACACGGTCATCGATGCGAATCTGCGGGCCGTGTTTCGCCTGTCGCGTGCCGCGAGCAAGCACATGATGCGGGCACGCAAAGGTCGCATTATCAATATTTCCAGCGTCGCCGGTGTGATGGGCAACCCCGGGCAGTGCAACTACTCAGCAAGCAAAGCCGGTGTAATCGGCTTCACCAAGTCGGTGGCGAAGGAATTGGCGCGGCGCAACATCACCTGCAACGCGGTTGCGCCGGGCTTCATCGAAACGGACATGACCGACGTACTCCCAGAAAAAGTCCGCGAGGGGGTCAAGCCCTTGATCCCGCTGCGGAGATTCGGTACGTGTGACGAAATCGCGTCGGTTGTTGCGTTTTTGGCAGGGGACGGAGCGTCGTACATTAACGGGCAGGTCTTGGTCGTGGACGGTGGGTTATACATGTAGCGCTGGAGGCGCAGGGTGGTTGCGAATCTGGCTGTGCGCGACTACCATCCCCGCTTGTTCGGCCTGTCCGACAGACCCGCATGGAATGAGATTGGAGGATTTGCCGGTGGCTACCCGCGACGAAATCCTGGAAAAGGTCAGAGAGATCGTCAGCGAACAGATGGGTGTGGATAAGAACGAGATCAATATGGAGACCTCGTTCGTCAACGACCTGAATGCTGATTCGCTGGATACCGTCGAACTTGTCATGGAGCTGGAAGACGAGTTCGACATGAGCATTCCCGACGAAGAAGCCGAGAAGCTTCAAACCGTCGGGTCTGCCGTCGAGTTCATTGAGAAGCAGATCGAGGCGAAGGCCTAGGACCATCGTTCGATGCCCACCCCGGCTCCGCGAGGCTGTGTTCGCGGACCGGCGGTGATCGGGAGATTCCATGTCTGATCGTCGCGTCGTCGTCACAGGAATGGGCGTAATCACCAGTCTCGGTGAGACGGTGGACGACTTCTGGAGCAATCTGATTGCCGGGAAGTCCGGCGTCTGTCCGATCACGCTGTTTGATGCCGCGCAGTATGACTCGCGCATCGGCGGTGAGTGCGCGAAGTTCGATCCGGATGCGCACTTCGATCGCAAAGCGTCGAAGCGTTTGGACCGCTTCGCGCAGTTCGCGGTCGCAGCCGCGCGGCAGGCGATGTCGCAGGCCGGCTTGACCGACAACGACTTCGGTGATCGCAAGCGCATGGGCTGCATCATCGGTTCCGGCATCGGTGGGATGCTCGAGTTCGAACAGCAGTACTTGCGTTTGCTCGAGAAGGGGCCGAGCAAGGTGTCGGCCTTCACCATTCCCAAGCTGATGATCAATGCCGGTGCCGGCAACATCGCCATCGATTGCAACCTCAGAGGTATCTCCTCGACGGTGGGCACCGCGTGTGCTTCGGCGTGCCACGCGATGCGTGATGCCTATGAAGCCGTGCGAACCAACCGGGCCGATGTGCTGGTTACGGGCGGTTCGGAGGCGGCGCTCTCGCCGTTGGGATTGTCCGCATTCTGCGCCATGAAGGCGCTGAGCACGCGGAACGACGACCCCACCCACGCGAGCAGACCGTTCGACCGCGATCGCGACGGATTCATTCTCGGCGAGGGCTCGGGCATCCTTGTCTTCGAGGAGTATGAGCACGCGCGCAAGCGTGGCGCGAAGATCTACGCCGAGGTGCTCGGTTTCGGCGCCACAACCGACGCCGGTCACATCGCGCAACCGGCGGAGGACGGTTCTGGTGCGGCTGAGTCGATGCGTCAGTGCGTCGAGGAGGCAGGCCTCAACCTTGAGGACGTGACCTACATCAACGCCCATGGCACGAGCACGGGCCTGGGTGACCTGGCGGAAACGGTGGCAATCAAGCGGTGCTTCGGCCCGCACGCGAAGAAGCTCGCGGTCAGCAGCACCAAGAGCTCGATCGGCCACCTGCTGGGCGCCAGCGGCGGTGTCGAGGCAGTCGCCACGGTAATGGCGATCTGCAATTCGACCGCTCCAGCCACCATGAACCTGGACAACCCCAGCGAGGGCTGCGACCTCGACTACATTCCGAACACGCCTCGCGACCTGCGTATCAAGTACGCGATCAGTAACTCGTTCGGTTTCGGCGGCCACAACGCGAGCATCCTGCTCGGCAAAGTCGAATAGCTGCTCCCACGGGCCGACAATGCGCCCAATCTGCGCCGGACCGGCCTATATCGCTGCGCGCCGTTCCTGACGCTACTGGGAACGGCCTTCTTGCCCGCACTCAGCGTCTGACTACCTCAAGAGCCCCTCAGCGAGCACCGATAATCTCTTGGGTGCGGGTTCGTCCGCACAGGCCTTAACGGTGGTGGGGAAGAACCCGGTTCCGGAGGACCGGCAGACAATGTCCATCCTCGATCAGACCGACATTGATGCGCTGCTCGCGTCCGCGAACGAGCTGTCCGACGATTTGCCGCAGGCGCCGATGGGCGGTTCGCGCCCGCGTGCTTCGCGCGGGGCTGTACAAATCGATCCGAAGGAACTCCGCCGCATCCTGCACATGCGCTTCCCGATCATCGTCACGCTGGCGGAGCGGCGCATGCCTTTCAAGGAAATCCTCAATCTCACGCCGGGCTCGATCATCGAGTTTGAGCGCGCCAGCGACGCCGACCCAGACCTTTCGATCGGCAACCGCACGATCGGCAGGGGGCAGGCGGTGAAGGTGGGCGAGTTCTTCGGACTGCGTGTGGCTGAGGTCTTCTCGGTCGAGGAGCGCATCCGCGCACTCGGCGGCAAGGCGTAAATTCCCAAGGCTCAAATCGAATGGTGACGGTCAGTTGGCGATCAGCACGCGCGCATGCGCAAGGGCTGCGTCGCGCTCGGTGAGTTCCCCGTTGAGCTGTGCGCGGTAGAGCGTGTCGAGCACTTCGCGAAAGCGCGGGCCCGCGGGCAGGTGCATCGCGATGAGATCGTCGCCGGTAACGAGTGGTGGGGGAGCGTAGTCGCTGGGGGAGATCCGTGCCGCCCGCGCAGCCAGATCGCTGACCCGCTCACTACCCGATTCTTCAGCTTGTGCGATGGACTTGCTGAGCGCGAGCACGTCATTGCCCAGCCCGCTCGCCATCAGGAACTTCACGTCCGCGAGTTCCCAAGGATCGTGGCTGAGTACGCGGGCGCTGGTTGTCACGAGGTACTCCACCGCCCGGCATACTGTCGAGCTGCACCGCAAGTCGCGGCAGGCGTCGCGCACGTGCTTGACGTCAAACCCGACCAAAATCGCAGCCATCCCCAGCGGAATGGAAACAGTTTGAGGAAGACCTTCGAGTATTCGCGCACAGCGTTCTGCCGATGATTCCGTCCATTGCAGGCCCGGTGCCAAGTGATCGGCAAGCTGCGTCTCCCAGATCATCCGCCAGCCCGTCGTCCGCGTCGGATGCGTGAGCATCAGCTCGAGTTCCATGCGGATGCGCTCGGCGCTGATGGCGGAGATGCGCGGCGCGTGGCGAATGATGGCATCACGTGTGCCGGCCTCCAGAGCGAACCCCAAGCGCGCTGCGAACCGCACCGCGCGCAGCAACCGAAGATGATCCTCGGAAAAGCGCGCATCAGGATCGCCGATGCAGCGGATCACGCGGCGGTCAAGGTCTTCGCGTCCGCCGACGTAGTCGACGATCTCGTCGGTGAACGGATTGAGAAACATGCCATTGACAGTGAAGTCGCGCCGCTTCGCGTCCTCCTCGGGCGTGGCAAACTGCACGCTGTCGGGTCGCCTGCCGTCACCGTAGCTCCCGTCTGTGCGGAATGTCGCTACCTCGACTTCGACGCGCTTCACGCGCACCAGCACAACTCCGAACTGCGCACCCACGAGCTTCGTCTTGCGGAAGAGTTTGCGCACATCGTCCGGCGTCGCGCTGGTCGCGACGTCGTAGTCGACCGGCTCAAGTCCCAACAGGCGGTCGCGCACGCAGCCGCCCGCGAAGAGCGCGGTGTAACCGGCATCGCTGAGCGTTTCGACGATCGACTTGGCGGCGTCAAGCCCGGTCATGCCTCGTGTTCCGTTGCGCGGTACTCCAGCAGATCGACGATGTTGCGACCGTATTCGCGGCGATCTGTCGGCATCCAGAACTTCCCGAACGGCGCGGGCAACGTCGCGCGTTGCTCGGTGCGCACGACCAGCAGGGTCGCCGCGGTAACCTGATTCGACGAGCCCAGGCGGCGCAGCAGCGTTCCCAGCTTCGACGCGTTCGACAGATCGCGCGTATCCGGGAATGGCGGATCGACGAACACCAGACCGAAAGGCCGATGCGTTTCCGGCGCACGAATGCCCGAACGCCAAAGGTCCGCGCCCACGATCACCGCCTCCGGACCCGCCTGCAAGCGGTCGAGATTTCCGCGCAACACGGTCAGTGCAGCCCGATCGCGCTCAAAAAAGCACGCCTTCTCCGCGCCGCGCGACAACGCCTCGATGCCCAGCGAACCGCCGCCCGCGAACACGTCGGCGATGCTGATCGCAGGCAACTCACCGGGCGTATCGAACCACGTGCCCAAAACATCGAAGAGCGCTTCGCGCACGCGATCGGTGATGGGGCGGGTGAGACCCGTCGTGGGCCACTCGATTTTCCTCGAACGCCATCGTCCGCTGATGATGCGCATCGCTTTTCGCTTATGTCACAGGCAAAATCACTTCACACGGGCCGGGATGGTTTTCGTTGACCCGCGTGCGGCGCACGCGCTATAATCCGCCCGCAAACTTTACATGATCCGTCAATCTTCGGCGGATCGCAACCTTACGCGAGGTGATCATGGGTTCCGTACTCTGCGAACATTGTACCGGCGTGTGTTGTCGCTATATCGCGCTGCCGATCGAAAAACCAACCGAGCGCCGCGATTTTGACGACATCCGCTGGTACGTGATGCACCAGGGCATCTCGGTGTTCGTCGAGGAGGGGGACTGGTACATCCAATTCGCCACGCCCTGCAAGAACCTCCTGCCTGATAACCGCTGCGGAGTGTACGAAACCCGGCCTGAGATTTGCCGGGAATACGAAGCCGATGAGTGCGATTATGCCGGCGGCGACTACCACTACGAAATGCAGTTCTTCACACCCGAAGCCATCGAAAAGTACGCCATCGAACGGCTGGGCAAGCGGGGCGTCTTCACGCATCCTCCGAAAGCACCGCAGCGAAAGTCCAACGGAAGCAAGTCCAACGGCAGCAAGTCTAACGGCAAGGCGCACCTGACCTCGCTCAAAGTTCTCACGCATCGTGGCTAGTTTTGCTACCAATCGAATTCGCCTGACGCATTGTCGGCCAGCGGCAAGCGCGTTGCTGTTGATGCTCTCGCCCGTGCTGCTCACCGGGTGCCTGGCTGGTTCGCTCGCGACGAACACCGGTGCGCGCGTCGGCGAGACCTGGTCGGATGCGCCGCGGCAGCTCGCGGTCAACGGCGAACGGGTGGAACTGAGCTTCGTGCTCAAAAAGTCGATGGAGAACAAATCGATTCACGCATTGGGGCTTGCGGATTACTGCGTGTTCGAGATTCCGGGCGGCGGGGCGGACGCGGAGGTTGACGACACGGGTGCCTTCCGCGCTGAGTACATCGTCGCGGATCATAAACCGGGCGACATCGTGCCGATCACGGCGACGGCTTACCGCACCTACGGTTCACGCGATCGCATGATGATCGCGGGCGAATGGGTCACCGGTGAGAGTCCAAACGACGAGCCGGATCGTAAGGTGGCGTCGGCTTCGCTCGCGCTCGAAATCTATCAGCCCGTCATCAACTTGCCGATTCCGCATTTGACCGCCGGTCTGGATGTCGCGACGGCGCGGCTTGTGTTGCACCGGCGGGGCGGGTCTGATTCGATCATCTACCCCGAGCGTCCTCCGCGCAGCGGGTTCAAGCTGAGCGAGCAACCCGGCGGGGGGTGGTTGGTTGAGTACACCCCGGCAGCGAACGAGATCAACCCCACGGGCGCGACCACCTTTGAATTCTCCGCGCTCGACGAGACCGGTGACCGCCACGAATACACCGGCGAGCTACCCACACCGTAGCGCGTGGCAGGTGCTGCCGTTTCTGCTAAATTGCCCCCACGATGAAAATAGCTGGCCCCAAGGGCACCCGTGATTTCTATCCTGAGCAGATGGCGCTGCGCAACTGGATCGTGCAGCGTTGGACGGAGATTTCGCGCCGTCATGGTTTTGTTGAGTACGACGGCCCGATCTTCGAACGCCTCGACCTATACCGCATCAAGAGCGGCGACGAGATCGTCTCGCAGCTCTTTCACTTTGAGGATCGCGGCGGGCGCGAGTTCGCGATCCGCCCCGAAATGACGCCGACGCTCGCGCGGATGGTGGCCGCGAAAGCCAATGCGCTGCCCAAACCGATCCGCTGGTTCTCCGCGCCGAGGCTTTGCCGGGCGGAGAAACCGCAGCGTGGTCGCCTGCGCGAGTTCTTCCAGTGGAACATCGACATCGTCGGCGTCGAGTCGGAACTTGCGGACGCGGAATGCATCTTCGTCGCCGTCGATTTCTTCCGCTCGCTCGAGCTCACGCCGGAACACGTCGTGATGCGGATCAACTCGCGCGCGGTGGTGGCTGCACTGCTGCACAACATCGCGATCCCCGACGACAAGCTCACCGGAGTGTTTGCCGCGCTGGATAAACGCGACAAGCTCAGCGCCGAAGCCTTTGCCGAAGTGCTCGGCGAAATGGACCTTTCTGAGAAGCAGCGCGAAGCACTGATCGCCATGGGGGAAGCCAAGGGGCCCGAGGGTCTCGATCGCATCGAGTCGATGCTTGCGGGCGATGAAAGCGGTCAAGCCACCGTGACGCAGCTTCGCCAGGTGTTCGCTCACTTGGCAGCCTTTGGCGTGGCGGAGTACTGCGCGTACGACATGGGCGTGGTGCGCGGGCTCGCGTACTACACGGGCACGGTTTTCGAAGGCTTCGGGCAGGGCGGTTTGCAGCGCGCAGTCTGCGGTGGAGGCCGCTATGACGAATTGGTCAGCCAGCTGGGCGGCCCATCCATGGGCGGGGTTGGGTTTGCCACCAGCGATGTCGTCGTCGAGGACCTGCTCGCTGAATTCGAGCTTCTGCCGGAATTGAAGGCGACGGCGGACTATTTCGTGATCGATGCCGACGCTTCGGTATTTCCCCAAGTGCTTGAATTGGTGGGGCGATTGCGTCATGCTGGTGTGGATGCCGCGTTCAGCTACCAGCGGCAGGGCGTGGGCAAGCAGTTCAAGCAGGCTGCGTCGCGCGGAGCTCGGCGAGTTGCGGTGATCGAGCCTGATTTCGCGAGGACGCAGACGCTCAACATCAAAGACATGGCCAGCGGTACGCAAGCGAGCATCCCACTGGCTGCATTGATCGACGACCCGTTCATGGAGCTACCCACGACGTCATGACACGACGGCACATCCACTACGAAGCCGCGTTCGAGGACTACCTCCGGTCCTGCGGGGTTCCGTACATCGCCGTCGACGAGCAACGCAAAGCCATCTTCTCAGGCAACCGTGTCAAATCCTTCGACTTCCTGGTGTACCGCGACAGCGGCATAAAGTGGCTGGTCGATGTGAAGGGTCGCAAATTTCCTTACGACACCTCCGACGGTCAACGCCGCTACTGGGAAAACTGGATCACCCGCGAGGACCTCGAAGGCCTCCGCCAATGGGAGGACACGTTCGGCGAGGGCTTCCGCGCCATGCTCGTATTTGCGTATCTCCTGCTCGGCCCGCCGGCGCGCCAGCCGCTCGCCTTCGTGCATCCCTTCCGCGACGACCTCTACGCATTCATGTGCATCTCGCTGGCGGACTACCGCGAGCTGTGCCGGCCCAGGTCGGCGAGTTGGGACACAGTAAGCGTCCCGGCAGCCCGTTTCCGCGAACTCGCTCAGCCCATCCAGGTCGCCTGAGGCTGCTCGTCCACGAATTCCGACAGACCGGTACGCAATCGTGGCTGTTTACCCGGCACTATTCAGGCGTATAATCAACCGGAAATCAGGCACGGAATTTGAACGCGAACGACGCGATACGAGCAAGCTGGAGCGCTTTACCCCATGAGATTATTGGCACGAACAACTGCGTTGACACTTGGTGCCCTGCTGATCAGTTCTTCGGGCGCTTTCGCGGCTGCGACAGCGTTGCAGCCGGTGCAGGAAGTGAAGGACGCCTCGACGTGGCAGCAGTGGATCGCCTTCGTGCTCATGATCGTGATCAGCATCATCGTCGCGTTCAAGAATCCCAAGCGGACGCACCAGAACTAGTCCTCGATCGTCTTGTCGCCGGCAAAGTGCTGTGCGTTCGTGCCACCCCAACATCCGTCGAGGCGTGAGCCGGCTCGGCGAGATTGCACCGGCAGACCGATGCGCCGGAATACAACGCAGGAAACCCCTTTATCCAACTGAGGCAAAGAGGAGACTGATATGTTCACCAAACGCAGTGCCATTGTGGCTCTGACGGTGCTCAACCTGCTGTTGCTCGCGGGTTTCGTGCTGTCGAGCTACTCGCTTCCTACCGCGCACGCCCAAGGCCGTGGGCGCCCCGGCGACTACGTCATGGCCACCTGCCAGATCCACGAGGACTACGACGCCATCGCGGTGATCAACATTCAGCAGGGCGGTATGTACGTTTGGGTCCCGCGCGAAACCAAGGGCGGCGTCACGCTCGCACCGACGGGTAGCCGCAACCTCGCATTGGACTTTGGTCGCTAGAAATCAGCTATTTCCGGCATGCACTTGCCGCGGAGATAATCCAGATGAATTCCAAGAATCTTGCCATCGGCGTGCTGTCGATCACCGCCGTGATCCTGTTTGTCGGGATCATCCTGGTGAACGTGCAGCCCAACGCAGCCGTCGCATCGAACGTCAGCAGCTACGGCGGCGACTTCACCATCACCGTAGGCCGCGTGACCCGCGATACGGAAATCCTCTACGTGCTCGATAACACCACGCAGCGACTGCTCGCGTACGGCATCGATCGCCGCAGCGGCGCGGTCAACATCCTCGACAAAGCCGACCTGTCGACGGTGGTTCCGCCGGGTGCGGTCCAGGGTCGCAGGTAGTTCGCCGACGGGCTGGGTCAGTCGCGGTCTTCGCCACGGTGTTCGCGGTCGGAGGGGAACGCGGCGGACCAGTCCTTGAGCGCTTGCTTGTCGGCGTCCGAAAGCTTGGCGTCCGGGTGCAGGGGGGTGTAGAACCAGAGGGGCATTTCGCCCTCTTCGACTTCCTCCCAGGCTTCATGAGCCCGGTGAGCCTTTTGCTCTGCTCCAGCGGACGCCCAGGTCGAGAAGTTCAGTTGCTCGCGGCCCTCATGGACGTCGCTGGCCACCAGCCAGGATACCGGCGCGACCTTGCTGTACCACGGCCAGACCGTCTCGTTGGAATGGCAATCGTAGCACGCCCGCTTGAGGATGGCCTTCACCTCTGCCGGTGCGTCCAGATCGCCGGTGACGGCTGGGTTCGCCCGCTCCACCGGCACGAACTGGATGGCCAGGAATACGAACGCAAGAATGCCCAGTACCCAGCGAAGTACCCGCTTCCGCGGTTTCTGCGGGCTGGAGGTCGATACGACGGCGGCGTCATCAGGTTTTGGCTCGGTCATTCGTCAGAAGCTCCCAATGGTTGCAGATCTATTCCGTCGTGTGTACCCCAAAGAACGCAAGATGGCCAGGCCATGTTGCGTCGCGAAGTGTTACGTTTCGTCAATTCAGGCGGTGGCAGCCGGTGGAGGCCGTGGGGCCGATAAAGCGGCGATTGCAGGCTACGGGCACGGATGCGAAGGGAAACACACCCCGCATCGCCGCCCTATCTCCAATGCAACATAACATATATTATCGGACTATCGAGCTCTGGCGCCACCAGCGGGGTGTTTGAGCAACCCAGAGTGCTTCCGAGACCTTCAGTCTGTGGACTAAGGAGCACGTCGCCCAGCAGCCTTGTGGTGCAGGCATCCTGCCTGCATTCGATACCTGAAGGGTCTTGTCGAACCAATCCTTGGCCAGGTTTGTTAGCGATTCGGCCCTGAACGAACAACATCCAGCAACGCATCATCCAAGCGCTGCACCTGCTTGTCGGCTGCGAACCGTTCCGCAACCGATGCACGGAGTTCATGTCGTTCCGTCGCCTCCAGACCCAGGTCGCCGGCGGATGCACGCACGAGTCGATCCGCCAGGGTTGCATCTGATTCATAAAGGCACGCGTCATGGAAACCAGCCGGTACGAGCTCCGGGTAGCTCAGACGATTTGGCAGCAACGGAACGTTGCCAGCCAGGATGGCTTCAACGACGGCGATCCCGAAATTCTCCTGAATGGCGGTACTGACGACCACGTCGCAGGTGGCGATCAGGTCGAGATACGCTGTGTGGTCCGGCAGGTAGCCGGCATGCACGATTTGATCGGCAAACGATTCGCAGGCCTCAGCAAAGACGGCCGGTGCGGTACGAAACTGTTCGCCGAGAAGCACGATTTCAAAGGCAGCGCCGGAATTTCGTACGGTTGAAAGGGCGGCGAAGAAGGCTTCCGGATTCTTGTCGAATTCCCAACGATGGCACCAGAGGATGCGCAGGGGGCGAATCTCTTGCGTTGTCCCAAGACTTCTGGCGGGGCGGTCGAGCCGCCCTTTCGGGCACTCAATGGCTGGGTACTGCACCTGTGCACGTTGGGCGATTCGCTCGGGGATTCCACCGGGTACGTGGTCGGGCATCTGGCGAAGCAACTCCCCCACCGATTTCGCGAATGCGTCAATGTGGGATTGGGAATTAAACCATACGGCATCCGCGGAATTCGCCGACGTAATGTTCGTGAATGCGTACTGATAGTCTCGCCAATCATCAGGCGCCAGCGGATAGGTCAATTGGTTTTCGTGAAAATAGCAGACGATCGGAACGTGTTTCAGTCGCGCCGGCAGCATGGCTCGCAGGTCCGCGACCGACGTCATATCGCACGTGAAGATAACGTCGCATGCGATTTCAGGTTGATTGCGAATCTGATCGGCAAACCACATCGCGGATCCGCGCATGCGCCACTTCCAGTGCCGCGCGGGCATCGTGATCAGTTGCCAATCATGCCGGCTGTGCCGCACCCAAGTATCGAGAAACGCCTGATGCGAGCCGCCGTAATACGGTTCGAGCGCGAGAACGCGAAGTTTGTCGTGTGGACTCGCCAATTATCAGTTTCCCAATCGACGCCAAAGGCGTCGCGGCGCATAGCCCAGGGTTGTCGCGCAGCGACTACCCTGGGATGCGATTGATACAGTGGAGTTCAACCCCAACGGGGTTGCGGCCAATCGCAAGGGAGTGCCGTTCGCTCGGAGAGGCCGGAACCCCTTCGGGGTTCATTTCTTGCGAAAGCTCTTGACCCAGGGTAGCGCCTGCGGCGCAACCCTGGGCTAATGTCGCGGCCCCTTCGGGGCCGATTTCTCCTGACGCGCCGCCGTACCGTACATCGCACACGTGACTACCTACGCACATACAACTACTGCGTCTCGGTCGCGCGTTGGATGTCGGCGCCTACTGCCGTCAGTTTCTTTTCGATGTTTTCGTATCCGCGGTCGATGTGGTACACCCGATGGATCGTCGTCCGTCCTTTCCCAATCAACCCCGCAAGGACCAACGCCGCTGACGCACGCAAGTCCGACGCCATCACCGGCGCACCGACCAGTTTCTTCACGCCCTGCACGATGACCGTCGGGCCTTCCTTGCGGAGGTGCGCGCCCATACGATTCAACTCGCCGACGTGCAGAAAACGATCGGGGAAAATCTTCTCGGTGATGATACTGTTCCCGTCCGCGAGCGAGAGCAGCACCATCGTTTGTGCCTGGAGATCGGTGGGAAAACCTGGATACGGTTGGGTGGTGATGTCGACCGGCTCGAGTCGCCGCGCCGAAGACACGGCAATCCCCTTCTCATCTTTATCGATGTTCACGCCCACACGCCGCAGGCAATCCACCACCGCGCTCAGGTGGTCGATACGCCCGCCCTGCAAGGTCGTTTCGCCGTTGGTGACTGCCGTTGCGATCGCGAATGTTCCCGCTTCGATGCGGTCGGCAATCACCGAATGCTCGGTCCCATGCAGCGACGCGACGCCGTCGACGGTGATGCGCGGCGTGCCGTGTCCCTCGATCCGCGCGCCGCACTTATTGAGAAATTCCGCAAGGTCGACGATCTCGGGTTCGCACGCGGCTGACTCGATTACCGTGCGCCCGTCCGCGAGCGTCGCAGCCATCAGCACATTCGCGGTTCCGGTCACGGTGGACCCGAACGCCCCACCGAGAAAAATCTCCGCGCCGCGCAGCTTCTTCGCGCGCAGCACCATGTCACCATTCACCAGGTCGAAGTCGCCGCCCAAGGCCTGCAAACCACGCGTGTGCAACGACACAGGCCGATCGCCGATGGCGCATCCGCCGGGCATCGACACCTGCGCTTTACGACGTTTCGCGAGCAGCGGCCCCATCACGCAAACGCTGGCGCGCATTTTGCTCACCTGCTCGTAGGGCGCGTGACAGTTCATTTCGTCTTCGACTTTGAGCTTGACGGCACCGTCTTGGCCACGCTGCACGTTCACGCCCAAACGCCCGAGCAGAGCGCACATCTGCTGCACGTCGTGCAACTCGGGCACGTTGCGCAGAATTGTCTCCCCTTCGCACAAAATCGACGCCGCCAGAATCGGCAATGCCGCGTTCTTCGAGCCGCTGATTGGGATCACGCCCCGCAGACGGTTACCACCCTGGATATTCAGACAGTCCACCTTCACACCTCGCCGGATATGGAGAACAACGATTACGGCTTGTGCCGCGCCAAGCTGGCATGATAACGGGAAATGGGCAGATTCAGAAGCGCCGGGCCAGCCGGTTTACGCGGGCATCACGTGGTTCGGGCGGAACCGCATGGCGCGTTCGCCCCCCACCACCGTGTCGCGCCAAACGCCATCCGCGACCCAATCGCCCCCATCGGTGAACGCCTTGTGGACGATCTCGGCACCATCGTCGGCGATCTCGACGAGCACGCACCCGCCCTGCTTTAGGAACGGCTGCCCCTCAGCCGCGAGCAAGCGGTAGAACGTGAATCCGTCCTCGCCATCGGTGAGCGCGATGCCCGGCTCGTGGTCACGAACGTTGCTCTTAAGCTCGGGCACTTCGTGGGCGGGGACGTACGGCGGGTTCGCCACGATGAAATCGAAACCGCCCTCGGGCACGCAATCCGACGGGAGGTTCAACCGGTCGGCCTGCACGAGCGCGAGTCGGTCGCTCACGTTGTGACGGGCTGCGTTCCGCCCCGCCACCGCGAGCGCCTCATCCGAAATGTCTGTCGCGACGATGCGGACCTCGGGCAGGTTGCTGAGCAAGGAGACGGCAATGCAGCCACTACCCGTACACCAGTCGAGCAGCACCGCGTCGGGTTTGCCGGCGGCGCGAACCGTTTCGATCGTTTGTTGCACGACCACTTCCGTCTCGGGTCGCGGGATCAGAACAGCCGGTGTGACTTCGAACTCGAGGCTGTAGAACTCTTTCGATCCGACGAGGTACGAGATCGGTTCGTGATTGGCGGCGCGTTTCACGTAGTCGCGAAAGGTGTCGAGCTGACTCGCCTCCGGGACACGGTCGAACCACGCGTAAAGCTCGATGCGTTTGCAACCGAGTGCCTTTGCCAGCAGGATCTCCGCGGAAAGTCGCGGCTCATCCACCTCGCGATTGGTGAAGTGGGTACGCGTCCAAGTGAGCAAACGTTGGATGGTCCAGGTGTCGGATTGGGTAGCGTTGGTTTCCGGCATATCCCCAGCGTAGCAACTCGGTATCGCGTGTCTACGGGCGGGCGCGTGCGCGTCGCGCGGTTGGTCAGGTCGGCAACTGGCCGATGAGCAGACAGTAGCCGTCTGGGTCGTGGACGCGGACTTCGCCTTCGTCCATGTAGAACGGGTGCGATACTTCGAAGACGACGCACCTGCCGCCGTTCGGCCCGCCCTGCCCAGTGAACGCCCCGCCGTCGTGCAAACCGCAATCCAGCAGGTGGCGACGCAGCGCCTGTACGTCCTTCGAATACATGTAGAGCAGCACAGCCTGCACACCGGCGTCCACCGGCTCGCTTGCCTGCGCGAAGAAAATGTCGCCCGGGACGCCCACCGGTTCGTGGTGCGCAACCGATGCCCAGCACTTCTTGCCAGCGTGGTCGCGGTAAGCTGTGCCCTCGCGAAATCCGAGGTGCGCGTAGAATGCGACCGATCGCTCCACGTCGGCGACGTGCAGGTAGGGAACCGATCGATATACCGGCGCCGGGTTGGGAAGAGCGGCTTCAGTCATGGACGAGGTCTCCGGCCTGCGCGGAATGCGCAGCGATCTGAGCCTTACAGTATGCGGTAACGACGCAGCGGTCTAGTAGAACAAGCGGGGAATGGTCTCGTCGATTGACTTGAGGTCGCCAGCCATCTCGCGGTCGAAGCGGGCGCGGGTCGCGTCGAGTCTGCTCGGCCAGAGTTCGCGCCGGCGACGCATCTTGGCGTCAATCGTGTCGCAGGTGCGGGCGAGGTTTTTTTCGTGACGCGCGTCCTCGGCATTGATCTTGTCGCAGGTCGCAGCGATGCGGGATTCGCCTTCGGCTTCTCGGGCGTGGAATGCGTCGATGTACCCGTTGATGCGCGCGTTGCGTTCAGCCGTCTTGGCCTGAAAACGCGGGTCCTTCGCAAAGTACGAACACCCCCCCGCCGCAGCCAAGCTGCCGGCGACCAGAGCCAACGTCAGGATTCGAAGGATTGGCTTCATTACACCCATGCTACCGAACGCTGATACCACCCGCGAGCCGAAAAGTTGCACACGGGCTGATAGTGCTATCGGCAAGGCACACCGGTAAGGATCACGCAACCTGTGCCACTGCTCTTGAGCAGTGCATCCGCCGCCCGGCAGCTCTGTAGCCCAAAGGAAAGTGCCGCTACCCAAGAGCAGCGGCACCGGTGAAAATCATCAGAATACGCTGCGAAGACGACCGCCCTACTCCAGCGCGGGGTCCGCGACCAGCACGTCGCGCAGCTTGCCCAGCGCCTCTTCCTGAATCTGGCGGGCGCGCTCCTTGCTCAAGCCGATGGCGGCTCCGACTTCGCCCAGCGTCAGGCTGCGTCCCCCCTTCATGGGGAAACGCCAACCGAGCACCGCGGCCTCACGGTCGGTGAGGTCGCCGAGGTTGTGATCGAGCGCACGGTGCAGGCGATCGGCGAAAAGCTCCGCCCAGACGTCGACGCGCGGCGGACGTTCGCGCCAACTCTCATGTTCGAGCGGGTAGCGCGAACGGTAACGCAGTGTGCGCTTCGACAGTTGAATGAGTGCGCGCGTGATCGCATTGCACGCATACGTGCTGAAACGGAAACCGCTCCACGGGTTGTAGCCGTCGACCGCACGCAGCAACGCGTAGAGTGCTTCGCTGCGCTGATCTTCCCAGTCGAGTTCACGTGCGTTGAAACGTGTGATCATCGTATAGACGAGACCGAGATTGCGATCGACGAGTTCGTCGCGCAGTACCTTCCAGCGCCGCGCCCAGCAGCAACGCGTTTGTACCGGTACGCGCGTACCACGCGGTTGCCGCGAAGCGCGAAATGCGCTCACCTGGAACGCGGCGAACAGATCCATTTCGTCGAGGCCGTCGGTGTTCCCGCTTTCAAGTTGCTTGACGACCGCGATCGCTTTGCGCGCGGCTTGTACGGTGCGTGCACGGCGATCCGAAATTGGACGAAGGTTGAGTGGGTCGAGGTTTCCGTCGCAAGGATTGGGTTTTGCTCCGGCGGTGACCATGTCTGCAAATCCTTTGTTCGCAATAGGTTAACGCCCTGCCAAATATAGGACTTATCTGGTACTAATACTCTTATACCACCAGATATCGGCTTGGGCAAATTGTTTCAGAGCTTTCACAGATTTTGGCGGGACCGCGTTCCGCACTCCGTGAATGCTCCAACCACATACGACTATTCGTTTGTACGCGACAGGTGGATGCATGGTTCTGCTCTCACGCCGCGGTTGTCGCATGTCTACTGCAAGCATACGATGCCCACCCGTTATATGCCTGTTGAGTAGGCGTTTATTGAAGCTCAGTTACATGCCTGATACGCGCACGAAGTGAACGAACATGAATGTATTGATCCTCGGGAACGGTGGCCGCGAACACGCACTTGCGGTTGCGATTGCCCGCAGCCCGAAGCTGACAAGACTTTACACCTTGCCCGGAAACGCGGGCACAGCCGCGGTAGGCACAAACCTCACAGGCGATCCGGGTGATGTGAAAGCGGTGGTTGCTGCCGCGCGCGAGCGCTCGATTGATTTCGTCGTCGTCGGGCCGGAAGCGCCGTTGTGCGCCGGCGTTGTCGATGCGCTATCGGCTGCGGGCATTCGTGCGTTCGGTCCGAAGCGAGCAGCAGCCCGTATCGAAGGCGACAAAGCCTACGCGAAAGAACTCATGCGTCGGGCGCGCGTGCCCACGGCTGAGGCGCGCATCTTTGAGAATTTCCAAGCGGCTCACACCTACACAGCCACGCGCGAAAACGGGCTTGTGGTTAAGGCGTCCGGACTGGCTGCCGGTAAGGGTGTGATCGTGTGTGACGAGCCTTCCGATGCGTTGATCGCGCTTGAGCAGATGATGGTCGAACGTCGATTCGGCGACGCGGGCAACACCGTGATCGTTGAGGAACGACTGCAAGGACCGGAGGTTTCCGTACTCGCGCTGGTCGACGAAAACACTATATATGTGCTGGAAACCGCACAAGACTATAAACGGCTGGGCGATGGCGACAGCGGGCCGAACACCGGTGGAATGGGCGCGCACAGCCCCTCGCCGCGCGTGACGGACGAGCTGCTCGATCGCGTGCAGGCCGATGTACTCGTGCCGATCATCGATGCGCTGCGTGGTGAAGATGTGCAGTACTGCGGTGTGCTCTATGCCGGATTGATGCTAACCGCAGCCGGCCCGAAAGTGCTTGAGTTCAACTGCCGCTTCGGCGATCCCGAAGCGCAGGTTGTGCTCCCCCGCTTCCGTGGCGACTTGTTGAGTACACTGGTCGCGTGCGCGGACAATCAACTTGCCGATGCGGAGATCGATTGGGATCCGCGACCGGCCGTCACCGTTGTGCTCGCGTCCGGCGGTTACCCCGGCAAGTATGAAACCGGCAAAGCTATTCGCGGACTCGCAGAGGCGGAAGCGCTCGACGATGTGACCGTGTACCACGCGGGCACGCGACTCGAAGACGGTGTCGTACTGACGAATGGTGGGCGCGTGCTCGCGGTGACGGCGCTGGGTACTGACGTCGCGGCAGCGCGCGCGCAGGCGTATCGGGCAGCCGATCTGATTCATTTCGACGGCGTGACACGTCGCGAAGACATTGCGGCGAATTAATCTCCGCGACAGGGCGCACTTACGACGGCGGAGTTGCGCAATGGTTTCAACTCCGATGCAACCTTGCCGCTCACACTTAATTGTGTCACGAGTCCGCGCAGGGTGGCACTGCCAAGCTCTGCTTGTCAGTGGAGAAACCGGAAGCGTTCTCGTTGCCGAAGCTCTCTGCTGTTGGGACCCGCTCAATCTGCCCACCACGGACAAGCGAAGCTTGTCCGTGCCACCCGTCACCGTTCGACGTCCCTGCCAGTGCGCGGCACGATTCGTCTGGACGCTGCGCTGCGTATCCACTATGTAAACGCCCATGCTTGCAGACGCTGCCACGGCTGGCCATTCCGCCCCACTGATCACGGAACCGTCCGGCGTGCTGGCGGTGCTGCTCGCGGTGCTGGCGATCATCTTCTGGATGTCCAGCCACGAGACGCTGGGCAAAGTCTTCAAGGTTGTCCCGTCGCTGGTGTTTTGCTATTTCGTGCCTACCGCGCTCGCGACGGCGGGCATCATTCCGCACGCATCCCCCCTTTTCGACTGGGTGAAGAGCTTTCTGCTCCCCGCAAGCCTGCTGCTGCTCGTGCTCGCGGTTGACGTTCCGGGCATCCTCCGCCTGGGGCGCAAAGCCGTCATCATGCTGCTCACCGGCACGGCCGGCGTGGTCATCGGCGGACCGATCGCGCTGTGGATCTGCCACGGATTTCTACCCGAAGACGCGTGGCGGGGGATGGCCGCCCTCTCCGGAAGCTGGATCGGCGGCGGGGCGAACTTCGTCGCGATCGGCAAAGCAGCCTACGCCAGCGACGCGATGATCGCATTGATGGTCGTGCCCGACGTGCTGGTCGCGAACATCTGGATGGCGGTGCTGCTCTTCTTCGCGGGCAAACAGGAGACGATCGACCGCTGGACCGGCGCCGACACGCGGGCCATCGACGACCTCAAGCACCGTCTGGCGGAATTCCAGGAGCGCACCGCGCGACCGTCGAGTCTCGCGGATCTGCTCACGATTCTCGCGCTGGGATTCCTCGCCGCGTACGCCTGCCACCTGGCGGGAATCGAGTATGAAGCGGAACTCTGGAAGATTCGATTCCTGCGGCCGATCACGTCAGTCATCGGCGCGTCGACGTGGAAGTTCATCCTGGTGACAACATTGGGGCTGGCGTTGTCGTTCACGCGCGTGCGGAACTACGAAGGTGCGGGCGCGTCGCGCATCGGTTCGGCGATGCTCTACCTCCTGGTCGCGTGCATTGGTGCGCACGCGAGTTTCGAAAGCGTCTGGGAGTACCGCGCGCTGATCGGCATGGGGTTCATCTGGATCTCCGTACACGTCGGCTTGCTATTGCTCGTCGGCAAACTTATTCGTGCGCCAATCTTCTTTGTTGCCGTGGGGTCGCAGGCGAACATCGGCGGAGCTGCTAGCGCGCCCATCGTTGCGTCCGCATTTCATCCCGCGCTGGCCCCGGTCGGCGCGCTGCTTGCCGTTGCGGGTTACGTGCTTGGTACCTATGCCGGTCTGGTTTGCATGCGCTTGTTGATGCTGGTCGCGGGCGTACACGACGTTGCGCCCGCATAGCGGCGCTAACGTATTCGCGTTCTCCCTCGGGACAATTGCCCATGGACATCTGGAAGCTGCTGCTCGATGTCGTGCTGCTGCTTGCCGTGTGCATGATCTTCGGCGGGATTGCGTCGTGGCTCAAGCAAAGTCCGTTGATCGGCTACCTGCTTGCGGGCATGCTCGTGGGCGGTCCCGGCAGCGCGAAGCTCCTGGCGCTCGAATCAGAAATCGAAGTCATTGCCGAGTTGGGCGTTTCGCTTCTGCTCTTCAGCCTGGGGTTGGAGTTCTCCTGGCAGCGATTGCGCGCGCTGGGTACATCCATGCTGCTCGGCGGCGTGATGCAAATCGTGCTCACCGCGACGCTGGCGGCGGGTGTTTGCACGTTGCTGGGCGTCAGCATGCGCGCAGCCATCGCGATCGGTGCGATGGTTTCCTTGTCGAGCACCGCTTGTTGTCTTCGCGTGTTGATCGATCGCGCGGAGTTGGACAGCGTTCACGGGCGCGTCGCGCTGGCGGTGCTCCTGGTGCAGGACCTCGCCGTGGTGCCGTTCGCGATTCTGATGAATCTGCTGCACGGCGACGGCGCGCTCAGCCACATCGCCCTCGACGTCGGCAAAACCGTCGGACTGGCAGCCGTCCTGGTAGTCGTGATGTATTTCGCGCTCAACCTGGTAGCGGTACGCGTGCTGGGGCTGTTCACACAGGAGCGCAACCGCGAACTCGTCGTGCTGCTCGCGGTGGTGACGGGGCTGGGCGCGACCTGGGCTGCGCACAGCGTTGGGCTTTCTCCGGCACTTGGTGCATTTGGCGCGGGGTTGTTCCTCGGTGGCTCACGTTTCGCGACGCTGATTCGCGCGGACGTTTCCTCGCTGCGCACGTTATTGCTCACGCTGTTCTTCGGATCCGCGGGCATGGCGGCTGATCCGCGTTGGATCGCGACGCACTTGCCGCTGGTGATCGGCGTATCGGCTGGGATTGTCATTGGGAAGGCGGTTGTCGTTTGGGTGATGGCGCGGATCATTCGACTGTCAGATGCCGCGGGCGTGTCGGCGGGTCTTTCACTCGGGCAGATCGGCGAGTTCGCATTCGTCCTAGGTAGCACAGCCGTTGCGGGCGGTGTCATCGCCGCGGAGACCTACGCATTGATCGTTTCGTGTGCGATCGTCACACTGCTGATTACGCCGACGCTCGTATCGGCTGCCCCACATGTGGGGATGCTCGTGCAGCGCGGCATGCCGCGACGCATCCGCGGCACCGCCATCGACCCGACCAGCGCACCCGCGCATCATCCCGATGTCATCCTCATCGGGTTCGGGCCCGCGGGTGAGCACGTCGGGCGAATTCTGGCGGAGTGTCGCATTCCCGCCACCGTGATCGACCTGAGCGAACGCTCGCGAAGAGCAGCCGATGCCCTGGGCCTGAGCGGGCAAGTGGGTGACGCGACGCAGGAGGATGTGTTGGAACACGCGGGGATCGATCGCGCGAAGCTGGTGGTGATCACACTTCCGGATCGTTACGCGGCGCTCACTGTGCTGTCGCAAGTGCGCAATCTCGCGCCGCAGGCGCACGTCATCACGCGTTGTCGTTACGACCGCCATCGCAGCGAATTCGACGAAGCCGGTGCGCACGAGATCGTGCAGGATGAGCAGCAGGCGGGGCAGGAACTCGCCCAACGCGTGCGCGAGCGCGCGACTGCGCTATGCGCAACCGATTTAGGCAATCAATCTGCCGACACATCTTCAAGCTGATAGAGAAACCAGCGTGCTTTCGGCGTACCGGACTTGGGCGTTTGGCGGATGAAGTACACGGTCCAGAGCGAACCGTCGTGCATACGCAGCTTGTAGTAGTGGCGGCGGAGGTAAACGTTGCGGCCTGTCTTGCTGTCTCCGGGCGAACTTGCCTTCCATTTCTCGGTGAGATGCTCGACGCGAAAGGTTTCTTCGCGCCAGATGAATGATGCGGGTAGGCCCGGTTCGCCTTGTGACATCGCGGCCATGTCGAAGGTGCCACCGGCAGGTGCGATCGATTCGCTGACGAATTCGGCCATGATGTGCGCAAAGGTACCGGCATCCGGGTGGCACTGACAAGCTCTGCTCGTCAGTGGAGGAACCTGTGTAGCTCTGCGCGTGGACGAGAGCCCACAACAGCATGGGTGCCTCGCTATTCACCACGGACAAGCGAAGCTTGTCCGTGCCACCCGGCGATGGCCTGCGCCGTGCGCGCTATGCGATGTGCGCTCGATTGAGCTTGCGAATGAACCAGATCGTGTAGGGAATCAGGCCCAGTCCGCCGATCAGTGCTAGAATTCCCAATCCGAGAATCATCGCGTCCGCCGAATGCTGGTAGTCCCTGATGGCCCAGATCCCAAACAGGTCCGCCGCAGCCATCACGACCAGTACAAAGAAAATGTGAAACGTCTTAAGCGATCCCACGGTCCACCTCCCGATGCAAGTTGCCTGCACCCGGCGCGGCGCCGTTACGCAGCGGCGCCCGCGTGAGGCGCTGCGTCTACCTGTATTATAGTGTGTGGATGCCCGGGTGGTTCTATGAACCGGGATAACGCCCCTCACGGACAAGCGGAGCTTGTCCGTGCCACCCTTGGGGGCGCTACCGCTAGCCCAATGCGTCAGCCAGGTATTCCATCACGTGGCGCACGTGGGCGTCGGTGTGGTGTTCGATCTGGTGGCGGCAACTGAACCCGCTGACCGCGATCTGTGAGTTGCCGCGCTCGCGAACGGCTGGGAACAGTCGCTGCTCACCGACGGCCTTGGCCACGTCGTAGTGCTCGGCTTCATGACCAAACGAGCCAGCCATTCCGCAGCACCCGCTGTTGATTTCGCACGCTCCGGGACTCCCCGCGCGCAGAAGTTTCAGCGTATCGGACGTGCCATAAAGCGCCTTTTGATGACAGTGGCCGTGGTAGAGGATTTCGGGCAGGCGCGCGGTGTCGAGCTTCAACGCGTCGGGGCGTTCCTTGATGGCGGCGGCTACGAATCCGTCGACCAGTTGCGTCATACCCGCGACGATTCGCGCGCGTGGCGTGCGGACAAACTGCGGCAACTCATCGGTCAGCGCGGACACGCACGACGGCTCAATGCCAACGATGGGGACGCCGCGTTCGGCAAAACCTGCAAGCTTCTGCGCGTTCTGCTCCGCCAGCAGTTTCGCTTCCGGCAATAACCCCTTGCTGATCATCGGCCTGCCGCAGCACACGTGGTTCGGCACGACGATGTGATAGCCCATCGCTTCGAGCACCTTGACCGTCGCAATACCTTGTTGCGGTACGTAGTGATTCGTCCAGGTATCGACGAAGAGCACGACCTTGGGTTGGTCGTCCTTGCGCTCGCCTCGTTCGCGGCGATGCTTGGCGAACCACTTGCGGAACGTTTGCCGCACGAACTTGGGTGGTGGTACGCGACGGTCGAGTCCGTAACGCCGTTCCATCATTCCGCGTACGATTCCCGACTGCATCACCCAGTTGCTCAGCGGCGCGAACATGCTGCCCCAACCCGCGAGGCCAACCGAGTCCGCGATCAGCCGGGACCGCTTCGGCACGCCCGTACGCCGATGCATGTACGCCTGCCACTCGGCTTTGAGTTTCGCAATATCGGTGCCCGTGGGGCATTCCGTTTTGCACGCTTTGCAACTGAGGCAGAGGTCGAACACCTCCTTGAGCGCTGGGTCTTCCAACCCGTCGAGCAGATCGCGGTTCGACAGCGCGATGCGCAGCGCATTGGCTCGTGCGCGCGTCGTGTGCGTCTCCTCGCCGGTGGCCATGTACGACGGACACATCGTGCCGACCAGACGCTGGCGACACTGCCCCACTCCGCTGCACATGCCCGCGAGCCCCGCCATCCCACCATGCGTGCTGAAGTCGAGGTTTGTCACGTAGTCGCGCGACTCGAAACCGGCGCCGTAGCGCAGATTTGACGTCATCGGCAGCGGGTCAACAATCTTGCCGGGGTTGAGAATTCCCTGCGGGTCGAACGCGGACTTGATCCGGCGGAAACCATCGATGATCTTCACGCCGTACATCTTTTCCAGCCACACCGAGCGGATGATGCCGTCGCCATGCTCACCGGTCATCGTTCCGCCGAATTCCAGCGCCAGCGAACTGATGCGATCCGCCACGCGGAACATGCGCTGCACGTCGTCGCCGCGCTTGAGATTGAGCACCGGGCGGGCATGGATGCAGCCGACGCTCGCGTGCGCGTAGTACCCGCGTTCCTTCACGCCCTCCTCATCGAGGATTTCGTCGAAGCGTTTGATGTAATCGCGAAGGCGCGACGGATCGACGGCTGAGTCTTCGACGAACGCATGCGATTGACGATCGCCCGGCTTCGATGTGAGCAATCCGAGACCGGCCTTGCGAATGTACCAGACATCATCCTGCGCGGGCGCGTCGGTGATCACCGGATGGGCATATCCCAATCCCGCTCCGCGAAGGTCGTCCGCAAGCGCGTTCAGCCGTTCATTCAGACGGGCTTCGCTTTCTTCGTATATCTCGCAGATCAAGATCGCAGCCGGTGCGTCGCTGATGAAGTGTCGCCTTCGCATCATCGACGGGTTCGTCCGCGTCGCGTCGAGAATCATGCGATCGACCAGTTCAACAGCAGCCGTCTCGTGCGTGAGAATGCGCGGTGTCGCGCCCAGCGCGTCGAGCAACTTGTCGAAATGCGCCACAACCATGCCCCTATACGCGGGCAGCGGAATGAGGTTGACGGTCGCTCCCACCACCACGCCGAGCGTGCCCTCGCTGCCGCAGATCAACTGTTCGACATTGAGCCGGCCTTCCGTGTTCAGGCGATCGAGCGCGTACCCGCCGTTGCGCCGCAGCACCTTGGGATAACGCGCTTCGACATCGGCAGCCAGTTCGGAGCGCACTGCCCGGACGACTTCCTCGCAGTGTTTGGCCAGTGGATTGTCACTCGGCGTCGCGTCCTGTCCCCAGGAATACGTCGAACCGTCGGCGAGCACCACGTCCACACCGAGCAGGTGATCGCAGGTTCTGCCGAACATCACGGAGTGCGCGCCGCACGAGTTGTTGCTGATCATCCCGCCGACGTTTGCCCGGCTTGAGGTGGCGACGTCGGGCGCGTAATGCAAACCGTGGGGTTTGAGCGCAGCGTTCAACTCGTCGAGGACGACGCCCGGTTCGACGCGCGCGGTGCGCTTCTCGGCATCGATCGAAAGCACGCGGTTCAAGTAGCGCGAGCAGTCGAGCTGCGCCCCGCGATTGACCGCCCCGCCAGTGAGGCCGGTACCACCACCGCGCGCGGTCAGCGGCAGGTTCCGCTGCGCACAGATGCGCACCGCGGCAGACACGTCCGCCACGGTTCGCGGAAAGATAACACCGTCCGGGACGATTTCGTAGATGCTGGCATCGGTCGCGTACAACGCACGCGCCAATCGGTCGGTTCGAATCTCACCCGTGATGGCTGCCCCAATCTCCCGCAGCACATCGGACGCTTCCGCGTGTTCACTCAACCCCATCGAAGTTGCTTCCCCAAAGTGTGGTGCGACTAGTCAATCAAAGCCGGTCGCAAAACGCGGCGAGCGCGCGATTGAAACCAGCCGGTTCTTCCATCGGCGACATGTGCCCCGCCGTCGTCAGCTCAACGTATTCGCAATGCGGTAGGCCCTCGGCGATCTCGCGCATCTCCGCCGGTGGCGAAATCACATCACCGCTGCCCACCACGACGAGCGCGGGCGTAGTCATGTTTTTCAATTCCCCCGTCCAGTTGCGGCGCACAGCCATCGCACGCATCGCGGCAGACATACCCACGGGCGAACTGCCCAGCATCATCTGCCGCACGCTTTCGACCAGTTCCGGCTTGGATGCGTAGGTCTGCGGGCCGAACAGCTTTCCGACCATGCCCTCGACGACCGGCATCGGGCCTTCCGCCAGCACGCGCTCCGCCATGGCCACGCGATCCTTGGCCGCCTGTTCGGAATCGCCGATCGCCCGCGTGTCTGCAAGCACCAGCCCCGCCAGCCGACTCGCGTACTTGTGGCAAAAGGCGAACGCGATGTACCCGCCCATCGAGAGTCCGCAGAGCACAACACGCTGCGAAATGCCCAACGCGTTGAGCACGTCCGCGAGGTCGTCCGCGTAACTCTCCATTGTTTGCGGTTTGTCGTTGACCCCGCTTTCGCCGAAACCGCGCAGGTCTGGTGCGATCACCTGGTGCGTGGCGGCGAACGCGTCAACCTGCGCGTCCCACATCCGCCGGCTCAACGGAAACCCGTGAACGAAGAGCAGCGGTCGACCCTTCCCGCGAACGGTCACCGCCAGTTCCACGTCGTCCAGTCGTACCATCGTTTTCATGGCAGCCACCTTGGCAAAACTGTTATGCGCACGTGAACATCAACACGCCACGCCCAATGCAGCAAGTTGCTTCGTCGCCTGCTCAGCCCATCCACGGTTCGCGGCGGGGCTGGCTGGACTGGGGTGCAATATCGTACCAATTGCCACGCCGAAACCCTTCAGGGCCAAAGCGGCGCGCATTTCCGCGAATTTGCCGACGCCCACAACCAGCTTGGGCCGAATGGCCTCCACAGTACGCACGAGGGCTGCGTCGCACGCCCGGTGCAGTTTGTCGCGTTCCGCAACGGGCAGCTTGTCGGGCGTGCGGTTGCGCCCGCTATCTTCGAGAAACATCAGCGGGCAGTAGTTCATCACGAAGAACCGCTCAAAGAAGCGCTTTGGCGTGCCATATTGTTCGCGCGCCCAACCCCACAAGCGTGCACCGCTCACCTCGCTGCGCTCGCAGGCAAACCCGTCAACGGGCCGCTTGGGATGCTCATGTTTCGGTTTGCCAACCTCCGCGCGAATCCCCAGCCAGTCGCGTACCGCGTTGATCTCGCCGAAGGGTACGCCCGTCTGCGCCATTCCGAAGGGCCCGGGATTCATCCCCACCAGCAGCACCTCGCGACGCCCGTCGCCATACCGCTCTAGGTACGCCACATGCGCCGCCCGCGCATACTCCAGCGGGTTGTAGACGTGCGTCACCGGTTCGGCGAAGCGAAGCCGTTTCACCGCGCGGACCAGTCGATCGGACGATTCAATGAGCGTCGCGGACAAGTTCCAACACCCGCCAATCAGGATCCAAACGAGCAATCACGCATTGCAACCGGACCCCCGCTTCGATGCAAGCCCGCACGCCAAGGATTACCACCGCTTTTGCATGGCCCTCCCCGCAAATCTCAATAGAATAGCCGCAAATCTGCGAGCTTTCTGTCGCGCAACCGCTCGTTTATCCGGTGCGCGTTAAGGGTCTATTGCGAAGTGCCTGAACCTGACACCAACAAACCCGTCTGGGACGAGCAGCGCCTGGCGTCCGTCCACGAACAACACGACAAAGCCCGTCGCGTCCGCAACATGTTCGACGCGATCGCCCCGACCTATGAACGCATCAACCGCATCTTCAGCGGCGGACGCGATCGCGCGTGGCGCAAACGCACGGTCGCAGCTGCCCGGGTAAGACCGGGTGACCGCATCCTCGACATCGCGTGCGGCACTGGAGACTTGCTCCGCACGTTCCACGATCGCGCGCCGCAGGCGGAGCGGTATGTCGGCGTGGACTTTGCCCACGAGATGTTGCAACGGGCAGCCGCTCGATCGCGCAACGGCGAAGCCTGGTGCGAGGGCGACGGATTGAAGTTGCCATTCGCCAGTCAGTCGTTCGATGTCACGAGCTGCGCCTTTGGCGTGCGCAACTACCAGGACCTCGACGCGGGGCTCAGGGAGATGCATCGCGTGCTGCGCCCCGGAGGCCGGATCGCCATCCTCGAGTTCACGCGACCCGCGAACCCCGCCATCCGCGTGCTCCATGAGTTCTACAGCGGCAAGATCATGCCCGCGATGGCGACGCTGATGGCCCGCGACCGCAGCGGTGCATATCGCTATCTCCCCCGCTCGGTGGTATCCTTTCTGGACGCCGAGGAGCTTTGCGGACGCCTGCGGGCCATTGGATTTTCGCAGGTTCGCGCCCAACCTTTGACCTTCGGCGTGGTCACCATCTATACCGGCACCAAGGACGGAGCATGACCAGCGCGGACACAACCAGGATGGTTGACGAGACGGTGGAGCAGCCCGTCGTGGACGTGTGGTCGCGAACCGCGTCGAAATACCGCATCCGGGCGATTCTGCTGCTGCTTGTGAACATCGTGCTGTTCGCCGGGTTGGGCAGCTTCGCGTACTGGCTGCGAACCGGAGTCAACTTCGCCCCAACGCAGGATGGCTATTGGCAGATCGTCGCCGACACCTTCATGCCCAAGGGCGACGCCCACCTGGGCAACTTTGTGCTCTTTCCTATTCGCCTCGACGTGGTTCCGCTGCACGGCATCGTCGTGGGTTTGCTGCTCGCAGCCCTGGTGTCGGTACCTATTCTGATCGCGATACTTTACCGCTTTCCTTGCTGCCTTCCGTTCATTTTCATCGTTGCGTTTCTCGCCGTGATGCCTTGGTTGGCGATCAACATCACCGGTGCGTGCGTTATTGCAACGGTGAAACCGCTCCGTTTTCGATTCCGCTACGCGTCCGCGTTGCTCGGACTCGTGCTCGTCTTGCTCTATTTTTACGGCGCGTCGCGGCAGGCTGCGCCGATCGTCGAGCACTACGCACCTGCCGATCGCCTGAAGTTCATGGCGCCCTGGATTCTCGCGACCTTCGCGTCGTGCCTGATCATGGGCATCGTGCTCTTCTTCGCCCGGCTGGTGAATTACCGTCCGGGTGTGGTGGCGCCGCTGCTGCTCGTGTGCTTCGCGGTTCCGGTTGTCGTGTTTGAATGGCATGTCGGCCGGGACGAGCTGTATTACCGCCTGCTGGAGAAGCGCTTCTACGACGAATTCGGCGAGCGCGACGGCGCGCCCTGGTTTGATCGCATCACCTTCGAAGCGTGGCAACTTCGCCCGCCGCCCAGGCCGACACTCGAAGAGTTCCGCAAGCAGGTGGATTTCCGCATCTCGCTCGAACTCGAAAGTGCGCTCGACATGCGCACCGCGTTCGCCCAGCAGAAGGACGACTTTGTCGACGAGTGTCGCCATTTCATCCGCCATTTTCCCGACAGCCGGTACGCGCCCAATGTGCTTTATCTTGAAGGCCAAGCGCTCGACGCGCGCATGGACGTCGAAGCTTTTCGCAAGAAGAAGGTGCTCGCGACGTACTTCGATTTCCCCATGCAGACGGATCAGTCCGAGCTGATCTGGCGGAAGGTGATCTACAACGCGCCGGAAGGTTCCAGCATCGCTGCCGTCGGACGCTACAAGCTCGCGATGCTCAACGCACGCGACGGCAAGATTGCCCGCGCGCTCGAGAGTCTCGATGAACTCGTCACGCTCTATGGTGAAAACCGCACTTCCGACAAACCTCCGACGCATACGGGGGCGGTGAAGAAGGCGCTCACCTCCGCGCCGCCGGACGCGAGCCTGAACATTCTCGTGGAGAATATTGTCTTCGAAGGCCGCCGCTTGCGCGATCTGCTATTGGAAAACGCCAACGATCCGCGCTACGGCGTGCGGCCCCTCTGCGGTGCGAAACCGGGCGAACCGCGTCAGCCCGGCCTGTTGCAACTTGATCCGCACGAGCGGTTCTACAAGAACAATCTCCGCGATTTGCTGCGTGCGTATCCCGGCAGCATGCTCGCGGACAACATTAAACTGCGCCTCGCCCTGCTTTCGGTTGATCCCGTGGAACGCGTCGAACGCCTGCAAACCTGCGTCGACAGCACGCCTCCTGGCGATTCGCGGCCTGAAGCGCTATACCACTTGGGGATTGCATGCCTCGATGCCGGCATGGACGCCAGAGGCCGGGGCGCATTGACCCTGCTCGCCGGTGAGTACGCCGGGAGCATGTGGGCGGAGCTTGGCGAAAAGCGTATGCGTGCCCTGCCGCCGCCCAAGCTGGAGACCGCACCGTGAGTCCCGACAAGCACAACGAACCGTTGAAACGGATCATCGTCGCCGTCACCGGCGCCAGCGGCGCACCCTACGCCCGCCGGTTGGTCGATTGCCTGATCACCTCCGGCGCGGAAGTGCATCTGGTGATTTCCCCATTGGGGCGCAGGCTGTTTGTTGACGAGCTCGCGATTGAGGATATCAACGCGTCGACGCTCCTGGGCCGGGTCGATGAACGACTCGTGCTGCACCCTTACAAGGACGTGGGCGATCCGCTGGGCAGCGGCTCCACGCCGATCGACGCGATGGTCATCTGCCCGTGCAGCGGCAACACCCTTGCACAAGTAGCGGCTGGCATGGGTGACAACCTCATCACGCGGGCGGCGCAGGTCACGCTGAAGGAGCGTCGCCGCCTCGTGATCGTGCACCGTGAAATGCCGATGAACCACCTCGACCTGGAGAACTGCCTGCGGTTGAGCACTGCCGGCGCGGTGATCTGCCCAGCCGCTCCTGGTTTCTACATGCTCCCACGGCGCATCGAGGATCTCGTTGATTTCGTCGTTGGGAAAATCATGGACCTGGTGGGCGTCAAGCACAAACTCAACACGCGCTGGACCGACATGCTCGACGCCTCCGCGCCCGCGGCGGAGGACCACAGTTGAACGCCCCCGACGCCCTATCGCCGCCGCAAACGCTCGGGCGCAGCGTGCGCACCTGGGGCGAGATGATCAAGTTCTCGCATTCGATCTTCGCGCTGCCCTTTGCACTGATGGCCACCTTTCTTGCGGGTCGCGAACTCACCGGCGGGCATCCAACATTGTTGCACGTGCTGCTCATCGTCGTGTGCATGGTGGCTGCACGCAGCGTGGCCATGACGTTCAACCGTATCGTGGACGCGCGTCTCGACGCGCTGAATCCGCGCACGCAGAGCCGTCCGCTGCCCGCGGGCAAGCTGACCATGGCGCAGGCGTGGGTTTTTCTCGCGGTGTTCTTTGTGACGTTCGCGCTCGCGTGCGGCGCGTTCCAGATCTGGTTCGACAACGCCTGGCCGATGCTGCTCGGTGGGCCCGTATTGCTGTTCATTTGCGGCTACTCCTTCGCCAAGCGATTCACGCGATTTGCCCACTTCTGGCTCGGTGCCGCTATAGGCTTTTCCCCAGTCGCGGCGTGGATCGCGATCCATCCGCAGAGCCTGGGGATACCCGCTATTCTGCTCGGGGTCGCAGTGACCTGTTGGATCGCGGGGTTTGACATCATCTATGCGTGCCAGGACATCGACGTCGATCGCACCAGCGGGTTGCACAGCATCCCCGCAAAGCTCGGCCCCGCGAAGGCGCTGCTCATCACGCGCGTGCTGCACGCCGTGGTCGTGATGCTGCTGCTCGCCGTGGGTAAGCTTTGCGGGCTCGGTTGGTGGTATCACGCGGGCGTGGCGCTCGTCGCGATCCTTCTCGTTATCGAAAACGCAGCCGTTCGGCCGGACAACTTCTCGCGTGTCAACCTTGCATTCTTCACCATCAACGGTCTGGTCAGTCTGCTGCTCGGCGTGTGCGCGGTGGGCGACGTACTGATCGATCTGCCACCGGTTTGGTAAGTCTTAAGCGCAGTGCAGCCGGGGACGAAAGAAGCATGTACCGTCGGAGTCTACATTCTGTTGTCGCAATCGCAGTTGTCATGTGCGCCGCGCAATCGCTTGCCGCTCCGTTCGACACGCTAGCAGACGCGGTCCTCGGCCAGCCGGGACTCACCACCCTTGACCCGAATCAACCCAACGGTTTTCCGACGGCGAGCAACCTCGCGCTCTCCAATGCGGCGCACGTTGCACTCGCTCCGGACGGCCGCATCTATGTTTCCGATCCGGACAACAATCGCGTGCTGAGCTGGCCCGACGCGGCGACGTTCGCCAACGGCGCATTGGCCGACCTCATCATTGGTCAGCCCGATTTCGTCAGCGGCGATCCCAACCGTGGCGGGTTCTTCGTGGCATCGGCGGATTCGTTCTTCCTCCCGCAAGGCGTGTACGTGGATGCGAACCACGCCCTCTGGGTGGCGGACGCGTTCAACAGCCGCGTGCTGCGCTTCGATGATCCGGTG
>JACKHH010000025.1 GCA_020639095.1 Phycisphaerales bacterium | reverse complement strand
CGCGCTGTTCGTCAGTTCATCAACCGGGAACATTTCCGACCAGAACGATGTCGCACTGCTCTTCACGAACGCCAAAGTCCCGGCAATCAGGTTGGTGTTCAGATCGCGGAACGTGCAGCCGGAAATCAGCATCGAGCCGCCAACGGCACACGCGGCGAACAATCGGAAACGGTTGAGCAAGGATCGGGACTTCATGGTTCGTGTCTCCTGAACTCTCTCTGAGAACATTGCACTAAAAGACCAGCTTGATGCGCAACCCGCCCACCCAGGCGTCGCGCGCATCGTTGTTGCCGCCGGGATTGGTAATAACCTGCATGTCCGGCGTGATCGTGAGCCACGGCGTAACTGCTACCGCGTAGTAGAGCTCGTATACGGTTTCGCGATCCGCCAAGCGGTTGACCTCGCGTTTGTACGTGTCCGAGAGAATGCTCTGCGCGACGCCGAATCCGAGCACATCCTTGTCGCGATCGGGAATCAGCCCTTCATAGGCCGCACCCAACGACCAGAAGTCGCTGATGCGGTTGACTTCTTCGTGGGCGTAGCCATAGCGCGCGAACACACCGAGACCCTGCTTGTCCTTGGGGTCGTCGTTCTCCTTCAACACCATCTGTTCGATGTTGACGTAGAAACCGACATCATCGTTGCGCAACTTGGTGGTACGCAGACCGCCAAGGGTGTCGCGGAAGATGGGCTTGGGGGCGCCGTCATACCACCAACCGACGGCGTAGCGACCCGGCAGTGCGTCGTCAAAAAAGTGCTGCGGAAGAAAACCAATTTCCCAGTACCCGCGGAAGTGCGCGTCATCGTGAAACGCGGAATGCCAACCACCCGTTCCGCGACGGTTGTAGTCGCGGTCGGCGTCCGGATCGATGGCTGCGGCTTGTGCGTACAACCAGTCCACCGGCCAAACCTTCACGAACGCTCCCAGACCGAGAGCAACCGGCATGGTCGGGTTGAAGTTGAACCACTGGTTCATGAACGCGTTGAGGTAGTTATCCGCGTACTTGTTCTGATCGAACAGGTCGGTGAAGTTGAGCAGTTTGCCCAAGCGGAATTCCAGGCGATCATCGAAGAGGCGTTGACGCCACCAGTACTTGTCCAGCAGGACTTCCTGATCACCGCTGGATCCGAGCAGGTAGTACGGCGTCGACAGTGAACCCACGTCGCCGCGAATACCGTTGTTGAACGTCTGCAAACCACGGACGAAGAAGCTTCCGCCCTTCCACAATCCCATCTTCTCGAAATCAAACTCGACAATATGGAACGCCCGGCCGCCGGTATCATTCGCGTTGTGCGTGTTGAGACCACCGCGAAGATTGAACTGCGTCATCGTTCCAAACAGGAACGTGTAGTTGACGCCCGCGTCTTTCATGTTCTGGCGCGCGCCGCGCCAATCACCGGTCAGGTATTTTCGCGTCCAAAAATCGTCGGCCGGCGCCGCTGGTGGTTCAACTCTGGCGGGATTGTCGATGAGCGCCGATTCTGGCGCAGCGGGTTGGACGCGGTCAGGTTGTCCTTCCGCGTGCGTTTGCGGCGTTGCGACAATTAGGATTGTGCTCAACAGTAAGGTTCTAAGTGCGGTGATGTTACGGTCGTGCAAACCTGTTCTGTTCATGAGGCTGTTACCCACTTCCAAAGTGGTCAATTCAGTTTCGCTGACTTGGCAATCATCGGCACGAAGGGGCAACCGCTAAAAAGAACACTGTCAATTGCCATTGAACAATGCCGCTCGTGCGCCCCTGGCGAGAGCGTTACCGGATGTGTGCCTACACCTGAATGGAACGAGCACAAGCCAGACTGAACATTTGGTGGTAAGTCCCGGTGTATTAAAGCGCAACCGGGAACACCGTAAACCACGGTGGTATGCAATTCGATAAGTAAACGCAGTTAAGACAAATTGCGTCACCTGATGCGCAAACGCAAACGGCGGCGATCAACTGTTGAGTTCAGGTTTTTTGCACGGAGTACAATCATGCTGCGCAATGCAAAACTAACCACCCGTCTGACGCTTGGCTTGGTACTGATGATGCTGATCTGCCTGATCATCGGCGCAGTCGGGTGGTATGGTGCCAATCGCGTTTCGCAGACTGCCAACGCGAGCAATCAGGGCAACAAGGTTCAGACCGAGCTGATTACCGCGGGCATGGCGCGCCGCGACTTTGCGATTCGAGGATTCGAAAAAGGCCCGGACGGCAAAACTGCGGAAGAAAACTGGCGAGCAGCGCACGCGAAGCTGAACACGACACTCGACCAATTGCTGGCTGAACCGACACTGACGGAAGAGTTGCGTAGCCACGTTGCCGCGGCACAGAAACTGAGCAGTGAATACGAGTCTGCTTTTGAATCTCTGCTCAAGGCGCGCCAGATGCGCGATGAGGCCTTCAAGGAATGGGGCCGCGTCGGTTGGGCGGTGACCGAAGCAAGTTCTTCGCTGGTGGAAACCAACATACTGCCGAACCTGCGCGCCGCGACGGAAGCAGGAAATACTGAGGAAGCAGCCCGCTTGTCATCCCTTCGTGCGGCGCTCAATGAGAACGTCCTGCAACCGTTCCTGCTCCTGCGCGTGACCGCGGTTTACCTTCTCGCAACCAATTCCGACGCCCAGTGGGATGGATATCAGAAGCAACTTGCCGTCGCACAAGCCGGCATCGCGAAGTTCTCCGAGATCGTCGGGAAAGAGTCAGAACTCGGACCCGTCGCCGCAAAGCTCGAAGGGTTTATTAAAGAGTACGCAACCGCCGGCGAAAACTACCATGAAGGTGTTCTTCAGGATCGCGCTATGGGCAAGACCATGGGCGAGGTGGCTGGGCAAATCGTCGCGACGATCGGCAACCTTCAAGAAGGACTCGAGGTCGCGTCCGGGAAAACCATCGCAGCCGTGGAAAAGGCTACGTTGATCATGGTGGTGATCAGTACATTGCTCGGCATCATGCTGGCTTGGCGTACCGGTCGGGCAATTAACCATACCGTTATTGATCCGATTCGCAGAATCGTTGGTGGCTTGAGTGATGGCGCAAACCGCGTCAGCACGGCGGCGAAGCAGATCGCAAGTTCATCACAAACCTTGGCAAGCGGAACGACGCAACAGGCGTCCGCCTTGGAGGAAACCTCGGCTGCTCTGGAAGAGCTCTCCGCCATGACGCGTGCCAACGCCGAAAACGCCAAGCAGGCGGATCAGGTCAGCAATCAAGCCAAAGAAGCCGCGGTATCAAGTACCGGCATCATCGCCGACCTCAACGAATCGATGACGGCGATCAACGAAAGCTCGAACCAGATCAGCCGCATCATCAAGGTGATCGAAGAGATTGCTTCGCAGACAAACCTGCTCGCGCTCAACGCTGCCGTTGAAGCGGCTCGTGCGGGCGAACACGGCAAGGGCTTCGCCGTCGTTGCGGACGAGGTTCGCAGTCTCGCACAACGGGCAGCCGTCGCCGCCGGCGAAACGACCACGCTGATTGCGAATTCGGTCACGAAGGCACGTCAAGGTGCGGACGTGGCTGGCAAGGTCGCGCAATCACTCGATGAAATCTCATCGGACGTGTCGCGCGTCGCGGACATCATCGGTGGAATCGCCCGCGCGTCATCCGAACAGGCGGAAGGTGTCGCCCAGATCAACACCGCGGTGACGCAGATGGACCGCGTGACGCAGGGCAACGCAGCCACCGCTGAAGAGAGTGCATCCGCCTCCGCCGAGCTGGAGAGTCAGGCGGAGCACACAACGGCAATGATCAATGATTTGCGCCGCGTCGTGGAAGGAGACCGGGGAGCGCAGTCATCGTCGAACGCCACAAACGGTTCGCCCAGCAACCGAGCAACTACCAAGCGCCCGGGGGCCCGTTCGGCAACGGCGAGCAGTGCAACGCCGCAATCAACTCCCCAAAAACCCGCATCGACCGACGAGTTCCTCAGCATGGACACCTCGGACGTTGAACTCGCGGAATTCTAGACCTGCGTGACGATCGGTCGCAGCGCCGACCTTTGACATCGCAGGATGTCGAAGGTCGCGCTGTGGCTATGACGTCAGCTCTGCCCACGTCTTCGGTGTTTCATACACCCGCACACGCGCCAACCGAGCCGGTGCGAACTGATCTTCCAGTTTATTCCAGATCACCCGCGTGATGTTCTCGACACTCGGATTAATCTCGGCGAACTCCGTGCAGTCGTCGTTGAGATGCTTGTGGTCGAACACATCGATCACCCGCGACTTGACCGTCGACTCCAACTCGCCGACTTCGATCACCACCCCACTGCCCGCATCGGGTTCGCCTGCAACTGTCACCTCGACCGTGTAGTTGTGCCCGTGACCGTTGGGGTTGGTGCACTTGCCGAAGGTGGCTTGGTTTTCCGCATCGGTCATGTCGCGGCAATACAGCCGGTGAGCGGCTGCGAATTCGAACGACTGCGTGATCGAAACCATGTGCGCATCCTCCAAATCGAGGCGATAGCTGAGGTACGGCGTCGTGCGCAGCTCAACGGCTGACAACACAACGCCCGGCGGCACTTCCGTTTCCAGCTTGCCGGCAATCTCACCAAGCAGCCGCGAACAACTGAGCCCCGACGGGTTCGCTTGCCACGCAGCGTGCACGTGCGGAATCACGCGATCGCGCACGGCGCGGTCGATCACCGTAATGTTGCAGAGGTAACCGGTCCGCGCGTTCACTTCCCCGGTTACGGTGATGCGCAGGAGCACGAACGGCGCAAGGCCAACGCTCGCCGGCCAACCGCCCCACGAGTTGGTCACCGGCGGGTGCGGCGCTTCGGCGGTCAGCGCGAATCGAACTTCCCGGGTAAGCTGCATCGCAGCGATTTTAGGGGAATGGTGGGCGTCGTCGAGTCATGGGGCTCCGATTGCGCACACGGCTGGAAACACGGGTTCCGTTGCGGGATACTAACGGTCATGAGCGAGACTACATTCCACACCGCTATTACCTACACCGCGCCGAACGAAATCCAGATGCGCGGATACCCCGTCGAACAACTCATGGGCAGCGTCGACTTCGGCCAGGCTGTATACCTGCTGCTGCGCGGCGAGTTGCCGGATGCCAAGGTCGGCAAACTGGTCAACGCCATCCTTGTGTCTTCGCTCGACCACGGCCCGGGGGCGCCGTCGGTGCTGGGCGCGCGAACGGCTGCTTCGACCGGGGCACCGCTCAATGCGTGCGTCGCGTCCGGCGTGCTCAACATCAACCGTTTCCACGGCGGAGCAATTGAGGATTGCGCCAAGGCGATCCTTGAGATCGTCGCACGGGCGGACGAAAAGAGTGTTTCGCTCGAACAGGCCACCGCAGACGTGCTCGACGAGTATCGCAATCGCAAGTACCGCGTCGCGGGGTTCGGTCACGTCCTGCACACTGCCGATCCGCGTACACCGCGATTGTTTGAATTGGCGAAGGAAGCGGGCGCGCGCGGCAAGTATGTCGAAACCTGCCGGCTCATCGAAGCCGGGCTCGCGAAACAACTGGGTAAACCGCTGCCGATCAACGTCAACGGCGCCATAGCAGCCGTCCTGCTCGAACTCGGTTTCGACCCGGTACTCATGAACGGGTTCTTCATCATCGCCCGCGTACCGGGCCTGATCGCCCAAGCCCGCGAAGAAATGACCCGCGAAAAGAAGCTGCGCTCGATCATCCCGGGCACGCACAAATACGACGGCCCCGCGAAACGCAACGTGCCCAAGTAATCAGCCGCAGCCGAACCCCCAATGGGGTGGCACGATGTCGCCCTTTTCGTCATTCGTCATTCGTCATTCGTCATTCAAATGCGGAGCATCTCCCATGGCTCAGACGCTCATCGAGAAAATCGTCAACCGCTACGCCCTGGGGCTCAAGCCGAGGCAGAAGGTGCGCGCCGGCGACTTTGTTTTCGTTCGCACCAAGCGCGTGATGACGCAGGATGACACCGCGGCGGCCATCTCCAGGTTCGAAACGATCGGCGCGACAAAGGTTCACGACCCCGGCCAGTCCGTAATCTTCCTCCATCACAACACCAACGACACCACATCGGAGGACCTCGCGAAATACACAAAGATCGAAGCATTTGCGCGGCAACACGGCATTGCGTTTTACAAATCTGGCAGCGGAATCGATCAACAATTTCCGGTCGAGGAGGGTTTCGTTACGCCCGACACGTTCGTCGTCGCGTGCGATTCGAACTGCAATATCAACGGCGGAGCGGCGGCCCTGGGAACGTCCGTCGTGTGCACCGACGTCGCCGCGATCTGGGCGACGGGCAAGGTCTGGTGGCAGGTACCCCCGATCGCAAAGATCACACTCACGGGCAAGTTGCAGTCCGGCATCGACGGTGTGGTCGTGAGCAACACGCTGCGCCGCGCGGTCAATAACGATGAACTGCTCAACGTCGCCTGCGAGTTCGTCGGCGACGGTATCGCGCAGCTGACCGTGGCCCAACGGCTGGCGATCGCGAACATGACGGCGGAATGGGGTGCGCTGGCCGGCGTATTCCCCTTTGACGAAGTGCTCCGCGCGTATCTGCACGAACGGGCGGATGCCTTCGCCGCGCGCGGCGACGACCCGCCGCGCTTCAGCCGAGAGGACGTCGAAGGTTGGTGGGCGCAACGTCTCGCACCCGACCCCGATGCGTTCTACGCGAAGGAACTCACGCTCGACCTGTCGCGGGTTACGCCGCACGTGGCGGCGACGGACATCAATGCGGGCATCATGGTCAACGCACCGCCGTCCGGCGACGTCGAAGCGGTCGACATTATCGACGGCTTCCCCGCGTCAACGCAGGGACGCGTGCTCTTCCTTCCGAAGGACAATCTACGTGCCGACGAAATCACCCACGAGCAGATGAGCACAGCCGCCATGCTCATGTACGACCCCGAATTCCAGAACGTCGCGCTCAAGGGTGATATCATCGTCGGCGGGCGCAACTTCGGCACGGGCCCGTCGCGCGAACAGGCTGCGACCGCGTTCGCGTCTCGCGGCATCCAACTGGTCATCGCCAAATCGTTCACACAAACATACAAACGCAACGCGTTTAGCAATGGCTTGATCGTTCTTGAATGTCCCGAGCTCGTCGACGCGCTGAACAAGCGTTTCGCAGCGGAGGCATCGCGCGGCAAACGCACGATCCTCTGCGACGACGAAATCAGCATTGACTACGCGTCGTCGTCGTTGACCTTCGCCGTCAAGCGTTACGCCTTCGCCCCGCTCACCCGGATCCCGCAGCAACTCGTCGTCGCAGGAGGAGCCGAAACCCTCGTCCGCAGAGAGCTGGCGGACGCATAACGCCAACAGTATGGCGAGCACAAACGGCTTAGCCCGGATGTAACGATTGTAGCGATTGTTCGCCGAAACTTAATAGGATCAGGCAGTTTGCCGGCTGTGATTCCAGGACGTTTCGGGTACACTCACACACGTGACATGTCGACGGAGCGCGGCGTTCGTCGCAAGGCTCCGATTCAGCACAAGTGGCGGGTTCATCGGGTTGGAGGAGGACCGATGGGCTCGCCTACTTTATTGCGCACGCATCGGTTGCCGTAGCGTTTTTCCCACATTTGGCGGGCCTTATCCGCAACCCGATAGGGATTTACCCACGATCACGACTGTCGGCCGGTCGGCGACGCATATCACTTGCTGGAACCGGTGTTTGCCCCTGCGGTTTGGGCTGTGGGCCGCTCGACCACGTCGTCCGGATGAACGTTGTCCTCAGCGCGGCGAACTGCGCGTTCATCGACGATCGTGACCGGGAATCGCGCATCGGGATGAATGGAAAGCGTGCGCTGCGGGAACGGTATTTCGATGCCCTCGGCTTTGAATTGTTTGTCGATCTCGTAGCGCATGTCGATCATCGCGAGCCAGCGATCTCCCGGTGTGGGATACCAGCAAGCGATCGTGAAATTGAGGCTGTTGTCACCGAAGTTCGTGAACCACACCGACGGCTCGGGGTCGGAGAGCACGCGCGGTTCGTTGTTCGCGATCTTCATGAGAATCTCGCGCACCTTCTGCACATCCGTGCCATAGGCCACGCCGACTTCGAGCTTGCCGCGAATCCTTGAGTCCTGCAACGTCCAGTTGACCACCTTGGACGTAATGAATTCACTGTTGGGAATAATCAAATCAATGCCGTCCACGGACCGGATGCGCGTCGAACGCATGCTGATTCCCGTGACCTCGCCCAGGTCCTCCCCCACCATCACCAGGTCGCCCACGCGCACGTGGCGTTCCGCGAAGAGCATCAATCCGCTGACAAAGTTGACCAACAGCGGCTGCAAGCCGAGACCGAGACCCAGGCCCAAACCACCGAGCAGCACCGCCAATGCGCCAAGTTCAATATGTACCAATCGCAGGCCAATGTAGAGCCCGAGTACGACCAACGTGTAGTGCAGCAGCGTATTGATTGTTGCCTGCGCCGCCTTGGTGATGTGCCCGTAGGTCGGGTAGACCTTTGTGTTGAGCGCGCGACGGATCAACCGCGACAGCTTGAACGACGCGAATATCACGAAGATCGCTCCGATGACCAATCCCACGGTCATCGGTTCGCGCCCAGACGCTTCCGACCCTGCTATAAGCGGGTAGTCCAGAATGCGTTCAGCCGTGATGCGCGTCATGCCCCACGCGCCCGCAATCCACACGACAGCGCCCAGCCAAACCACCCACTGGCCCAAGGTCGCGAGCGATGACACCAACAGTCCGGTTTCACGCGTTTCGAATTGGGCGAGCAGGTCGTCGAAACTGACTTCCTTGGGCGTATCTTCAGACGACGACTCATCATCCAACATCGAAGCTGCGCCGGTGTGTCGCCGCACGAAATCGTGCATCATGCTCGAAATCAGCGTCGCCAGCATGATGGCTGCCAAGGTAAGCAGCAGGTTGCGCACGATATAGGTCACGAACGCGCCAAAGCCGATCGCCTCGAGCACGAACAACGCGAGAAGCGAAAGCACGAGCAACGGATAACCGCGCACCAGGAAGGTGAACAGGACGGGCCTGCGCAGCGCGAACGCCCTGCCGACAACGCGCACGACGGTTTGCCGGTTGCGAACAAACGCAAGCAAGACCGCCAATGCGGCGAGCACGTGAACCGTCCACAGTGCAGCGGCTATGTCGGAGGAAATGTCCAACACTTGCATCACCAGATAGGCCGGAACGCAGGCAACAATGACCCACCACAGTGCGGACAGCCAGAAGCGATAGTACGACGCGACAACATTGGAACAGGGAATGATCCGGAAGCGCGGCTTGCCGGAACGAAACAACCGCTTGATGAACGCACGCGTGACGATCGCCCCCAGGAAGATCGTCAGAAGTTGCAGGATGACGACACGCGTTGCCCCGTGCAGCGACGTCGAGAGCAAAGTCATGAGCAGGAGCGTCGCAACCGGCAGCCCGAGCGGCATAATCATGCCCAGCATGCGCAAGCATTGAATCCGCACGCGGTCGTTCAGGTGTACCTCGCCGGCATCGCTTTCCTGCAACTCGGCGGATACTTTCTCCTCGCGTTCGTCCGCCGCGGCCCAGCAGCGCCGACGGAAATACCAACCGATCAGAATCGTCAGGACGATCGTAACGATTGCGGCAATCCACCCGCCGCGCGTTACCTCCGCGATGTGCTCGCGAACGCGGTCGCGCGCCTTGGCGATGTCGTCGCGCAGGTTGCCGAATTGAACATCATGCTGCGCCGCGCGAAGCTGCCGGATGACGTGCGGCCCGCGCGCGGTGGTGTACGACCAGAACAACAGTTCGCGCTGCACCTCAAGTTGCTCGTTGAATTCGCGCAGCTCTTCGTCGGCGTCCTGCAAGCGTTCGATAACGCCGCGTTCCGCCTTGATCACTTCATTGATCGTCGACTCCATCGCCGGCCAATACTCGGAGGCGAGTTCCGTCGCGAAGCCGTCGAATTGCTCGCGCACCTTGGAATCAGTCGTCTTCGCCAACGCATCCATGAATGCCTTGCCCGCCTCCCGCCGGCGGTCCTTGGCCTCGTCAGAGTCCTCCAGCAGTCCGTCCAACTCGCGTTGGGCGTCGTCGAGCTTGGCGGCGACCTCCTCGCGCTTCATCGCGTAGTCGTCAATCAACTCGGTGAGTTGACGATATGCGGTCGTCTTTTCCTGTCCGGAGGTGCGTGCCAGACGCTCCTGAATGCGATCGTACTGGCCCTTGATGCTGGCCATTTCCTGTACGATTTCCTGATGCTCGCTTTCGCGAAAACGCGCACGAATACCGTCCAGCTTGGACGTGAATGCCTGTCGCTGCTCCGCCAAAACCTTGCGCAGCTCCCAGTACGCGGTATCCGGTTGCGCGCCGTTTGCCGCGTCCAGCCTGTCGGTGATGACTCGCACCTCGCTACGCGTCGCGAGCTGCTCAAGCTTTGTGCGATAGTCGCCCAGGGTTTTGGCGTAGTCCTGGAGAATCGGAATCGTGATCTCCGCGGCTGCCGCTTCCAGCGTGTAAACGACTTTGTCGATTGCGAGTTGTTCGACGCGGAGGTTCGCGAGGAAGACCTGCCACCCCAGCTTGCGCGCCTCCAATTCGCGAAGCTGCCGCTGCGTTTCGCTGTCAAATGGGGTGGCATCGGGTGACGGTGCGGGCGTCGGGGGGGCTGCGGTAGTTGCCTTCTTGAGAAATGTCGTCAATGCCTGCCGCGCCTCGGTGACGCGATTCGCCGCCTCCTGGACCTGCTGGGGATGCTGCTGGAACAGCTGTTGGCGCGCGGTGCGTTGCTTGACCGTGAGGTCTGTCAGCGCGTTGATCTTCTCATACTCCGCCGCAACCGTCTGGCTTTCCGCGGCGATGCGCTTCATCGTCCAGCTTCCCGGCTTGGACAACTTGAGTTCATCCACGCGCTTGCGGTATTCCTCAAGCTGCGCGTTTCGTGCCGCGATGCGATCGGTCGCGCTGAGATCGGCGGCTGTTTGATGCGATTTTTCAAAGACCTCGAGTTGCTTGAGGCAGGTTTCCAGCGTCTCGCGCAACTGGTCGGCTGCCTTCGCGACCGCCTGCTGCGCTGCCGTTGGGTTTTCGCCCGCGCGAAACGCTTCGAGTCCCGCGATGCGCGACTTGATTTTCTCCCGGATCGGCGGAACATCGTCCGGTTTGCTCGGCGCGGTTTCCGGCGTGACGACCAGCGCGGCGCTGTCCTCGGCAGCCGCTTCAATCGGCGACGGCGTAGGCGTGGGCTCCGGCGTCGGCGTAGGTTCTGGCGTTGGCGTCGGCGACGACTCCGGCGCGGGCGATGCGTCAGTCGTCGGCGATGGACTGGGTGCGGGCGATGCGCTCGCGGTGGGTTCAGGCGTGGGCGAAGGTGATTGCGCCGGAACCTGCGCAGCCAGAAGCATCAATGCAGCCACACACACCGGCAACCCGATTTTCACCGTCCTTGGGAGTAGCATAGCTCCGATTATAGCGCGGCATAAGCGGGGAACAACTGCATAGCCGCGGTAGCGCACAGTCGCCTGTGCGTCAAGCGGTCGCTGGTTGCGCCACAACATTGGACGTGGGTTCGGTCGTCGCTTCCAACGCCGCAACGGCCTGCGGAATGCCCACTTCGTATGAAATCGTCGGCGACCAGCCGAGCACCGCGCGCGCCTTGCGACATTCGAAGAACGTCTTGCGTCCCATGAGCCACACAGCGTAGCGCGTGACCAGTGGCGGCGTGCGGCGGCGGAAGAGGTGACCGAAGACCTCCATCACGTACGCGGCGCGATACGCCACGCCGTACGGCACTTTCCGCGTTACCGGCTTCTCGCCTATCGTACGCGCCACCAAGTCGAAGTACTGCTTCTGTGTCAATACGCCGTCACTGCTACAGTTGAAGGCTTCGCCCGCGCCCGCGTCGGATTCGCACGCGGCGATTGCTGCCTCCGCGACGTTGGCAGCGTGCGCAACGTTCAGCCGGTTGTTGCCATCGCCAACGAGCTTGATTTTTCCCCGACGGATCGAATCGCAAAGACGTGCCAGCGTGGCGCGGTCACGCTGCCCGTACAGCCAACTTGGGCGGATCACGGTTGCAACGATATCACCGGCTTCGTGCGCCGCCCAAACGAGCTTTTCCGCTTCGACCTTGGCCCGGCTGTAATAGCTCCACTTGTGCAGGTTCACGCCCAAGGGTGCCGATTCGTCGATGACCAGACCGGCTTGGTTCGGGTGGCCGTATGCACTGATCGAACTGATGTGCAGGAAGCGTTTGACGCCGGTGCGCTTGGCTGCGTCGAGGAGGTTGCGCGTGCCGTCGATCGTGATGGCGACGAACTCGTGCCACGGACCCCAGTCGCCGACCCGGGCAGCCGCGTGATAAACACGATCCACACCGTCACACGCTGTCATGAGCGAGCGCTTGTCGGTCACGTCGCCGTAGGCCAGCGAAACACCGAGCGACTCAAGGAACGATGTGTCGCTGTTGGGCCGCACCAGCGCACGCACCCGCCGGCCACGCTTAACCAACTGCTCGACAATGTGACTGCCCAGCAGGCCCGTTCCGCCCGTCACCAGATTGATCGACTGCCGCTCATCCATGATTTTCGCCTGCATAAACCTACTCGCCCGCGCCGTGCTTAGCGCGACAACCATAGGAACGGATCGGGGTCAGGTCAAGACGACAGTGCAGAATGCAGAGTGCAGGAGGCAGAATGAACCGAAGAAGCCCGCAGGAATTTCGAGAGCGAATCCGAGCCGCGACTGTCAGGGAGCGGACGCATGCGAGAATCGCGCATTCAATGAGGAATGCGCGTACTCGACAAACGCTGCTTGCCTGTAAGTGTGTGGGACCGGTTTTCCAACCGGTCATAACCCGTCGGAAAACCGGTCCCACAATATCGAGTCCGAAGAACGTATTCTTGGTGATTCCTAGAAGTCGATCTTGTCGGGATCGAAATCGTCGGCGTTCAAACCGGTGTTGAGCTTCACATCGGAGAACACGTAGCTACCGAGCAGGTTTTCACCGGCTTCGTCGGCGTAGGCGTAGACACCGGTGGGCAGCAGCCATTCCTTGTCGATGTGAACAACCAGCAGGTTGTCGGGATAGTCGTCCTCGTTGCCGTCGTAAGGCAGATCGCGTTTGAACACGTAGGTCGGCCTGCCGTCGATTTCACCTTCACCCACCAGCGACAGCTTGAGTTTACCCTCAGCCTGCGCCTTGCGCGAGTACTGGATAATCAACTCGAGCGTGCGCCCGAAACCGAACTGATCGATGGTGCGACGCGAGGCCTTCTTGGCACGCGCGCCCGCAACCGGCTGCTGAATGCGCGGCACGATGGCGCGAAGGATCGCACCACCCGGTTTGGCCCAGACCTGGGGAACGCCGTCGCTGTCGTACCACTTTCCGGCGACATAGAGCGCGCGCTTGGCTTCGCGGACATTCTCGAAGAACTCCATGTCCACGCTGAACGGCTCTTCGCGGAAACGCACTTCCGCTTTTTGGAGCGGCTTGATCGAACCGCCGAGCTGTTCCTGCTTGGCAAAAACGCAACTGTAGTCGTCGACCTTCGCACGGTAGTTCGCGAGGCACTTCTCAAAGAAGGCGATCGGATCGCGCTTCGCCAGTGCCGCGTTCTCGTCATCGGCCGACATCTTAATCGGCGACATCGACGCGATCCGTGCCGGCTCTGCCGCGAAGGCCTGACCGGGTTGAACCGCGGACTGATGACATTGCAGACTCAGCGCGGCAACAACAAACATGCCAATCGCCAGCCGGGACCTCGCCGAATTTGCAATCGAGCGAACGTTATTTGGTGTGACTTTGTACTGAGGCAAGATTCTCTATCCGTCCAGTCGCCAGAACCGACCTCTCCGATCGGTACGAAATCCGTTCCGTATATGGCGTGTTATCCAGGTGCGCCGCGGCCCCGACAATCTCCGACATCCCAACGCATGTGCGCGGTGAACCCAGGCCCATCCGCGCGTCTATCGGCTAAATCAGCAAGTCGCGTACAATGAAAACGCTCTAGTCACGTCGCCCAGCATTGCGCTGGACATCGGCGGGCAGGATTCCGCGGTGCGCCAAACCGCACCCGCCTGTGAAATCCAACTACCGCTTCATTCGCGGCTCGGAATTCTAGCATACGTCCACTCGGGTAGCCATCATTCCCTGGATTACTTACCTGACAGGTGCATCCAAAATGTTTCCGCCATCCGGGCAATTGATTGGGCCTTTCTGCAACCGGACAGTGCCACCGCAAAAGCTTTGGCCACACAGCAATTACCCTCTTCCCAAATTCTCCCGATGGGCTTGGGCGGTGGTAATGTGCGCGGTGAAACTAGGTTGATTCGGAGACGGGAAGGCGAACGATCAGTTCCGTGCCGACGCCGACCGTTGATGTGACGTGGATGGTACCGTGCAGCACTTTGAGGATGCCGTGGGCGACCGCAAGCCCGAGCCCCCGGCTCATCGACTCGCTGGACCCTAGCGGCCGCTTCGTGCTGTAGAAGGGCTCGAAGATCCGCGTGAGGGCCTGCTCGTCGAGACCGCAGCCCGTATCGGCGACGCGAATGACCACGTAATCGCCGTCCTGGCCGCCCGCGATGCGCAACGTGCCGCCCTCCGGCATGGCTTCGATCGCGTTATCCGCGAGGTTCGTCAGCACATTCAGCATCGCGTTGCGCGGGACTTCGATGATGGGCATGGGCTGAATGTCAACGATGAGCGTGATGTTGCTGCCGCGCAGGCGATTTTCAACCACACGTGCCAACTCGATGACCACTTCGCCGATCTCGCCGAGGTTGGCGTCGCGGTAGTCGCCTTCGGCAAATGCCAACAGGTTCTCGACGAGCGACGTGGCGCGGGTCAATGCCTGCGCTGTTTTTTCCATGACACGGCGCTGGACGTTGGGGTCTCGGCTGGCAAGCGCGAAGTCTACGCTCGTGACCACCCCACCCAGGATGTTGTTGAAATGATGCGACAGCGCTCCAGCCATCTCGCCGAGCGATGCCATTTTCGACTGCTGCGTCAGTTGCTTTTGCAGGAGGACGCGATTGCTGATATCCCGCGCGACGGCGAGCACGCCTACACGTTCGCCGGACGCAACGATGGGCGTGACGATCACCGCGAGCTGGCGAACGGCACCGTGCTCGTCGTGGGACGCGAAGTTGAACTCGGTGGTTTCGCCGCGGTCGAGGCTCGCCCGGGCGGCGGACCGCAGTTCCTCGCGCTGCTCATTCGGCACGACATGCCACCAGTCAGCACCGACCATCTCCTCCGCACCGGCACCGAACATGCGCGCGGCAGCATGATTCCAGCCAATGATGCGACCGTCCGGATCAGCCGCCACCATCGCCATGCCCGCCTGCTCAAACAGCCGGCGATAGAAACCGTCCGTAGCGTGTTCTGGAGGCGTGGAAGACACGAAGTTCACTCAACGCGCGTGGCCTGCGCTGAAATGCACAGCACCGTTTCGTACTGCTGCATGTCCAGCGACGAATCCAACCACCAACTGCCCAACACGAATCCCTTCTCCGCGGGTTCGCTCCCGCCGATTACGAGAAAGTCGCCCATACTGAGCGCGGTCTCGACACTGAGATCGTAGAAGACGCGGCCCTCCTGGTCACGGACGGAGACGATTTCGCCATCGCGTTCGACGAGCTTTTCGTGCGTTTTTTCCTCTTGAAATGCGGGTGTTGCGCGGAGCACGAGACGCTGCGGGTCGTTGGGATCGACGGCATAGTCGATGAGAAAGGTCCGCCGTCCGGCCGTGAGCGTGCCTCCGCCGAGCCCCCCGCCCCGCTTGTGCAGGAAGTAGCTCGCACCGTCCTCAACCTTGCCGAGCGGAACAGTGAGCGGTGCGCCTTCCTGAACCGTGCGTGCAACGCGACTAACGCGCGCGCCGTTGTGCTCGAAAATCGTACGGATCGCGGGCCATTCGGCTTGGCTGCTTTTCCCGACGCGGAAGCCATTACGCGCAAGCAACGCGGTCAAGCCGGGATCGCCGAGCGACTCATCGATGTGGTTCCAGATTTTCAGCGAATGACGCACGGCATCAACGGGAATATCCACGCGCAACACATCGAAGTGCACGCGAAGCACGACCATGCCGTTGCCGTCGCGCGCGTCGGCATGCGACGCGGTGAATGCTGATCCAGGGGCAGCCAGCGAATCGGACGCGGGACCGGGCGTGGGCGCAGGCGCTGCTTTCTCACCAACCGGCTGCGCCTTACCGCCAAGGTTCCAATCCCACTGCCCCCACTGCGCCTCATCGCAAGCGATGCCGGCGAGCAGCATCAGCCCGAGCGCGCTGCACAGAATGGGATACTTCGTACTCTGCATAATACACCCGATGGTTTACGCGAGCGCAGGTAGCAACGCAAGACCATATCCGCGACCAAATCAGACAGCCCGACTGCCGGCAGTTCGGATTGTGCGGGCAGGCGGCTTGGATGCCTTGAATGGACGGAGACGTTCCGACATACTAGCCCCCTCGCGTAAGCATTTCTCAGTCTCGATCATTTCAACCTCGGAGGCAACTTCGATGCGCAACATCCCTCACTTCCGATGGCACGCGTGCCTGCGCCGGTCCGTTGCCGTCCTAATGCTTGTCGCAGCATCCGGCCCCAACTCGTCGATTGCAGATACGGCCGACGGAGACGGCGAGTACCCCGGCGCAACCAAAGCGATTTCCGCGTGTGAACGCCTCATCGAAGCATATCAGGAATCCACCCCACCGAAGTATGGCGGCAAACCGCACATAGTTACTGCCGACAATCCGCTGGTCGGACAGACCTTCGTATTTCGTGGCGAAGTAGTCAATACCAACGCGAGTTCGCGAACTGTCACAATTGCATCAACCCACCACTATCGAATGAGTTATTCAGTGACGTCGGCAGAGCAAGGGAAACTCGACTCGCTGCAGAACAATATCGACTCCGCCAAGCGTAGTTACGAAGCCTACAAACGTACGCGCGGCGAGGCGAAAACCAAGAGTCAAAAAGAAGGGCGCAGAAACAACATCAAGGCGCACCTGGACAAGATCAATAGCGTACAAAAGGCGTTGGGCGATTTTCGCCGTAGCCTGCGTGAACGAACTGACTCGGCACGGCATTTGATTACCGTGTTCGTTGGGAGCGCATACCCCGTTGCCGCAATCGGCGACCGAGTCGAGGCAGCCGTAGTCGTACGTGCCATGTCGTGGAACAACAACGCATTCGTTCCAACCATGGAGATTTTCGGTACTACCGTCGATGCCGCCGGCGAGTACAACGCGCGGCGCGAAGCGCCAGACGATGACATCCCCAACCTGGCAGGCGTGCTCGCTCAATGCAACGGGATTCTGGCCGACTTCACCACCCCCCAGCCAAATGAAACCACGCTCGCCAAACAGGAACGACACGCGGAAGTCATGTCCAGGGTTGATAGCCTGCTGAAGGAACGCTCCGTGCGATTCGACGCAACTGTCATCGACGTAGAGCGTAGACCGGCTGGCAGGGATGCGCTGCGATACCAATTGTCGGCGGACTTGATCGACCCGCTTCTCACTCAACCCCAACGATTGGTCTGCATTTTCGACGACTACGTAAGCGAATTGACCCGCGCGCGACGTGGCGATCTGGTGCCGCTCATCGGACGCGTGTTGAGTGTCGAGGTCGACGGTTACCAGCGCGGTGGTCCGGCGAAATACGAAATTCAGATTCGCGTTATGAATGTTGAGAATACCGACATCCGCGCTGTTCCTGAACCGAAGCAAGTCGGCCAGTAGCTCACAATAAGTCGCCAAGAAGTAGGGGCCGGCGCCTAATACTCGCGGCGTTGGCGGGCGGAGGGGATGTCGAGTTGCTGGCGATACTTGGCGATCGTGCGGCGGGAGATTTTCGTGCCCTTCTCGCTGAGCATGGCTGCGATCTGGTCGTCGTTGAGCGGTTTCTTCTTGTCTTCTTCGGCGACGATGCGTTCGACCGCGGCTTTCACGCTGTCCCAACTCGTCGTTTCGCCGTCCGACGTCGTGGTGCCGCCGGTGAAGAAGTAACGCATCGGAAAGATGCCGCGCGGGGTTTGCACGTACTTGCCCGCCACGGTCCGGCTGATGGTTGACGGATCGCACTCCAACTCTTCGGCGAGGTCGCTCATCCGCAGCACCTGCAACCCCTCGGGGCCGGTGTCGAAGAACTCACGCTGGTGCTCGACGATGCGCTCCGCCACCAGCCGCAACCGCTCCTTGCGGAACTTGATCGCATCCATCAACGCGGTCGCGGACTCGACGTGGCTGCGAACGAAGTCGCGCACGTCCTTCTCCGCGCCCTTCGATTTGAGCATTTCGAGCACCGACGGGCTGATGCGCAATCGCGGGCTGCTGCTGCGCGTGAGTCGCACCTCAAACCCACCGCCCGAGTCAGCTTCTTCGACAATCACGTCGGGCAGGATCGGCGCGACCTCGCGATCGACCACCGTGTACCCCGGATGCAAGTACAATGTGGACTGCATCGCTTTCACGGCTTCGGTGATTTCGCCGATGGAATAGCCCGTCGCCTTCGCGATCGCGGGATAACGGTTTTTCACCACGTCGGTGAGATGGTCGCGTACCAGCACTTTCTCAATGCGGTTGTCGCCCGGCAGCGCTTCGAGTTGCAGCAGCAGGCATTCCTGATAGTCGCGTGCAGCCACACCCACCGGATCAAGCTGCTGCACCTGCGCCAACGCCTGCTCGACAACCGCAACGTCCAGCGGTGGATGCGCGTCGGCAGCGATGTCCGCGCACTGCACGCGAAGATAGCCATCGTCTTCCAGGCTGTAGATGATCGCCTCGCCGGCGCGGCGCACGTCGTCGCTGAGTTCGATGACCGACCACTGCGCCACAAGGTGCTCCGCCAGGCTTTCTGGACGCGACGCCGCGTTGGCCATCGCATCCATCTTCGCGTCGCGTTCCTCGCTTCCGCCAACCCGCCGCCGCGCGGAACTGAAGAAGTCCTCGCCGCTGTACTCGCGGGCCAAACGCTCCAACCGCTCGAAACTCTCCACCTCACCGTTGCCGTCGCTGCGATCTTCGCGCGGACGGTTGGCGTCCGGATCGGTCGGGTGATGTTCCTCGACTTCCAGCGCGTAGTTTTTCTCCAATTCCTCAGCGACGTGGTTTTCCAGAGCCAGCGCGTTGAGCTGGAGAATATTCATGGATTGGATCAACTGCGGTGTGAGCTTCTGCTCCAACCGCATGTGCTGACCCAATGATTGTGAAAGCGAATGAACCATTATCGTTTTCTAATCCACCGCGATGCGTGCGCACGTCCGAAAAACAACGCAACACGTTCCGTCGTAGCGCGAATTCACGCTGGTGCATTATATCATGTCACCGCGTGGCGTCGTGCCCGCACATCGCCGGAATCTTCGCGCAAATCATGCGCAGATTAACGAATACGCCGACGAATGCGGTCTATTATCGGATATCGGGGAAACCTGGAGATGCGGATGAGTGCGGGAAAAACGGCGCTAACGTGCTCAAATGCTGCCCCGGCCTCTGATGGCAGCCTCCAGCATGCTCACCGTTGCGTACTCGAGCTGTGAGCCCACGGCAAGCCCGCGTGCGAGGCGCGTCACCTTCACGCCGCAATCACGCAGCAGGCTTTCGATGTACAGCGCGGTGCCATCGCCCTCGACCGTTGGGTTGGTCGCGAGGATGACTTCGCGCGGTTTGGCGGCGCGGACGCGACGTTCGAGCGCGTCGATGGTGAGGTCGCCCGGCTCGACGCCTTCGAGCGGTGCGATGTGCCCCATGAGCACGTGATACACGCCGCGCACGAGACCGGTTTGCTCGAGCGCGATGACGTCCTTGGGCTGTTCGACGACCCAGATCTCGGATTGGTCGCGCGCGTGGCTGCGACAGATCGGACAAGGGTCTTCCTCGGTGAGGTTGAAGCAGGTCTGGCAGTGGAAGACGTTGTCTTTGACCGCGAGGATCGCGTCGGCGAGGCGGCCCGCATCTTCACGCGTGCCGCGGAGTATGTGAAAAGCCAACCGCTCGGCACTGCGCTGGCCGATGCCGGGAAGCTCCTGAAACGCCTTCTTCAGGCGTTCGAGTGATTCAATGTCGCCAGTTCCCACGCGTTACCTGCGTACTGTGTTCGTGGTGCAGGCATCTTGCTTGCACGGTTGTGGTGCGGGCATCTTGCCTGCACGGTTGTTGAGTACTTGTGCTGCTTGCTTTTTCCCCGCTCCCTGACAGTCGCGGCTCGGATTGTTCCGCTCCCTTACAATCGCGGATCGGTTTGGTTAGCTCGGTGGCAGCATGCCTTCCAAGCCCGGTAGATTCAGTCCGCCGGTCATCTTGGACAGCTCTTCGCGCATGGCTTCGTGCGCCCGCGAGGTGGCTGACGACATCGCCGACTTGAGCAGGTCTTCGAGCAGTTCCACATCACCGGTCGCGCTCGGGTCGATCTTCACGTCAACCACCGCGCCCTTCCCGTCGACAACCACGCGGACCGCGCCGCCACCGGTCTCCGCGTCGTATCGCCGGTTTGCCAGATCATTCTGTAACGCCGCCATCCGCGCCTGAATGTCCTTGGCGTTCTTCATGAGATCGAGGATGTTTCCGAAACCACCAAACATGTCTGTTCAATCCTCAACTACCGGCGTCAGCACGACGCGTTATTCTTCATTTATAGTACGGGCACACTGCCAAGTCATTGTGGTGCGGGCATTTTGCCTGCACTTGTGGTGCGGGCATCTTGCCTGCACGTCAATCAAACAGCCTGCCCACCATCGTCATCGGAATCTTCAGCAGCCGATACCACCGCGTCGTCCGCGTCATCCACGACGCCCGCATCGTCCTCAACCTCGCCGCCGTTCGGCGCAGCCGCGTTGGGAATTCGCCGAACCACGTCAACGATCGACCCGTTGCTGAGTTCAACCGCTCGCCGCACCAACGGTTCCGCCATCAGTCGCTTGCGTTCCTCAGCCGATATTCCGCCGATCGCACCCGATCTTCGCGGTGCGGGTCGATTCGTCGCGGGCGGTTGCGCTTTCTGCGGCTGCACTTCGCGGCGCTGCGGCGGTGCCGATTGTTGCGGTCTCGGCGGACTCACCACCGCACTGCGCGCGGGCGGTGCCTGCTGCACAGCTGGACCCGCATTCGCTTGCGGCGTCAGGCGACGTTCAGTTTTTTTTTTGCCGGCTCAGCAGCCGGCGCTCCATCGACCCGTGCGAGAATGTCGTCTATCCCGCTGAATGCCGAGGTCATCGACAATCGTACGACCGCGGCATCCACAAGTGCCCGCGGCGCGCTTGTCGCCTTTGCCTGTCGACGGACCTCCTCAAGCAATGCAATCATGTAGACGTATGTCGCGGCATCGAACCGCTCAGCCTGAGCGACAAGCTGCTCGCGAATCGCCTGCCCGAGATCGACCATGTCGGTATCGCCGCCGCACACGCGCAGCAGCATCAACGATCGCAAATGCTCCACGAGCATGTCGCAGAACCGGGCAGCCGTCTGCCCCCCACCGAGCGATTCATCCACCGCACACAGCGCGCCGGCAGCATCACCGTCGGCCAGCGACTCGACCAGCTTGTAGATCACCGCGTCGTGCGCCGTCGGCAGCAGTTCCTCCATCAGCGCTTCCGTGAGTTCACGCGTGCCATACGCCAGCAACTGATCGAGCAGCGATAGCGCGTCGCGCATCGAGCCATTCGCCAGCCGCGAAATGCGACGCATCACCACCTCGTCCGCGGTGATCTCCTCGCGCGCGAGGATCATCTTCAACTGCTCGGCGATGTCCGCCGGGCTGATGCTGCGGAAGTCGAACCGCTGGCAGCGACTCTTGATGGTCGCGGGCACCTTGTGCGCTTCGGTCGTCGCGAGAATGAACTTCACGTGCTCGGGCGGTTCCTCAAGCGTCTTGAGCAACGCATTGAACGCGCCCGTGCTGAGCATGTGTACTTCGTCGATGATGTAAATTTTGAAGCGGGCGCGAGCCGGTCGGTAGGCTGCATTGCTGCGCAGCTCGCGGATGTTGTCCACGCCGGTGTTGCTCGCGGCGTCGATCTCGACGACGTCGAGGTCGCCCCCCTCGGCCACCCGCTGGCACAACTCGCACTCGCAGCATGGCGTGGTCGTCGGCGCGTCGAACGCGAAACAGTTCAGCGCCTTCGCCAGGATGCGGGCCATCGACGTCTTGCCGACCCCGCGCGTACCCGTGAACAGGTAGCCGTGGTGGATCCGCCCGGTCTCGACCGCGTTCTTCAAGGTGGTCGCGATCGCGCCCTGTCCGACGATCTCGTCGAACGTCCGGCTGCGATACTTTCGGGCGAGAACCTCGTAACCCATGACTCACGTGCACCTGGACAAAGCGATGTGGGACCGGCTTCCCCGCCCGGTCTAGACCGGCTGGAAAGCCGGTCCCACAAATGACTGATCCCAGAGGAACAACGAAACGCGGTGGCGATCAATGACGGCCAGGTGACTCCACGGCACCTGAACTCAACAGGTGGGCTGCTCTGTCTCCAGCCTGACCCGATGTCTGCGGAGCCCACTGCATGGGACCCGGCCGTCAATGTTCGCCACCACGTGATAGTTTCACCACTGGCTGACCGGGCCTGTGCTCACCAGATCAGCCGCGAACCGAAGTGTACACCATACCGCTGCCGACGGGAAATTCCACCCCGCTTTGCCCCGAGAACGCGGTCCGCGTCGGGTTGCGCTGACAAGCTCTGCTTGTCAGTGGAAATCGCGGGCAAACGCGTCGCTCATCGACGGTTCAATGCTCACAGTAACTCACAGCTTATCGCACCACGGACACGCAGAGCTTGTCCCTGCCACCCGCGTCGACTCGCTCGCTCGCGATCAGCGCTTCTTCAGGTCCGCACAGACGATTTCGTTGTCGTTTCGGGCGAACACGCAGCCATTGGCGAACGCGGGATGCGACCAGCAGACGCCACCGCGACGCGGGAGCTGGCCCATGGTCGGTTCGAGGAGCTTGGCCCGGCTTATCTCGTGGAATCCCTCGGGCGAAACCTTGCTGATGATCAGTTCGCCGCGTTCGTTGAACATCCACACGTCGTCATCGTGCTTCACGAAGTGGATCGTCGCCCAGCGTGCCTTGGGCACGGCAGTCAGGTCCTCCCAGACGCGGTCGCCGGTCAGCAGGTTGAGACAGCGCAACTCGCCGTAGCTGTCGACGCCGTAAACGTAGTCGCCCTGAATGAACGGGGTCGCGATGATCGTGTGCAGGGTTTCGGTGTGCTGCTCGTCCTCGCCCATTCGCCGCCATACTTCGCTGACGCCGAGCTTGTCGTGATCTAGCTTGAGCAGTTGCGAGCCGTCAAAGAAGCTGCTCATGAACAGGTAGTCGCCGCTCTTCACCGGATCGGCGATGTTGATGATCATGCGCCGCTGAACGAAATCCTCCGCCCAGTACGCCTTGCCCGTCGCGGGGTCGAGGCCGACGACGCGTTCGCCCGTCCAGCACACCAGCACGCGCTTGCCCGCCTGCTCGATCACCACCGGCGCGGAGTACGACGCGTTGTCGTCGAGCGCCTTCCACACTTCCTTGCCGGTCTTGCGATCGAACGCAACGAGGCATGCGCCGTTCTCACCGCCGATCATCACGATGATCAGGTCGCCCTCGATGATCGGTGACGCGGCGATGCCCCAGACGGGCATGCGGATTTTGTATTCCGCGTTGAGGTCTTTTTGCCAGAGGATTTCGCCGGTGGCGGCGTCGAAGCAGATGAAGTTGCCCATCGTGCCCAGCGAATAGGCTTTGCCGTCGTCGATGAGCACGGACGCGCGCGGGCCGGCATCGTAGCCGACGTCACGGTACGCGCAGTCATATTCATGCATCCAGACCGTTTTGCCGGTGGCGGCATCGAAGCAGTGCACGCGCTCGATCTGCTTGGGGGCGATGACGCGATCCGTGGCGTAAACCTTGCCGTTCGCGACCGTCGGGCCGGTGTACCCGCTGCCGAGCGGTGCGCGCCAGAGCAGCGGAAGCTGCGGTTCCGCGAACTTCTCGACGATGCCCTTTTCGTGCCAGACACCGTCGCGCGTGGGTCCGCGCCACTGTGGCCAATCGTCGGCGCGAACGGTGGCTGCCTGGGCAAATACGACCGCTACCGCGACCGCGGCGATGAGTATGCATCCTCTGCGCATCAGCTTGAGACCTCCGGTTTTGATTTTCCCAATGGAGCGTAGTTGCCCGGCTGACGGTCGATGATAGAAACGGCTGGTGCGGGAGGCAAATCCGAAACGAAGCTGCGACAAACAGCATGCAGGCTGGAAGCCTGCACCACAATGCGGAAGGAAGCTCCTTCGCAAGCCGCGAAGACTTGCGCCTAGTCGGGCGTGACGTCGGTCATCTGCCGCACTTCGATGCGCTGCGATTCATTCTGCGGCGTGGGCGTTGGTCGCGGCGGGAGCGGCTGGCGCGTCATCTGCTGCATCGGCGCGGGTTGCACCGGGAGGGGCTGAGCCTGTGCGGGCGGAAGCGGCGCCTGCTGCGCGGACAACTGTTGCAGTGGCGCAACTTCGTTCGGTGGCGGCGCGTCGGACAGCGAGACGGCGCGAATGTACATCGTGCGCTCGGGTCTGCCGGTGTCCGGGTCGACGTCGTGGGCCATCAGCTTATCCAGCGTGCGCTCGGACTCTTCACCCACGAGATGACCGAACACGGTATACCGCCCATCCCAGCTGGGAATCCGCGTGTTCGCGATCAGGAACTGGCAGCTTGCGGAATCGGGATCGTTCTCCAGGCGGGCCATGCAGACCGTACCGCGATCGATCGGGTACGCGCTGAACTCAGCCGTCAGCTTCTTCCCGTCAGTGCGAATACCGCTGCCGTCACCGTTGGGATCGCCGCCCTGGATAAAATACCCCTTCTCCAGGCGGTGGAACGTCTTCTGATTGTAAAAACCATTACGCGCCAATTCGAGGAAGTTGGCGACGTGGTTCGGAGCGAGTTCGTAGAAAAACTGTACGACCATCACGCCATCGTCGGTGATGATCTCAGCCTGCTTGAGCGGTGCGATTTCAACGATAAGTTGGTTCGACGTGAGCAACCCGCCGTACGGCTGCCATACGATGCGATAGCGTCCCGGCGATTGCAGCGCGGGGAAGTACGACGCGAGATCGATCTCCGTACCCACCAGCGCGTGCGGCCCGAGGATCAACTCCTCCGCCTCAGCCGGTGCATGATAACCGGTCGCATCCGCCCACACGCGATCGTAGTCACCGCGAATCGTCACCCCACCGAAACCGGCGCCGCTGAATACGTGCGCGAGTGGAAGCTGCGCGACGGCGGTCGGGGGTTTCGGTTCCGCATCGGGCACGCTGAGCACGACTGGTTTGTCGGTTGAATTGTGCAGCGTGAAACGGACCGGAACGGGATTGCCCGGATGAATGTTGGCGACCGGCGCGCTCACCAGCGCCTCGATCCCCGCGAACCCGTCGCCTCGTACCGGCGCAAGCGCGAGCCCCCCAGCCAGTAGAGCTGCAACCACCGGCAACCGCATGTTCCTCACACCTGCGCGTCCCACCCTTGTCTCCTCGCGTTGTATTTCCGGCTCCCGCTTAGGGGGCGGGGTGCGGTGCATTCTCATCAGCGGCGCACGTCTGTCTACACTAATCCGCTTCGGCGCACTTAATTCCGCCGCAGCACTGAGTTTACGGGTTATACCCGCCCTCTGCAAAACAGGTTGCAATCGGTTGCTCGCGACGCATGTTGCATGCTGCGGGGCGGCACGGTCGGGCGCGGCCAGACCGGGGACCGAAACGCTGACGACCATGGCCTGACTTCGTCAGACCATGCCACCCGTTGCCAATCCGCATTCCTTGACCCTCTTATCGTCGGCGAGACAATGCGATTTGCTTGCGGCGCGAATTGCGAGCCGCGTCCTTGGTTCCTCACTGACCTGTTCCCCGGGAGTGGCTGGATGAACCTGATTTGCGGGTGCATCGTCGCGTTGGTCCTCGCGGGCGGTCCGTCCCAGCATACTGGCTGCGACGCCACCTTCTCCCGGATCATCGCCAACGCCCCCAGCAATGCCGAAATCGTCTGTGCCCTCGGTGCCTGCGACAAGCTCGTCGGCGTGAGCCGGTACGCCACGTATCCGACGGAGGTCAAAGATTTGCCCAAACTCGGCGGGCTCGATGACCCCGATCTCGAAGCCATGCTCGCGCTGAGACCCGACCTCGTCATCCAACGCGGTGGCAATCCGCACGTCGAACGCATGTGTGAACAGCAGCAGATCGTGCTCTACATCGACCGCACCGACTCGCTCCCCAGCCTGTTCACGACCATCGACGAACTCGGCGGGTTGCTCGGTCGCACGGAGGAAGCCGCCAATCTCGCGAAGTCGCTGCGCGACCGCCTCGATGCGGTGCGTGCGAAGGCGCCGAAGCACCGGCCTCGGGTGCTGCTTGTGCTCCGCAGCCCCGACCGACTCGCCCCGCTCACCACCGTCGGCAAACCGTCGTACCTCAGCAGCGTGATCGAACTCGCGGGCGGCGACAACGTGTTTGGCAACGTCGACGTAGCCTATCCTCAGATCGGGCTCGAAGAAGTGATCGCCGCCCGGCCTGATGTCATCCTCGACGTGATGCCGGGCGAGGAAATCGACGACACGCGGCGGGCAGCCCTGCTCAAGCAATGGCAAGCCGTCGCGAGCGTACCGGCAGTTCAATCGGACGAGGTGCATATCCTGACCGAAGACTACGTGCTGATTCCCTCGCCGCGGGTCGTGCTGCTCGCAGAAAAGCTAAACCGACTCTTCGCGAATCAGAACCCCGGGCGCCAGACCGGGGCCCAATCCGAGCCGCGCCCGTAAGGAAGCGGAGATAAATGAGCGGTAACACAACATGCAGGCAGCACCACCAGTGACCAGCGCCCCCCCACCCATCCTGCAAGCAACTGCCCTGCGCTTCGGATATCCCCATGCGCGGGTCCTGCTCGACGGCGTCGACTTCACCGCGCGCGCCGGGGAACTTGTCGCCATCGTCGGGCCGAACGGCGCGGGCAAGAGTACGCTGCTTCGCCTGCTCGCGGGCCTGCTGTCACCGACGGCGGGCACGATCACGCTGGCCGGCCGCAAGCTGCGCCGCATGCGCGCGACGACGCGGGCGCGGCAACTGGCGCTGCTGCCGCAAAATCCGCCAACGCCCGCGGACATCACCGTTGCCGAGGTCGTGCGTCTCGGGCGGTATCCGTATCTCGGGATGCACGTGTTCGAGTCGCCCGACGATCTCGCCGTCGTCGACAATGCGATGAAAGCCACCGGTGTCGACGTGTTCGCCACGCGCCGCGTCACCACGCTGTCCGGCGGCGAAGCCCAGCGTGTGCACCTGGCGGCCTGTCTCGCACAGCAACCCCGCGTGCTCATGCTCGACGAGCCGACGAGTGACCTCGACCTGGCGCATCAACTCCGCATCTTCCGGCTGCTGCGCGAACTCACCCGCCGCGACCAACTGGCCGTCGTCGTGGTGACGCACGATCTGAATCTTGCGACGCGTTTCGCTGACGTGGCGTGCGTGCTGCATCACGGCAACGTGGTTGCGTCCGGCGCGCCGCGCGACGTGCTCCGCGAAGCCATCCTCGGGCCGGTGTACGGCGTACGCTTCGCCGAAGTGGTTGCATCGGGCGAGACCGTGCTCGTCGCCCACGAACGCGACGCGTCGGAAGGCGGGCAGCCATGAAGCCGCTCGATCAGCAACAACTCGTCAAGCGGCTGCTGCCTTGGGCGATCCTGCTCATCGTCGTCATCGCGATCAGCCCCGGCATCGGCACCAGCGACATCGGGCTCGTCGACGCGTGGCGGTCGCTCTTTGGCGACGGCGATCGCGGTGTGCGGGCGATCGCGTGGGACCTGCGTTTCCCCCGCACGCTGAAAGCCGTGGTGGCGGGTATCACGCTCGCGCTTGCGGGCGGGATCTTTCAGACGCTCTTTCGCAACCCGCTGGCCACGCCCTACACCATGGGCATTGCGAGCGGCGCGTCGCTGGGCGCGCTCATCGCCTTCAAAGTACACTGGGTCACCGCGTATTGGGGAATCTCAAGCGTGTCGCTCAGCGCGTTCATCGGCGCGCTGGCCGTGCTGCTGCTCGTGTTGCTGCTCGCCAGGTCAGCCGCTCGCGTCACCGGGCAGACGCTGCTGCTCGCGGGCGTGACGATCGGGTTCTTCTGCTCCGGGATGATGATGTTCGTGACGTCGCTCGCGGACGTTTCGGAGACGTACCGCACGGTGCGCTGGATGATGGGCAGCCTGGACACGTTCGGCGGGGTCGAGTTGACCGCGTTGCTGCCGATCGTGGTGCCCGCGTGGGTGGTGATGCTGCTGCTCGCACGGGGGCTGAATCAGTTCGCGGTGGGCGCGGACATCGCCGCAAGCCGCGGCGTGCACGTCGTGCGGCTTGAGTTTCTCGGAATCGTGGTGAGTTCGCTGGCGGTGTCTGCCGTCGTCTCGCTCTGCGGCCCGATCGGGTTCGTCGGCTTGATCATCCCGCACCTGACCAAACTGGTGACGGGCAGCGACCACCGAGTTCTGCTACCGGCATCCGCCCTGCTGGGCGCAGTCTTCCTGGTAGTCTGCGACTTCCTGACCACGCTGGCCCCAGGCTGGTACGGCGCGATCGTCGGCCAGGAAGTCACCACAGCAAGATTGCCCATAGGGGTGATGACGGCCCTGATCGGCACGCCGGTGTTCTTGATCATGCTGTGCACGCGGCGGCGGTGAGTGTGCTGAGCCCCAACGGGGCGCACTATGTCAGCCCAGGGCAACGCCATGGGAAAACCATTATCGATCGAATCTGAGCCCTGAAAGGGCGCGCTAATCCGATGTTTAGTGCGCCCTTTCAGGGCTCGGGGTGTTATTGGGTTTTTCTTAACACTGGGCTGCGCCCTGGGCTGGTTTGGGTTGCCCCTTCGGGGCACGGTTGGGCGCGCCGTCGACACTTCCGCGTTGTGGTGCTGGACTTGAGGCTTTGCTTTGCCTCCGCTCCCTTACAGTCGCGGCTCGGATTGGGGCTCATGCGATTGCGGGCTGGTTGTGAACCTGTGTTTGGGCTTTGGCTGCGGGCTCTTGCCGGGTTGGGGCTTGCTGTGATACGCTTCGTGCCGGTCCCCCGCTTGGCGCGGGGGGTTCTGATTCGTTGGCACTTGGTGGAGATTTGGGTTTGAGCACGCACAGAACCCCTTGCGGGCGGCCTTTGGGTGGCGATGGTGACAGCCAGGCTGCGGATCGCGACTACTTTTCCGGGCGGACGATTGAACCGCTCAGCCTCGAAGGCAATACGCACGTTGCCGACCTCATCGACAACGTCTACGCGAACAGCGGGTTCAACGGCCGGCTGCTCGCCGACGGGGCCGCCCTCTACAAGCGGATGATCGAGAACGACGCGACCATCGCCCTCACGCTCGCGGGCGCGATGACGCCGATCGGCATGAGCGGGGTGCTCAACAGCCTGATCGAACATGGCTTCGTGGACGTGATCATCTCGACCGGAGCCAACCTCTACCACGACCTGCACCGCGCGTACGACGCACCCATGCGTCAGGGCAGCCCCTTTGTCGATGACAACGAGTTGGAAGATCAAGGCATCGCCCGCATCCACGACGTGTACATCCACAACGACGACACGCTCATCGCGACCGATCGCATCATCCTCGACCTCTACGCCGGGTTCGACGGCAGCAAGCCGTTCTCCACCGCGCAGCTTCACAACTATCTCGGCAAGCGCGTCATCGAGCACGCGCCGAGCCCGGAGAAGTCGCTGCTGGCGACGGCTGCCAAGTACGACGTGCCGGTATACACGTCGTCGCCGGGCGATTCGTCGATCGGCATGAACCTGATCATCCCGCACCTCGCGGGCAACACGGTGAACCTCAACCCGATCCTCGACGTGATCGAGACGACCGCGCTCGTCCGCGAGTCGAAGGTGAACGGCGTGGTGATCGTCGGCGGCGGATCGCCGAAGAATTTCTACCTCCAGACGCAAGCCACGCTCACGCAGATTCTCGACGACGAGAAGCACATGGGCCACGACTACATCCTCCAGCTCACGACCGACGCACCGCACTGGGGCGGGTTGTCGGGCGCGACGCCGTCGGAAGCGCAGTCCTGGGGAAAAATCAAGGAAGCCCGCGGCAACAGCGTGGTGGTGTATTCGTGCGCGTCGCTCACGCTGCCGCTGGTCGCCAGCTACGCGATGACCCGCTGCAAAAAGCGCACGCCCAAACGCATGATGCAGAATGTGGCTGAGTGGCGGCAGAAGCTGGCGCAGCACATCCCAGCCAAAACGCTCGCAGCCCTCCAGGGGCAGGCGTAAGCACAGCGCCGGCCATTTGAACATTCCCAATTGAGATTGATGCGCTCCAACCCCCCTCCCTCTGGGAGGGGTCAGGGGAGGGCATTGCGCGACGCCCGCTCCCGCTTGGTGAGCGCGGTGCTGGTTTGCCCCCTCACCCAGCCTCTCCCCGGTGGGGAGAGGGGTTTGTTTCTCGTTTTGGAGTGCGGCAATCGCTAGAAACGAACACCGCCGGGAAGGTCCACACCAGAGTCTTCGCCGCGCGAGTAGACGTATGCCGCTCCTGCCGCCCTGCTTCCACCGGCATTGGCGCTGCGCGCGCCGATGACCAGCGTGCCCTCGTGCAGTGAGATCGCGTTGCCGTAGGAGTCGAGCACGAAGGTGTCGCGCTGCGGTTCGACCAGGTCCACCGCGGACCAGGTGTCGTTATCCTCTTCGAGGAAATACACCTGCTGCTTACCACCAGCCGTGATCGCCAGCGTGCCGTCCTCAAGTGCCAGCGACAATCCCCAAAGGCCTGCGATATTGTCGTCCGGAATCAGCGTCTGCTGGAGCGTCCACGTGCCCCCGCTCTTCTTGTAGATGTACACGTAACCGGCTTGCAGAAGTTCGTCGCCCGGGCGTTGCTTGCTCGGTGCGGCGATGACCAGCGTGTTGCCCTCGAGCGCGAGCGCCGCGCCGAATTTGTCGGTCTGGGCGCCGTCGGGGGCTTGGATTTTCTGCACCTCGTCCCAATCGACGAACTTCTCGTAGACGTACACCGCACCGGTACCGGAGTTCTGATTCGGTGCGCCGACGATGATCGTCTGATTCTCGGTCGCCAGGGCTGATCCGAAATCCTCGAAGTTGATCCCGTCCGAAGCCTGCAAACGCTGCTCCAACGTGTACCCGCCGCCACCGAGCGTGAACACGTAGGCGGCTCCCTGGTTCGTGTCGCGACCCGGCGCGCCGACGACGAGGCGCGATTGGTTTTCCTCGTACGCAAGGGCCGAGCCGATGTATTCGAAGTCGTCGGCGTCGTTTATGGTGAGCAGTTGACTCTGCGTGTACTGCGGCCCGGCGATGGTGTAGACGTAGACCGCCCCGGTCTGAATCGCGAACGAGCCTTCGATCGCGAACTTGTACGCGCCGACGAATGCGGTGTTGTTGCCCACGGCGACGGCTGACCCGAACCCCTGCTCGGGGAAACGTGCCGGCCCGCCCGCGAGACGTTGCAGGAAACGCCAATCGCCGCCGAACCTAATGAATATGTCGGCGATCCCGTAGAGCGCGTTCTTCGCGCCCGTGCCGACGATGATGGTGTCGCCCGACGTGGCCACGGAGTCGCCGTAGAGATCGTCACCGGCAGGGTCGAACGCTTCAAGCCGGGTGCTGAACACCCACTCGCCATTTACCGAGTCGTCGCCCGTGGAATCGTCGCCGACGTCGTTGTTGCCGTCGTCATTGCCGACGCCATTGCTGTTCATGTCGCCGCCGTCACCGTTCGGGTTGCCCGTCGAAGTACAAGCTCCGGCAAACAACAACGCGACCACCAGCAGTCCAAACGCAAATTGTTTCATAGATTAGGTCCTCCAGCCAGCTTGCATGATCATTGGTGCATCGCAGCCATGTCAAGCGTCGGGTTGAGATTTCCGTACTGGCCCGATTGGTGCCGTCCGCCACACTTCGGCTGGCTCGACTCAGACCGCTCGCTGCAAAACCTCTCGCCCGTGCTATCCCGGACCGGTGAATCGCGATTGCATGATGCCGAAATCGACGAGATCCACATCGCAGTCGCCATCCAGGTCGCCGAGCACGCCACCATCGGGTTCGACGATCGCGCCGAGCGGCGTATAGTCGCACACGTCGATCGAATTTGGCACGCCATCGCCGTCGATGTCAGCGTCGCACGCGTCGCCTTCGGTGTCGGCGTCGAAATCGGCTTGGTCCGCGTTGGCATCGAGCGGACAATTGTCGCACGCATCGATGAAACCATCCGTGTCGGTGTCCGGTTCACATTCATCGGGGACGCCGTTGGTATTGCAATCGGCGATGATTTCGCAGTCGTCCGGCACGCCGTTGGTGTTGCAATCCACGTCACAGTCGTCGGGTAATTCGTTTGCGTTGCAGTCGTTGCCGTTGAGTTCGCATTCATCGGGCACGCCGCTGAAGTTGCAATCTTCGCTCACGCTCTCAGCGATATCGAGGTCATCCGGCACGCCGTTGAGGTTGCAGTCGTCTTCGCACTCGTCAGGGACGCCGTTGCTGTTAAGGTCCTTGCTGCCTATCGGCAACTCAAAACTTGCCGTAAAAACATCCAGATCCGTCCCAACCGTGCCGCCGAGATCGTAGTACGAATGCCAAACCGCCACCCAATTTCCGCGATCGTCCGTGGCAAGACTGGCGCTGTTGTCTAGACTCGTATCACTCGTTGCATAGTCATTCAGCGGTGCGGGATCCGTCCACGAATTGCCATTGTCGTCGCTCAACGCAAAGAGATTGTCGAGGTCATTCCCAATCGTCGCGCCCAGATCATCATTTGTATACCACGTAGCTACCCAGTGCCCGGCGTGATCACTGGTTATTTGCGGCCAATTGTCATCGCCCGTGTCAGTGTTTGCGTTGCTATTCAACGATATGGCGTCTGACCAGGTGACCCCCAGGTCGACGCTGCGCGCTACGAACAGGTCACTATCCGTACCGAGCGTTCCATTCGGATCAGCCCGCGACGTCCAAATGATAAGCCAGGTTCCGGCACGATCGGTCGCGACCCGCGGATTGCCATCGTGCTGCGCATCTATCGCCGCGTAGTTGTTGACCAGTATCTTGTCGTTCCAGGTGGCGCCGTTGTCGCCGCTGTAGGCGACGAAGACGTCGTAGTCTCCGCCGATGGTGCCATTGAGACTGTCCGACGACTGCCAGGTTGCCATCCAGTGGCCTGCCCTGTCGGTGGTCATGCTGGGAACGATGTCGCTGTTTAGGTCGCCGGCAGCGTCGTTGTTGACGGGCACCGCGTTCGACCAGGTGAGGCCGTTGTCGCTGCTGTGGGCCGCGACAATATCCGTGTCAGATCCGAACGCCTGCCCCGAAATGCTGTAGGTGTTCCAGACGGCCACCCAGTTGCCTGCACGATCTGTGTCGAGGTACGGGACATTGTCATTGCCATCGTCGGTCGCGGCATCGTTGTTGAGCGGTTCCGGATCGGTCCAGGTGACACCGTTGTCGCTGCTGCGGGCAACGAGAATGTCGCCATCTGACCCGATTGTGTTGTTCAACGAATCGGTTGAACTCCAAATGGCGACCCAATTCCCTTCGCCGTCCGTTGCCAGCTTTACGCTGAAATCGCTACCGACGTCGCTTCCCGCGTTGTTGTTGAGCGGGACGGGATCAGTCCATGTATTCCCATTGTCACTGCTGCGCGCAATGAGGATATCGTTGTCCGTTCCGATTGTCCCGTTCAAATCATCCGCGGACGGCCAAACCGCCAACCACTGTCCGGCGCCATCGCTGAAGATCTCCGGCAAGTAATCATCACCGCTGTCACTGGCTGCGTTGTTGTTCAGCGCCATTGCCGTGGACAGGTGTATTTCTTCACTTCCGACGATGTCACATTCATCCGGCCGACCGTTGGTATTGCAATCTTCGGAGGTGCCGCCGGTGAAATCGCACTCGTCAGGCGCAGTGTTTTCGTTGCAGTCGCTGCTCGTCCCGTTGCTGATGTCGCATTCGTCGGGAGCGTCGTTGTTGTTGCAATCGAAGCTGGTTCCACCTTCGATGTCGCTGCTGTCCGGGACGCCATTGTCGTTGCAGTCCTCAAAACGCTCGAACGCACCCATGTCCACAGTGCCGTTCGCGATTCGATCATGCCCGTCCAAATCGTATGGCACATACTCTACCGTGTTACCATTCGTGTTAAGGTCCGCGGTGTCCGGCGGCAGTGCTGCGTTGTCGCCCGCATCGCGAGCCGGCGAATTCGGCAACAGGCGGAAATCGTCGTCGATATTGCCCGCCACGTTGTCGGCGCCGTCCGCATCCTCAAACTGAGGATCGCCGTCAATGTTGCCGATGCCGCCCAAGCCACCCGTCAATCCGGCGACCAGCGAGTAGTCAACCGTCAGCGTGCTGTAGTTCAGAAGCTGCGCAGCCTCGGACCCGTTCGGGTTCACATTGTCGGTGTTTCCCCAAATGATCGAGTTCGCGATACTGACGACGCTGGTGGTCGCGTTGTAAAGGCCACCCGGTTTAAAGTTTGGCGCGTTGTTGCCGACGATTGTACAGTTGATCACGCTAAGGTCGGCCGGTGCTCCGGCTTCGGTCGAGTTGTCGATCGTTCCGGCTTCGCCGGTATTCGTCGCGACGTTCCCGTTCACCAGGCAGTTCGCCAGCACCACCGTACTGCGGAGATTTCGCAACGCGCTGCCGCGCAGCGCTTGGTTCCCGACGATTGAGCATCCATGGATCAGCGTTGTGCCCGCGTTGTCATAGGTCGCCAGTCCGCCGCCATCAAAGGCAGTATTGCCGGTGAAAGTGCAGTTGAGTACGGTGGGGACAGCGCCGTTGGTGAAAAGTCCACCCCCCGCCGTCGTACCCGCTGCCGTGTTGTTTTGCGTAAACGTGCAGCGATCGAATACCGGAAAACCTCCGTGACTCGCCGCGCCACCGCCGCCACCATTCACGTCTGTCGTGTTGGCAACGTTCTGGTCAAAAAGACAGCGTACAATCTCTGGGCTGCTGCCACGGCTGAGCATACCGGCACCATCGTCCGTGGAGATGTTGCCAACAAACTTGCAATCCACAACATACGGGTTCGCAGGCGTGATGGTGTCACCGTTGCTCATACCGGCTCCGCCGGATAGCGAGAAGTTGTTCACAAAGACACAGTTGCGAACCGTGGGACTTCCCGACTCGTTGAACATGCCCGCCCCGCGTGATGTTGCGGTCCCTCCGGGCCCGGTCGCGTTACCGTGCTCAATTCGGAATCCGTCGAGTACTGCCGTAGCATCGGTACCGCCACCGGATACGATGTGATAGCTGTTGTCAGAAAAGCTGCCGCCATTGGGAAAATCGGCAGGCACATTGTCGTTGCCCAACAGGTCGCCGCTCAGGACACAGTTGTTGCTTTCGGCATCGGTATTCCGTTGGGCGCGCAGCGTTTCGCCGCCAGGGAAGCCGACGGAATCCCCGCCCTCAAAGCCACCATAGACCCCAACGCCGGTCACAAGTTGAAACGTGGCGTTGCGATCGGTTCCCGTTGTCGGCGTATAGGTGCCGTTGGCAACCCAGATTTCTTCACCGGAGACAGCGGTTGAAAGTGCTGACTGCAAGTCGGTATATGCGTCCGCCCAGGTTGTTCCATCGTTGGAACCCGCAGCGCTTTGATCGACGAAGATAACGGAGTCGGCGCGAGTGGCCGAATTCGATAGACATGCCAGACCGAACATCGCGACAGCTACCGCGAACCGACCGCAGAATGAACTCGCCAGAGTCATGTTCCTCGACCTCGTTTTTCGTAGACAGAGGGTCACCAGCCGACACAGCTGGCACCTATGTGGTTGCCGAACCTAACTGACCTGGGTGATCGTGTGGGAGTTGGATGAAACCCCGACCGAAGTGATTAGCTTAGGTAGAAGTCGGGCTCGGCTGCAAGCCAAATCGGACCTTGTTACAATTCGGGCTGCGAGTCCGTTGCGGAATCGCCAAGGTGGTCGGGGGGCACCCGACAGAATCCCCTTGCCGAAACGGACTGGGATTGGACTCGGGTGCCAGCGCGGACACGAGCCTGCCGCGCGCAAGCTCGCCACCTCGGGAGACGCGGCTCGAATGGCCCGTAGTGGGTTATGCGGAATGGACTGGTAGACGCACGACAACGATCCGAGCAACGAACTGCGTCATTCGTCATTCGTCGTTCGCGCAGCGTCAATCGTTTGTGCTGAGCATTGACTCGGCTTCGGCGAGTTCGTCGGCCATGTTGTCGCGGACGTCGACGAGCTGTTCCACCGTAATGCCGATGCTGCTCAGCAGGTCCTCGGTGAACTCTTCATCGTCTGCGGTCAGGCTGAAGCCGTGCCCCTCCTGGCAGCAGAGGATGTCCGCACAGTGTACGATCTGGCCGATCCGCTTGAGTTCGGTCGCAAGATCCTCGGGATTGTGATGGAAACCGACAGCCGCCCGCAGGTGCCTTGGGAATTTCCACTTGGTGGTCAGCGCGTCGCCGAGATCCTGATGCGTGGCGCCGATGACCTGCCGCTCGACCGCGAGGAACGTCCCCTGCTCCGCCTGCTTGGCTTGGATCACTTCGTTGACCTTGTCACCGAACGCCTGACGCTCGATGAGCAGACCGAGATCGTGGATCAGGCCCGCGAGGAAGATTTCATCGTGACCCGCAACGTCGCCAGCCGCCTGCGAGATCTTCTTCGCAGCCACACCCACCGCGACGCTGTGACGCCATACTTCGCGTGCGTCGAACAGATCGGTCTTCTTCGCGCCCTTGAACAAACGCGAGAGTGACGCGGCGATGGCGATGTTCTTCACGGCTGACAGGCCGAGTAGAACGATGGCGCGATCGACACTGGCCACCTGACCGGGCAGACCATAGAACGCGGAGTTAACCACCTTCAGGACCTTCGCGGAGAGCGCCGGATCACGCTTGATCACGTCGTGCAGCGCGCGGGCTGTACCCTTGGGGTCTTCCACCACCTCGATAATCTTGACGGTAACCTCGGGAAGCGTGGCGATATCCCCAACCGAAGCCAGGGCCTTCTTGACCACCGCTTTGGTATCCGGCGTTTCAACTTGCATAATGCCCCCGCTGAGCGCATGCGTCGCGCTGGTCGGACGACAATCGTCCGCGTACTGAAGATTCATCGGCAGCGTGTGCTGCCGTGTTTAAGGCGCATTTGCGGACTGAAATGTAGACCGTCTGATAATCGCATCCGCCAACGGGCAATGGTGGAACCTGACCGCGCGAGCCAGTACTATTTGTTCAAATCAGGCCGATTTCTGGAGGGGTCTCACCGATGGATTCGGGCTTTGCATACATCTGGGAGTACCGCGTGCACCACGACGCGAGCGACGCCTTCCGCGCGTTGTACGGGCCCGAAGGCGAATGGGTGCAACTGTTTCAGCGGTCCCCAGGGTACCTGCGCACCGAGCTGAAGCAGGATGTTCGCGACCCGCATCGCTTTGTCACCATCGACTACTGGCGATCCAAGGTGCATCGCGACCATTGCAAGGCGTCTTTTGCGGCTGAGTGGTCGGAGATCGACCAAGCGGGCGAGGCGCTGACCATATCCGAACGGCTCGTCGGCGAATTCCGTCACGTCAAGCCGTAAAGACCGAACGATCGCAGGCGCGCACCGATACCTCATTCACTAACGCTGAACAGTCTTGGGCAGGGATTCGTCAGTCCGGAAGCAAACCGGCGACGGCGGGTGAGAGCGCACCTTTGATCTTTTCGATGGCGCGGCGCTCAATCTGGCGGACGCGTTCCTTGGTGACGCCGAACCGCTGCCCCAACTCTTCGAGCGTGGACGTCTCTTCCGCGCCGAACAGTCCGAAATGGTCCGCGACGATGGTGCGTTCGCGGTCGGTGAGGTCGCGCATGCTCTCTTCGATGGCACGGGTCAGCGTGGCGCGGTCGAGATCCTCTCCGACGGCAGTGTGTTCACCAGCCTTTGCATCAATCAATTCATCCTGACCGGTGACGAAGCGTGACGCGTGGTAGTGTTCCTCGGGGACGGTGCGGGCGTAGTTTTTCATGATCGCCCACGATGCGTACGTGCTGAACTTGAAGCCCCGACTGACGTCGAACTTCTCGACCGCACGCATCAGCGACACGTTGCCGTCGGAGATCACTTCAAAGAAGCGCGGCGACCAGCCGACGTGCTTCTTCGCGATGCTCACGACGAGTCGCAGGTTGGCTTCGACGATGCGGCGACGCTGCGCTTCGTAACGCGCGGTGAGTTCCGCAATGGCGTCGAGGTCGCGCGGCTTAACGTCGCAGATGTCGAGCGCTTCGATCGCACGGGCGGTCTTGTGCTTGAGGTAGTTGTAGCGGCGGAAAGCATCCACTTCCTGCTCTGCCGTCAGCAGCGGGATTTCGTAGAGGCTGCGGAGATACGCCGGCAAATCACGCGGCGGTTTCGCCTTGGACGGACGTGAACCCGTGGGCACGGGCACGTCAAGGATCAGGGCATCCGCCCCCGGAGCGTCGAACAGTTCGTTGTGGATGTAGGCGACGGGCTCGGCTTTGAGCTTTCGCGCCTGCATTTCGAGCAGATTGCGCTGCACCTCTTCGACGGTGATACCGAACAGCCGAGCGATCTTCGCGTTGTCGTTGCCCTGCTCATGCGCACGCCAGATCTTACGCTGCTGCTCAGGAGCAGCCGGTAAGCCGTTGCGCCCGAAGAGTGCCTTGTCGGGATGCGCCTGATCGTAGCGCCGCAAGGTGTACCGAATGGTTTCAACAGCTCTACCCGTTTGCTCGGAGATTTCACGCGCGACGATGTGCAGCTTGCGACGACGCTCGCTCAACAGCTTGCGGGCGAGTTCGATAATCTTGGTTTTTTCCGAAGCGGAGAGCTGCTTAAAGGCAGCCCCGCGTTCGACCAGCGACTTGTTGCTCTCAACGAAACGGTCGACCGTCGACCCCAGATACACCAAACGCGAAACACCGTCGGTATCCGCAACGCGGAAACCCATGAGCCCGCGTTTGCGCCAGCGGCGGATCGTCTTTGTGCTGACCTTCAGATCGCTTGCGAGTTCTTCGTATCCGCGGACCGGTTCGCCAACCTCAGCCACCGGAATCGCGTTCTTGCGGGTAATGTGCTCAGCCAGCGTGACGAGATCGCCAACCAGCTTGTCACCGGGAATCGCGGGCCGCTCGGAATTTCGCCGGTTGCGGTACCCCGTGATGTGGAAGCAGACCATGTCGTAGGGGTACGATTTTTCCGCATCGACCAGCCCCAGCAGCGTGTTGATACCGTGGATCTGGCTCAGTCGCTTTTGTCGCGGTGACAGGAGCAACTGGTGCGCCAGTTCGGCCAGGTCTTTGGTTGCAAAGGTCGGCATGGGTAAGTGCCTCGCTGCCTCCAAGGGCTGTGAGCAAATCGCTGGGCGTTACCTACGGAACATCTTAGTACTTCATCGTCGGAAAGATACAGAATAATACAATCTTTTGACGCATAAGGCTTTCCGTTACGTTTCCGCCTCTACCAACCTGCCGGCTGGTCCGCGTGCTCTGGGGGGATGGCTCACGGCGTGCCATATCATTATCGACCCCGAAAAGTGGCCAGTCAACGCGACCGGTTGCATTTGCAGCAGATTGCACGATCCGCACCGCTCTCTGCCGCAGGATTACAGTATCGGTTTAGTGGGCGGATAGGTCGTCGGGGGCGGGCGATTTCATGTTGAGCAGGTGTGCCGCGAGGAAGGCGACGCCCATCAGCACGTAGCCGGCTGCGATGAGATAGGCGCGATCGTGGAGCGGTGCAGCGCCCGTCGCTACTGATTGCGTGATCAGCAGGTAGTCGATGACGTTGCCCGAGATTTGGTACGCGTGGGTCAGACCAATGAGCGTGAGACCGGCACCGACGAAGCACCAGATGGCGGCTGACACCATGCGGCGATCGATGAGCAGCGCGGCGATCGCAGCCACGATCATGCAGGTGAAGATGTACCCGCGTTCCATCAGCAGCATGCCGTGAATGAGGAAGCCATTCACCTCCGCCCGCGCGTTGCCCTCAAGCACCTGCTCAATCGTCGCCCCACCGCTGACCATGAACGCGCCCATCACGACAGTCGCGCCCCACGCGGCGATGGCTGGGAAAAGCCCAATGGCGACGGCTGGTGCGTGTTCGCGCGGGGTGGCTTGGAACGCCTGCGCGGTGATGACGACGCCGATCCAGAGCACGATGGCGATACCGGCATCCAATGGCACGATGCTGTTCACCGTCGCGATCGCACCGCCGAAGCAGATCAGCGTGATGACCAGACCGTTGAGCGTCGAATAGCCTGCCCGCGCGCCGAGGCCCTTCCAACCCGGATGGCCGATGTAGATCGTCGTGGGGAAGCAACTGCCGAAGAACGCCCCGACGATCGTACCGAGCCCGTTCACCGCGAGCGATGAACGCGTATCGAAGTGATCGCCGGCAGCCTCCGCCGACTCGATGTTCTGCAAGCTGCCGACGACGTTGAATAAACCCATTGGCACGATCACCGACAAGAACGCCATCCACTCATGTCGCGGCAGCGCGAAGACGTCGGCAAGCGCCCCACCCGACCACGTGGGTAAACACCACCCAGTCGTTGCCACGATCTTGCTCGCGGACAGGTGAATCCCCGTCCAGCTTTCCGGCAACACCCATGCGAACACCGTGCCTACGATCACCGCGACGAATCCACCGGGTATTCCCAGGGGAAAACGCACGCGGGCGAACAGCGCCAGCAGCACGATTGCCAGCGCGGTCATCGCGACGATTGGACTCGCCCAGATCTCCAGGGCGAACTTCATCGAGATAAACCCAATCGCGATACCCGCGAGCGTGGAGAGCAGCGCAGCACGCGGCGTGTTCCTGCGCACCCACTCAGCAACGAACGCCCCGCCGAACTCGATCACACCGCTGCCCATGCTCGCGAGCAGGCCCATCTTCCAGGCGAGTTCCGCGCTTTGCGTGCGCTGATAGACCGGGACCATCACGAAGAAGATGTAGACGAGCAGCGAAGGCGTGTTGATGCCATAGGGCAACGCGGTGACATCGTCGCGGCCTTCGCGGCGCGCGACGCGGTGCGCCTGCCACGCGTAAAAGAGATTTCCCAAGAGCAGGGAGACGGCTGCTCCGGGCAGAATGCGCCCGTAGATGAAACGCGCGTCGGGCCCGGTCATCCCACAGAGCCCCCCGCACAGCCCCACCACCAGCAGGAGCTGCACGAGGTTATCAATGAACAGGCCGAAGAACCCGTCGAGATCGCGTTTGACAAACCATTTCATGGCGACTCGGCGCGTTCCGGCATGCTGCGCCGCGTTGAATCACTCGTCGGCAGTGCCCTCGTAGTAGGTGCGGGCGAGCGCGATTGCCTGTTTGCCGATTTCCGAACCGATGATGCGTCCACCGAAATCGTCCTGCACCACGTGAATGCCGCCCCACAACCGCGACTGCCCTGCCTGATCCGACGCATCGTAATACGTCGCCCAACGCAACTCCACTGTCGCGGTCGGCCCTTCCTCGAACGTCAGCCAGCCGGGATCGAGAACGTAACCGCCCAAACCGCCCGGGAAGTAGGGACTGCCCGTGATTTCGGTGAGCACTTCGGCAGCGCTTCGGCTGAAGGTGCTGTGACCAGAGACGAACCCAGGGAACGCGGGCGTGACGAAGGTGCGGCGCTGATAGGGAATCCACTCAATACCGCGAATCCAACCGACGCCACCCACCTCGTTCTTCCGATCGCCCGGCTCGCCGCGCCAGGTACGCACGGCAATCTCACCGATGTAGCGCCGCAAGTGCGCGTGCCGCTCGCCGTCCGCCGACGTCTCCTCGGTGATCACCTCAATGAGGTTGTCCACCAGCGGAAGTCCGTCAGGATCGTACGACGGGCCCTCCGGATCGCTGCTCTGCCCGCGCGCCGCGAGCGTGCGGATCAGCGTGATGGGCCGGGCAGTCAGATGCGTGCGCTTCAACTCCCACGCCGCGATCGCGGCATCGTGGACCGCGCCGTTGAGCGCAAGGTAGACATGAACGTCCCACGACAGCGGATCGAGTTCCTCGCCCGTGCCGAACAGGCGGCGCTCAAAGCCCGGGTAATCCGACATGTCGTTGGCGACCGTGTTCCAGTGACCTGGCGGCGTTTCCGATGCCGGGCCGTCCGCCCAGAACTCCGAGAGCAACCGCGTGAAATCGCCGCGGCGCACGATCTCCGGCTCGTAGGGCAACCCGGTGGCCGGATTCATCGTGTGCCCCGACCCATCGTTCGTGCCGAGCGTGTTGTTGCCGTATGCACCGGGTGAGATATCCACCATCACACCATCGTCAGCGTCAAGCTCGGACGACTTGCGAATGAGTTCCACGGCTGCATCGACAAGTTCCTGACTGAACGTCGTCGGCGCGTCGAGAATGAAGTACGGCTCGCCGGGCGCGGAACGCTCCATGGCGAACGGCGTCACGTCGCGCCAATGCGCGCCCACATACGCGCGTACGCCCGACCCTTCCGGAATACCGTTTTGCGTGACCGCTTCCGCGAGGACGATCTGCTGCCACTGCGTGGGGTCATCGGTCTTGGAACCGGGCTGATCGACCACAAGCCGCGGCGTCTCCGCCGCGTAGCCATCGGGATCGGTGTAGTTGTTCGCTTCGTTCGCCCCATCGTTGGCGTAACCGTCGATGTACGCTTGTGCAATGCGATTGCCCAGCGCCGCGGGCGAATCGCCCTCCATCGTCGTCACGTCGGTGTCGTAGCCCAATACGTCCATGAACGCGTCGAAGCAGGACGTCGAGACCGCACCGCCCACCGCTTGCCCATAGCGATGCGCCAACAAGCGATACGCGGCATACGAAATCGCCTCTTCGCGGGCCGCGGCGACGTCGACGGCGTTCAACTTTTCCTGCACGAGATAACCATCAGCCGTGTCGTCGTACGCAGCCCACGCGTCCCACATCGCCGCTGACGTGTGGAACAGGTTGCGCGCGTGTACGGTGGGACGCGGCGTGTCGCGACGAATCGCATTGAGCAGTTGCTCGTTCCAGCGCCGCGCGATTGACGCTTCGGGATTCGTGTCAATCGCGTTCGCGGGACAACTGTTGTCCACCGTCTCCGCGGGATCCTCGACCAGGATGTGCTTCGGCGCTGCATTCGTCGGGTGCCCGTATAGCAGCATGCCATCGTCAAGCGACGAACTGAGCACGTTCCCGCCGACCGTCCACACCCCGCCCTCTTCATCCACCCAGACAGCGTGGAGCGACTCAATGCCCAACGTGATGCCGGTATCCTGCTGTTCGAAACCGCCGGTCGTCATGCGGTAGACATTTCCACCAAGTCCGGTCGCCCAGATGTCGTCGTCGCCCGCAACCCAGACGCCTTGCAGAAGTTGCGACCCGGTCACGGTGGTTTCAGATGCGTCGTCCACATCCACCACAACACCGTCGAGCGCGCCACCAACCGCAATCACCTTCCCGGCGATTCCGTGAACGGTGAACAAGCGCACATCATTGGGCGTCGAGATGAGTTCAAAACCATCGGCTGCGTTGCCACGCAGCAGCACGCCGCGCTCGCCACAGACAAAGACCTCGTCCGCCGATGTCCCCCAGACCTTGAGGAACTGCGGAACGTCGTGGTTGTCGTCCTGCGGAAGGTCCGTTGGGAGACTGAGCGCGGTCCAGGTCGATCCGTCGTAATGCCAAATGAACCCGTTGCGTCCTGAAACCGAACCCACCGCGTACACATCCGTCGCCGACGCCCCCCAGAGACCATAGACCACCGTTTTCCCAAGGCCTGGGGTGTCCATGCGTTCAAATGCGCCATCCGCATAACGCAGGATCGACGAGTTTGCCCCGACCATGAAGGCCTCGTCATCGATCGCGTAGACCCACCAGAGGTCGCCGCGATAAGCGGTTTCGAGTTGCGCCCAGTCGCTGCCATCCCAGTGCAACACGATCGGGCCGGTACCGTCATCGGCGCCGACGGCGTACACGTTCGACTTCGATGTCCCGTGGATTGCCGTGAGCGCCGCACCCGGAACCTCCGCGACTTCCGTCCACACGTAGGCCGCGTCTTCCGGTGGTGTCACGGCGGGACATCCGCATACTTGCACGATCACGGCTGCCATGATGGTGACACCGACGATCCGCATACGATTCGATTCCATCGAACTGATTCCTTTCCCTGATGGCCCGAGCGTTCGCGTCCAGGGCGGTCGCGGTCACACGCTGGCTGATTGATTGGATTCCGCGGACCGAGGCTCCGGTTCCTCGTCCGGGTACGGAGGCGAATTCTACCATTGGCGCGATTTCGGGGTCAATGACATCGCGCGTTTTGGCCTGCCCTGGCAACCGTGCGTTTGCTACAATGGCTCGCGACTTTGGTTGGATGGATTGCGGCAGGAGTTAACAACGTGAACAAATGCATTCGCCGATGGCGGGATGATTGTGCGCGAATCAATCGGCTTCGATGCATGCGCTTGTCGCCAACGCTTGCCGCGCTCGTATTGCTCGGCGCGTTGGTATTCCCGGGGTGTACTGCCGGTGGCCCGAACCCCGACGGTGATGGGGACATGAATTCAAATGGTCCCGATCCCGTGGATAGCAAGGTCGTTGAGATCGGCTACACCGACCTTGATTCGGAGGTGTACGCCGCGCTCGGCGAGGGCGCGACGATGCCGCTGTTCACCGCGTTTCAAGGTGGCAGCCACGTCTACGTCACGATACGCGCGCGTGGTTTTCCCATGGACGCCGGAGATGCGACCGACCTTTCGCTCGAAGAGATCATTCGCGTGGTCGCCACCGATGAGATCATCCACCAGTTCAGCCAGGTCGTGAGCTTCAGCGCGATCGATGCGGATACGTTGGAAGTGGCGTCGCGCTTCATGTTCCTCAACGCTACGCCCGACGAATTGGACGGCGCGACCGTGCGCGTCGAGTTGCACATCGCAGCCATTGGCGTTGACAGTTCGAAGGACTTTGCCCAATCCGTGCTGCTGCAACTGCAATAGTGGGGTTGCATTCCGCGCGATCGACCGGTTCTTCACTTCCCGGGTGAGTTCGTCTGGCATTTCCCGACCTGTGGGCGTATCATAGCCGCACGCGGTCCCGGGAATTCAATCATGCCAACCGATACGTCGATCGAGGTCCGGTTGCGCGAACTGCGCGACAGCGACCTGCCCGTTATATTCGAATACGAATCTGATCCGGTGGCCATACAGATGGCAGCATTCACTGCCGATGATCCGGCGGACCGGGTTGCCTTCGACGCGCACTGGGCGCGCATCCGCGCGAATGCAGCCATCACCATCCGCACGATTCTCGTCGGCGACGCGGTGGCAGGAACCATCGCCGGGTTCGAACGCGACGGCGACGCGGAAGTCACCTACTGGGTCGGCAGGCAATTCTGGGGCAAAGGCGTAGCCACGCGCGCCCTCGCGGCCTTCCTAGGGGAGCACCCCCGTCGCCCGCTCCACGCCCGCGCCGCCAAGGATAACGTCGCCTCCATCCGCGTACTGGAAAAGTGCGGATTCACCGTCGCGGGATACGATAAAGGATTTGCCAATGCCCGCGGCGCGGAGATCGACGAAGTGATTCTCATGCTCGGTTGAACGCGATTTGAGAACGAACATCGCACTTGCGTAGCTTTGAGCAAGTATGCGCCGCATCGCGCACGGCATCGAACTCATCGGTACGTACGTGGATGGATTCCAGATTTGCGCCCATGGGGAAATCCTAACCTCCCATGGGCGAATGCGAAACTATTTGGAATCAGTCTATGGTCATCTGGGAGCGGACCACGGCCTTGCTGCACAAGACCGTGCCACCCCAAACAAATCGATTACCGATCAGGCCTACTCGCGTCCACGGCCGGGGCCACCGGGGCCGCCTCTGCCACCGCGACCTCCCGGGCCGGGCATATCCATGCCGCGTTCCTTGGCGCGGGCCATGAGCTTGGTGAAGTAGCGCATGCGACGGGCTTGGGCGTCGGGGTTTCCGCCTTCCATGCGCTGTTTGCGTTCAGCCACGGACGGAGCGCCGCGACTTCCGCCCGGGCCCCTGCCACTGCGCGCGCCCGGACCGTTGCCATCCCCCGGAGGGCCGCCCTCGGGCGGACCTGCGCCGTCGCCCGGCCTGCCACCGTTACCGCCTTCACCGCTTTCGCCACTGGCTTCGCGTTCCTTGCGACGGCGTTCGCGTTCCTCTTCCATGCGTTTGCGGAACTGCTGGAACTCGTCCAAGTGCTTATCGAGGATCGCAACCTTCTCTTCTTCGGTGGTCGCGTTCTCGTATTCATCGACTCGCGTGTTGATCATGTCCTCGAACATGCCGTGCATGCCTTCGCGGAACTTTTCGCGCTGCTCGTCTGGGAGGTCGCGGGCTTTGTCGCGAATCTCACGCATTTGATCGAAGCGCTGATCCTCCGGCGTGTCGCGCACCTGCGCGATGAGTTGCTCGGCTGCATCGGGTTCGTGGAACAGTGTACCGCGTGCCAGGAACACACCGGCACCCAGCATGACGACCGTGACGCCACCGATCGCCACGAGCCGTTTCGAATGCGTTGTCATGATGACCTTCCTCCGGGCATGTTCGCCCTCGCCCGCTTTGCTTTATTGCGACGCGGGCATTGTGCCCGCAAAACTGTTCAGCGATCTCGCCCCGATCGCATCGTGCTGACGGGTCAGCGCGCTTCCGCGAAGGATGCAGGCTGGAAGCCTGCACCACAATAACTGCGGTCGCCCCTTGCAAAAGGCTCAACGCGTCTGCGGGTATATTATTGCCTTGGCACCAATCGGCCCGCAATGACCAATTGCCGGTGCCCAACCGCGTCCATCGCGTCGGCGCAACCTCCGGGAAACACCCACTTCGTTGTGTCATCAGAACCGCGTTTTGGCTACAATGCGCGGGATTCGACGGGGAATAGCGTTCGTTGGGAACCATCCCGGTGCGGCTCAAGTAGGCTGGTATCGAGGAGGTTGGAACGGGAAGGAAGTTTGTAATGAATCGTATGGTAGGCGCTCGGGGTCGCGATTTTGTTCTTCGTCCGCTCCCTTACAGTCGCGGCTCGGATTCGGCATTCCTGCGCCGACACCTGTCGGTTTTGCTGATCGCATTCGCGTTCGCGGCTTCGGATGTCCGCGCGGATGAACCCGTCATCACGAATTTCCAGGGCGTGACAATCGTTCGCGGGCACCTTGATCAAACCATCGTGCCCGACAATGTCGGCGTCGAAGTGCTCGAACCGGTACACGCGACTCGCGGCGGGCGAAGCGTCGCGTTCGTCGAATGGGCGAACGTGTATCGCCGCGCGCTCGATGGCGCGACCGTCAAACCACGTCCGCGTGTCCACCAGCCGACGCCACCGTGGAAGTACACGCCGTCGGATCACAAGTATACGCCCAAGACGGACTGGACGTACCATCCGAAGCGGTACCGGCATTGGTTGTAGGGATCGAAGATCGAAGATGATTGTCGAAGGTCCAAGGTCGCAGGTCGGTTGGGCATGTGCAACTAGTGCTGCAGCGGCATGCCTCCTGGTCACCCCTCGTGGTATGGCCAATCGGGAAACTGCGCTCGGAATTGCGGCCCAACTCCTCGAAGCCGGACGAATTGCTCGTCAATACGAATAGCAATTACCGCTTGACCTGCAAAAAACCATAATGCCATCGCAATGATCATCAATCCACCGGTAACCAACAGATAGTCGAGCTTTCCATTCAGCATTGCCAACGAGTAGCACATCGCGGACAATGCAACCAACAGCCATATCAACAGGATTGTCAAGCGCAAGCGCGCTCTATGGCGTCGACACAATCCGACTCGCAAGGTGGCGCGCTTGCGCACAAGTGTCCGCGCTACAAAGTACGGCACATAGTAAAGCAACAGTAGCAAGTACCAAGCTGGGTGGTGCCACACTAGCGTTCGTTCAACTACTGTCACCGATTCACATGCGTTGCACTTCACACATCGCGCGGGAAGCGTTGCTCCTCGCAACACGATCAAGAGATTGCCTCGCCTCCATACGGCTTGGTGTTTGTCATAAGCGCTACCACATTCCGGACAACGTCCTGTTTCCGGATGGCCCTTCAAAGAGTACGCGCATTGGGCACATGCAGTCAGCACCACTGTCATGCCTGGCGCTTGTGCTTCGTGTGTTGAGACCATCACAGCCTATCCGTAGAGGGTTGGAAGAGTTGATGGTCAGTGTATCGAGTCTGCGTCGCAGCGGACAGCGCGAAGGGCTGACGCTACACCTGGACAGCCACGGGCGGGGGTTCCATCAATGCCCTACCAGTAGCGACACCGATCGAGTTCTCACAAAGTGTGGCGCCCAACGGCTCAAGTTGGCGGGACCAGCCGTAGTTGAGTTCCATATGTCGACGGGCGGCAGTCCCGATGTGTTTGCATGCACGTGGCTCATTCAATAACTGCTGGATCCGTTGAGCCATTTCCATGGAGTCACCTGTGATTTCCAAATGCCAGCCGTCCCTCGCCCAAATACCTGCGCTTGCTTGTGGCGTTGCGACTACGGGGAGGGCAGCGGCCATGGCTTCCAGCACTTTGTTTTGGATGCCGCGGGCGATGCGCAATGGCGCGACCGCGACCTGAAAACTCAGCCAATGCGGCAAGACTTCGGGTACTTCGCCGATCACGCGGATGCCGTTCTGACCGTCGAGCCGGCGAACACCTCGCGACGGTCCCCTGCCGACGATGTGAAACTGTGCACTCGAATTCGCGTCACGCACACGCGGCCAGACTTCGCCGGCAAACCAGCGCACCGCGTCCTCGTTCGGCGGGTAACGCAGATCGCCGACAAAACCGACGATGTTCGAGTCATACCGGCGATCGCGCGGCAACTCGGGTAGCGCAACGCCGTTGCCGATGATGTGCAGCTTGTCGCGGTTGCGAACGTTCCAATCCGCCGCCTCTGTGTCGCTGATCAGGATGCTCGCGTCGAAGCGGTCGAACAGTTCGCGCTCGCGGGCGGCCAGCATGCGCGCTTCGGCGCGGTACACCCACGATCGCAGCGGGTTGGAACGCTTCGCGAGGTCCGCCCACTTTCGGCTGTCGAGGTCGCAGAAGTCGAGCACCAATCGCCGGGCGCGCACGCAGTCGGCGTACTGCCCCATGCTCGACGAGAAGAAGAGCGCCGCATCGAAGCGGACGCTGCGTGAAAGCTCACGCAAGCGCGTCGCCATCTCGTGATTCTGGTAGAACCCTTCGGACGCGGATTCATCGACAAATAGCGCGAGCAGCGCCCGGGCCTTCGCTTGCAGTCGAGGAAGCGGAATCGCAATCACCTCGCGACACATCGCCCGCAGGTCGGAGACGTACTGCATATCGGAGGGATCATCGACAAAGCACGCGCACCACACGTCGTGCCGCTCCGCCAAGTAACGCAGCGTGTTGTACGTGCGGATCTTGTCGCCTTTGTTCGGCGGATACGGAATACGATGCGTGAGGTAGAGGATGTTCACGGTACCCAATCTCCCGTGCTAACCTGGAATATGCACAGCCGCGATCGCGCTCAGACGCGTACACCAACTCTGCGGCATGCACGACCACATCCGCCGGGCAAAGCGCAGTCGCGGATTCCCCGCGCACAAGTTCGGCGGTGACACCCCCGGCCCGAGCCAGCGCTCATACTTCAGTGGTTGAGATTCGAACCCGTGGAAGCGTTTGAAATCGTACGAGCCGCGATTGTCGATCCGTGTCCTGCCAAAATCGAATACGCGGCACCCCAACTCGACCGCACGCCGCATCGCGCACAGGTAAAGGTAATTGTTCGTTTGCAAGTGGTTGCAGCGTTCGTCGCAGCCCGCGAAGTACGGCAGGTACACATCGCCGAAGCGGAAGCTCACCAGCCCGGCGATCGTGCGGGCACCGCTGCGGATGATCTGCACGTCGGCTGATCGCGGATACCGTTCCACGAGCGACTCGAAGAACGTCAGCGGATAGCTGATCGACCCAAGCCGGCGCATGCTGCGACAATACAGCCGCCACACCGCGTGCAGATGTTCCCAACCGAACGCGACGGTCAGCCCGTGCTTATTCTCCGCGTTGCGGGCAGCCGCCCGCGCCTTCCGCGGCAACCAGCTCAGCACGTCGTCCACGTCCGTTGGCAATTCCCGCTTGAACGTGACGTGGGTGTCCACGTCGACGACGAGCCAATCCGAGCCGCGACTGTCAGGGAGCGGTCGATAAAGATCGCGCTCGCACCGCAGATCGATCACGCCAGCACCGACGGTGGCCGCCAATTCCCGCATTGCCGAGGTCAACGCATCACGGGCGGCTTCGTCGTCGCACACGATTCCCCCCGCCACCGCGTAGGGCACGCTCACCAGCATGGTCCCACCGATCCGGCTGCGAACGACGAAGAGCGGCAAAACCCCCACCACACGGTCGCCCCGCCGGGCCATCAGGTAGTGCGGTTCGTGGGGAAAAACATCGCACACCGACGCCATCCACCCGGAAAGGTGAAAGAAAGTGCCGCCCGCGTGCAAAGATACGTAGCGGTCCCAGGTGTGGCGCTCGCGCAGGGTGAGCCGCTCGACGCGCAGCGTGTCGCGGCGCAGAGCCGCGAGCGCCAGCACGGGCTGGGAAACCCCTTGGTTCGTGATGGGCGCAGTGGTCACCGACATATTGAAACTATCGGCAAATATCGGACGTGGATGTACAATGCCCGGGCCCGCACACGCGACCAACAGCCGATAATCACGGAACGCCAGCATGTCTGACACGGCACACGAGAAACTCGCGGACGAATCCCAGGGGAAGTGCCTGTACTGTGCGTACGACCTGACCGGCATCCCGGACGACGCGAACTGCCCGGAGTGCGGTCGGCAGAACATTCCCACCGCGTTTCGCCGCGAGGTTCAGGACATCTTCGACTCGCCGCTCCGCCTCTACCGCGAAGCGTTCCGCATCATCGGCAAACATCCACCGGGCTGGTACTGGTCGCTCGATCGCCCCGGAGACGTGGCGCGATCGTTTCGCTTGGCGATTCTCAACATCGTGTTGTGTTTCGTCATTCTTGGCGGCGCGTGGATTGCGGCGAATGCTTACGTGGTGCGCGTAACGGAGGACACTTACTATGTCCTGACCGGAACAACCGCTCCAGTACATGCGTACGTCGATATCGTTGACGTAGGCCCTTTTGGATCCTTCACTGAATTTCTGTCTACGAACTATCTAGACGAGAACCAGCTTCCAAATGCAATAGTCGTGCGAACTAAGACCAGCGTGACCCGGGAACGCAGATTCCGAGGATTCACAGTTGAGTCGTCTGAGCCATTGATCAGCCCCGCGATGCTGCTCACGGCGATCTGGATGACGATAACCCAACTCGGCATGTGGACGC
>JACKHH010000024.1 GCA_020639095.1 Phycisphaerales bacterium | reverse complement strand
GCCACCACCGTTGAACGCAGCAGCCGTGTCCTTCGCCGCGGAAATCACGGCCATAGGAATCGCAAGATCCGCCTGGAAGCCCGCGCCCTCGACCGGTCCCATCACGCCCGCGATCGGCATTTCCACGTTCGGCACTTCGAAGGGAACACTGTTCGACTCGCCAACGGCTTCATCGATTTTGCGAATTGTCTTCAGGAGGGTATCGGCTGCCAGATACCCCTCTGCCGTGCGCTGCTCGCGCAACATCGCACCCGCCTTCTTGATGCCCGCGTCCTGATCCAGCGGTGCGGCGCCACTCTTGGCCAGCTCGATGATCTTCGCAAAACGCTCGCTGCCGCCGCCAAGGGCAGCCGCGATGTGCGTATCATCGATCGCCGCGATGCGCACCAGAATGCCTTCCGAACCGAGCACCTTCTGCACGTTGCGATAGTCCTCTTCCGCCACGTCCTCGGCCTTGTCGAGCGGGAACGTAAGGTGCGCAACTTTAACGCCTGCAATCGTCTCCGCGTCCGCGGTGTAATTGAGCAAGCCCAGCGCCTTCTTGGATTCCTCATCGGGCGCCATCGCCGTCATCGTGCTGAGCAAATCGGCGACCTGACTGCACACCTCAGCCGCCCCACCGCTCACCGACACCACCTTGGTCATTCCGATGATTCCGTCGCTGCCTTCCGGTAGCGCCGAGATACTGAACGAAAGGTCGCGCGTCTTCTGCACCAACGCACCGAGCTTGTCCGACAACTCCGCCAGTTTCTCCGGCGGAATTCCCGTCTGCGCCGCGTACATTGGATTTTTCAGCAGCGTCCCGATCGCATCGGAATACTTGCCCCAAGCTTGCTCGCTGCCCTTGAGCCCCACCGCGACCAGATACTTCTCTGCCGGTAGCCCGGTCAACAAACTGTCCGCCGTCGGCGACACCGACGCGAGCAGCTTCGCCGAGTTCGAACCCTCCGTCACGCGAGCGAACACGCCCAACCGCAGCCCGTCCTTGCCGACCCGAAGACCGATTGAAACGGCTTCGTTTTCCTGAAGCTCTGCCGGGTTGAACGCACCACCACTCATCGCGGCCATGCCCTGGAGCATCTGGCTGAGCATTGGGTCGCTGAACACCGCCTTCAAATTCAGGAAGAGCGTGACGTCGTCCTCGGCAAAACGCGTGCGCTGGTAGTTCGTCCAGCCATTGCCAACGCCCGCACCTTCGCCCGCGGCGACAACCGCCTTCACCGCCATCGGCGACGCACCAGCCACCGCGTACTTGCCGAACGATGCGATGTATGACGGCTGGCCCGCGATCATCACCTTCGACACGCCTTCGCCGGCATCCTCCGGCGCCATGTTCGCGGTGAGATCGGCGTAGTTCGCTGTCGGCACGATCAGCGCCATCGCCTGATCGAACTGACCTTGCATGACCGCCGGTCCGCCCATCAGCACGAAGGCAGCCGCGTCGTTGTCATTCACGCCGTTCATCAAGCCCGTCGTCGCCTTCGCCATCGTGAGCACGCTCATCGGCGGGACGTTGAGCTGCTGGCTCAGGCCCATCAGCTTCTGATCGAGTTCGCCGAGGTTGCGCACGATGAGCACCGCCCACGCGCCCTCAGGCACGGCCTTGAGAATATCCGCATCGGCTCCGCGCGCTGCCGGGACGTTGCCCACGAGCAAACCGCAAGCCAACATCAAACTGCAAATCCAACCCGTCCGTCTCATTGTCTCATACTCCTTACGTTATCCGCGCCACGCGCCGGGGTGGCTCGCCATGGTTCATAGGTCGCGCGGACGCTGCACCGCGTCCGCCCCTCCAATTCCTGCAACGCGGGCGCTACGGTTCCGCGTCCGGCAATCTCATCTATCGGTATTATCCTTCCGGCGAACCCGCGACCGCAACGCATAGTCTGTCGCTAGTCGTCGAAAGTCCTCATCGGCGATGCGTCGCCGCGCGCCGCCGACCCGCGTGCTCGGCGACGATCCAGCAACGGTAACGCCTTTGACCGCCGGATCAAGCCCCACCGTCGGAGTTTGTCGCAAGGCGTCGCACGATGTAGCCCAAATCCGAGCCGCGACTACATCGTGTCCGTTAAGGACACGGTGGGAGCGGAAATACGAAGTAGCACCTGACACAGGGAGCCGCCGAGCCAAATAGAAAGCGCGGCAATCAAAAAGTCGGAACGGCTGACCGCAACTGTCGCGTGCAGGGATGCTGTGGATTGCTTAGAACGCGGTCCGTCGCACCCAACTCGACGATCCGGCCCGCTTGCATGACCGCAACGCGATCGCACATACGCGAAGCAGCCGCCAGGTCGTGCGTGATGAAGAGGTAACTCCGCTGGTGAGCGCGCTGGAGTGAACGCAACAGATCCAGCAGCGCCACACGCGTGCAGGCGTCAACCGCGCTCACCGGCTCGTCGCATACCAAGAACTCGGGATCGAGCACCAACGCCCGCGCGATGTCCACGCGCTGCCGTTCGCCACCGGATAGCTCGTGCGGGTATCGATTGATCAGCGCGACGTCCAGTCCGACCTGCGCGAGCGTAGCTTCGACGCGTTCGCGCGCGGCTTTCCCGCGCGCCATACCGTGCACGCGCAACGGGTCAGCCACGATCGCTCCCACGCGCATCCGGGGATTCAGGCTAGCGGCTGCATCCTGGAAGATCAGTTGTGCGCGCCGACGAAACTTCCGCAACACCGTGCTTCGCAATTGCTCAATCGGTTGCCCATCGAACGTAACATTTCCGCCAGCAACCGGAATCAGGCCGAGCAGCGCCCGCCCCAGACTCGTCTTGCCGCACCCGCTCTCACCCACCAATCCGAGTGTCTCCCCGCGCGCGATTTCGAACGTCACGCCATCGACGGCCACACAAGTACCACCGCCGCGCCGGGAGTATGTCACGCGCAAATCGCGCGCCGCCAGCAACGGCGCGTCCGCATTATTCGTCATCTTGGCAGGCGCAGTAGTCATACCTTGTCCATCGGTTCCAACGACAGCGCCCGGGCAGCCGATACCAAAGAACGCGTCAACGCGTGCTGTGGATGCTCCAGCACCTCCGCCCGCGCGCCGCACTCGACGATCCGCCCCTGCGACATCACCGCAATCTCGTCCGCAACCTGCGCCGCCACCGCGATGTCATGCGTGATCAGCAACATGGAAAACCCATATTCCCGCTGCAATCGCTTCAGCAGTGCGATGATCCGCGATTGGACCGTGACGTCGAGCGCCGACGTCGGCTCATCGGCAATCAACAAATCCGGATTGTTCGCGATCGCCATCGCAATCATCACGCGTTGCTGCATCCCACCCGAAAGCTCATGCGCATACGCCCGCGCGACGCTCGCATCCAGTTCCACGTCCGCGAGCAACGCAGCAATGATTTCACGCATCTGCCGTCGCGAGTACCCACTACATGCGCCGACTGCCTCCCGCATCTGCGAACCGATGCGCATCACTGGATCAAGCGCAGCCCCGGGCGACTGAAAGACCATCGTGATCTCCTCGCCGCGAATGCCGCGCAGTCGCCACTCGGGAAACGCGAGTAGGTTCGCCTGATGCGTCAACCAGATCCGCTCGATCGTGCCGGATACCTCAACATCGCGCGGAAGCAGGCGCATCAGCGACAGCGCCAGCGTTGACTTTCCGCTGCCGCTCGCGCCGACGAGTGCCGTGGTCATCCCCGCGCGAAGGTCGAGATTCACGCCGTTCAACACGGGCGTGCTGCCGCTTTCGCCCGTGTACGCCACGCGCAGATCGCGAATTCGGACAACCGTCTGTGTGTCTTGCTCGTCCGCACCCATGCACGCATTCACTTTGCCAACGGATCGATTCGCCCACGCAGCCACACGCCCGCAAGATGGCACGCGAGCACGCTCACGAAAATCGCCACGCACGGCGGCCATACCAAATGCGGCGCCGAACGCATCTGCTCATACGCACTACGCAACATTCCGCCCCAGGAAGCCGCCGGTGCGGGCACGCCAAAGTCCAGCCACGACAGACCGGCTTCGATGAGGATCGCATCCGCAACGCCAAACACGAGCGTCACCGTCGCGGGCGCCAACGCTCCAGGCAACATGTGTCGCAACGCAATCCAGAGCGGCGACGCGCCATAGCTTCGAGCAGCCGTCACAAAGTCTGCACCGCGCATCCGCAAAAACTCCGCCCGCACCAACCGTGCCACCAGCGTCCATTGCGTCAGCGCGATCACCACGACGACGGCACCGACACCGCGTCCCACCCACGCCAACACCGCAAGAATGAGAAACAACGCGGGAAAACAGATGGTGGCTTCGATCACCCGCGACAGCACCCCATCATTCCATCCGCCGAAGTAGCCCGCGACCGCCCCCACGGCGATCCCCAGCGCCCCCGCGAGCAGCATTGCGAAAATCCCAACGCGCAGCGAAACCGTCGACCCGTGCAGCATCCTTGCAGCCACATCGCGACCACGATCGTCCGTCCCCAGCCAATGCGCCCGCGACGGCGGCGACAGCGCCTCGTCGGTGTATTCGTCGGGGTTGAATCGAATCAGCGGCCACAGGGCAAACGCAGTCGCGTCGAGATCGCTGCGCGCGACGAAATCGGGATAGCGGAAGGGCACATCGCGCCGCAGAAAGCCGCCGATCACCGGCACGTTCTGCCCCGCGACCACCAGAGCGGGAAAATACAAACGCCCATCGTGTCGACAAACGATTGGCTGATCCCACGCGAGCAGCGGCGCGCCCAACGCCACCAGCGCCAACAGCAGCACCGGAAGCAGAAGCAGCGCACTGCGCTTGCGCCCGCGCGGCGGGAGCATGTCGACGTCACCCGCGTTCATGCGTACCGCACCCGCGGATCGATCACCGCATACAACAGGTCCACGATCAGCGTCCCGAGCAACACGACGGCCGCCGTCAGCACCGTGAGCCCCATGATCACCGGGTAGTCGCGTTGCATCGCCGCGTCGTACATCAGCAGCCCCATCCCCGGCCAGGAGAACATCACCTCAAGAATCACCGCACCGCCAAGCACCCCCGGCAGCAGCATCCCGATCACCGTGAGCAGCGGCAGCAGCGCATTCGGCAGCGCATGCGCCACGATGACCTGACCCTGGCTGAGCCCCCGCGCCCGCGCCGCGCGCACATAGTCCGACGCCATCACCACCGCCATGTTGTCGCGTACGAAACGCGTCAGATACGCCGCCAGCGGATACACGAAGCACACGCCGATCAGCAACCCGTGCTTGATCAGATCGAACACCCGCTCCGGCGCCGACATGTCCGCCGCGTCCGTGGAGGAAATCCCCATGAACGGCAGCAAACCCCATCGCACGCCCACCACCACGATGAGCACCATGCCCATGACATAACGTGGCACCGATGACAACGCGAAGCAGGCAACCCCGGCAAACCGATCTACCCATCCCCCGGCATGAACGGCGGCGTGCCCCCCGACCGCGATCGCGATCACCACCGCGGACGCCAGCGCGATCATCGCCAGCCCCAGCGTCGGCGGCAGCCGCTCAGCGATCTTCGCGCGCACAGAGCGCCCGTCATGAAACGATCGACCGAAGTCGAAACGAACCACCCGCGACAACCACGCGCCATAGCGCACAATCACCGGGCGATCCAACCCGTACTGCGCCCGCAGTTTCGCGTGCGCTTCCGGCGTCAAACCGCGATCGCTCTGGGCAGCCGCACTCGTGGCTGGGTCACCCGGCGCAAGATTCACGAGCACAAACGTGATCAGCGTGATGCCAAGCAGCGTGGGAACCGCAACCAGCAATCGTCGCAAGGCATACCGCGCCATAACCCATGCCCATCAGGTGAATCTGCTGGAACTGAAATCTCGCATGCCGCGACATTGTGGTGCAGGCATCCTGCCTGCATATGCAGCCAAGGTGGCTGCACCACAACACAACCGCCGACTCACCGCCATTCACTCCCGCGCGCGCCACCAACTCCGCACGCCGGGGAAAAACAAAGCAGGCCCGCGCGGGCTGAAGGTCACCCCATGCAACCCGCGCTCAAACGCCCAAAGATTCGGAGCCGATGCTACGAACGTATACGGCGCATCCTCGCGCACTCGGTTCGCGATGCGCACGTAGCACGCCCGCCGCATCGTCTCATCAAACGTCGCCCTTCCGGCTTCGAGTGTTTCATCAACGTCTGCGTTCGCGTACCCCGGATAGTTCCGCCCGTCCGCAATCGCCGACGAGTGCAGCAGATTCCAAACATCGTCGGGCTCAGGCCCCTGCGTCCACGCACCAACGTACGCGTCAAAATCTCCGCGATAGTTGCGTTCGTTGAAGACCGACCACTCCAGCACCTGCGTGCGCAGCTCAACGCCAATCTTCCGCAAGTCCTGCTGATAAATGTCCGCGATCTTCGGCGACGTTTGCGACCCCTGAACGAGATTCAGTGTAAACCCTGCGCGCACACGCTTAGTCGATCCATCTGCTGTCGCAACCTCTTTGTACCGCCAGCCATCCTCGGGATCGCGCAGCCAGCCCGCGCGATCAAGCTGTTCAGCCGCCAGTTTGAGATCGAACGGCGTCGTTGCGACACCCGTCGGTCCCACCGATGACTCGTCATGGAAAAGGCCGGTGGCTGGTTCAAACAGTCCGAAGAACACGCGTTCGATGATCAGCGGCACGTTCAGCGCGAACCCCATCGCCTGACGCACCGGCTCCTCACTGGTGTACACGTGACCCTCGCGCACGTTCCAGCCGATGTAGTACGTGGTCCACCCGCTCGACTTGCCCTTCACCGCGTGCGCTGCGAACCGTTCACCATCCGTTTCGCGCGCAAACTGCTGCGGTGTCAGTGGGGTCTCGTCGATCTGATCCGTCTCCAGCGCCAGCAGGGCTGCGTGGTTGTCCGGTGTCACCTGAAACACGATGCGCCGAAACGCGGGCGTCTCACCCGGATAGTCATCCCAGCGTTCGAGCACGATTCGCTGCCCGTCCACCCACTCGACGAAACGATAAGGCCCGTTGCCCACCGGCGCACGATTCAACGCCACCGCGGCCTCACTCGCCGACAGCGTGGGATCATCGCGCATCACCGGTTCGTAGAGGTGCTTGGGCAGAATGGGGAAATCCACGTTCCAGCGATTGGTCGGCAGGTCGCGGCGAAACGTGAAGCGCACCGTCCGCGCATCATCAGCCGTGCAGCTTGCGAGTTGGTCCGGTCCCGTCCGCGCCTTCCGGCAAATCACGCGGTCGTCCATGATCCGCGCCCAACTGAACGCGACATCCTCCGCGGTGAATGGCGCCCCGTCATGCCAGCGCAACCCATCCTTCAACACCAACACCGCCGACATCCGATCCGGGGCCAGCGTGTAGCGCTCCGTCACCGCAGGATTGAGCTGCCAGTTCAGCGATGCATCCAGCACGATAGGCCGGTCCCACAGCAGATACTCGAATTCCGCGTCGATTTCCGTGAACATCAGAATGGGATTCAGCGCCGTAGGCTCCGCCCGCAACCGCCGCCGCAACGTCGCATCAATATCAACCCGCGAAATATCCACAGGCAATGTCGCGGAAAGCGAAGGCGGATTCACCAATGCCTCTCCCCGAACTACCCCACCACCAGCTAGCGTTAACAGCAGAACGATCACGCAGGCACGTGGAAGCAAAATCAGAACCCCCCGCGCCAAGCGGGGGGCCATAAACAGAACACGACGCAAAGCGCATCCACGCCGCCCCAAACAGGAACCGCGCACAACGCAACAGGGATCAGACGCATTAAGTTGGCACGCAAGCATCGGCGACAGTATGTGAGCGCATACCACGAACCGCCAGCAAAAACCGCGCAGGCAGCCTCACTGGAGAAATGTAACTCAACAAAGAATACGATGAAGCGAAACGCCCACTCGTGCCACTGCTCTTAAGCAGTGGTTCACCAGAAGCACAGGCCCGCAAGATGTGGTCCACTGCTCAAGAGCAGTGGCACAATGAAACGCCTTCAACGGCAACGCGATCTACGGCGCACCCGTCGGCACATTCCACGGCGCCGAATTCAACACGCCCGGCGTGTCCTTCGAACCGATCCACTGGAGCAGTTCGATCTCCATATTCAGCGCCGCGTCGTTGCCCTCCCCCTTCTGCATCACGCCCGAAACGTCCGGCGCTTTCGTCGGCTTGGTGATGCGTTTGAGCAGATCCTCAACATTTGCGATCGTCGCCATAACCGCAGCCCGTTCGTCATCGCTCAGGTCCGACTCGGCAAAGCGCGTCGTATGAATCCGCAGCAGCGGCGCCAACCGCTGCACCACTTCGGTGCGCAACGGCGCGTCGAGCTTGCCACCCGAATCCGCTTTCGCGAAATACTCAACGGCTGCGATCTCCGCACGATCCAGGTCGCGCGGATTCGCCCGCATCTTCGCCAACCGGGCGTCCATCATCTCGACCATCACCGGGACCGCCGTCGCGACCTGATTCTCCATGCCCGCCGCCTGGTACAACCGGCGCATCGCCACGCCGTTGACCTCAACCGCACCGGCCTTCCCGATCGCATCCAACGCGGCCGTCGCCTGCTTCGCATCGCTCGCAATCGCATCGTGCAACTGAATGATCGAACCCGCACACAGGTACCGCACCGCCTGATTGTTCGACTGCACCCCGGCGAGCAGCGCCGGCTCCGTGTTCACGTCCTTCATATCCTGAAGAACCGTCGCCGCCGACCGCAGCACGATCGGATCGCCCGCCCCGCCCGCGAACAGCTTGGCGAAGACCTCACCCGCCCGCTCCGCCAGCTTGGCCTTGAACTTGGGCGAGTTGTCCGCGTGGTTGTACTGCTTCTTGAAGCGATCGCTGAACCCGGTCACGCCTTCGTGTACAAGCACCGGCTGCTTGATCATCTCGCGGAGTTTGTCCAGCTCCTTGGTGATCCAATCGTCAACAATCGGGTTGTCGCGATCGCTCGGCGTGCCAACCCGCAGCACGTCCATTGCCTGATCTTCCTTGCTGGGAGAAGGCTGAGCCGCAACGGGTGTCGCACAGCACGCGACGATCGCAGCCACGCACAGCAGGAGACAATTCAACCCCGGGATACAACGCTTCATCGATACTCTCCGATTGTCGTCGAACGGCTCGCCTGAGGACGACTCGCCGCGACGCAGGTTCTGCATGTCCAACTCGGCTGGTGTGGCACTCGGCTGGGCTGCTCTCTCAATCGATTATAGGCCTGCCGAAACGCCGCTTGGGGACGCGCCATCCCCGCATTTCAGGTATTCCGCAGCAGCGCACGGTACCCAATCCTCCGCAACGCTGTCAAGCTGAACACCGCTGCCGGCTTGAGAGTTGCTTCGCGTAGCGAGCACGGGTGGCATGGTCTTGCGCAGCAAGGCCATGGAGAGTCTCCGTTGCGGCCTTGCATGACCGGCATCCACGGCCGCCGCATCCGGGTTGTGACCCGTCCGCGCGCTTGCTATAGTCCCCGGCTGCTACGCTTACTTCTCTTGAGGCCACGAAACGCCTGATCTCCCATGTCCAAGTCCGAAGGTATCCCGGCCCCCGCCGTCCGACGCCTCAGCCTCTACCTGCGGCAGTTGGAAGCGCTCCGTGAAACCAACCTGCACACGGTGTCCAGCAAGCAGCTCGGCCAGGCTCTGCGCTTCACTGACGCCCAGGTCCGCAAGGATCTCGCGTACTTCGGTCAGTTCGGCCAGCCCGGTATCGGCTATGACGTGAATGAACTCATCGCCCGGCTGAGGTCCATCCTGGGAACGGACCGCACCTGGCGCGTGCTGCTCGTCGGCGCAGGTAACCTTGGGCGTGCCCTGCTCGCCTATCGCGGATTCGGCAAACGCGGGTTCGAAATAGCAGCCGTGTTCGACACCGACCCCGCGAAGGTCGGCAAACCCTCCGCGCCCGACTTCGACATGCCCGTCCGCCACATCGACGAACTGGCCGACGCCGCTCGCGATCTCCAGATTCGACTCGCGGTGCTCGCCGTGCCCGCACCCGTCGCGCAGTCGATCGCCGAGTCCGTGGTGGCTGCCGGCATCCGCGGGATTCTCAACTTCGCCCCGATCGCGCTGCACCTGCCGCCGACCGTCACGGTGGTCAACGTTGACCTCGCGGTGCAGCTGGAACAGCTTTCCTTCAACGTGAGCGCCGGCATTGCACCGTCCGAATAGCTGTATTCGCGCGCATTGCATCCGATAAGCGATAGCGCGTGGGCTTTGACCAATACAGCCCGGCGTGAATATGTCCAGGCCCGCCGCGACCCCGCCCAACCCGCCGATAAATCCGCTATGGAATTCCCAGCGCACGCAGTCCGCGCCTGCACCCGATATTTATTTCCTATTGGGACTTCGTGCATTGAATATGAATCGTACGCTCTATACGTGCCGAAAAGCACATAGCGACAAGGTTGCGCTGCGACTGGCAATTGAGGTGTGCAATGCAAACAGAGGAATTCATCCCGCTATCCGCGGACGCCGTGCTCGACATACTCCACGAGCGCTATGGCTATTGTGACGACCGCGATGCCAACGAACGTCGCGGGCGAACGCGCTGGCCATTCCCCGGCACCGTGGAATTGTGGGTTCCCAATGAGGACGGCGGAGAGGAATATCTGCTCGCCCGGGCGCTGAACCTGAGCCCCCTGGGTGTTGGTATTCTCGTTGAAGACGATATCCCGATGGATGCGCGCGTATCCATCGCCATCCACCAGCCCGAAGCCACCCTGTTCGGCAAAGCCCTGACGCGCCACGCGTCCCCGACGCCCGAAGGCACGCTGGTGGGTCTGCAATTTCTCTACTAGAAGTGCGTAGCTGTTGGCGACGGCTGTTTGAATAAACAAAAATGCGTTTCGCCCAAGAGCGGAACGCACTTTATTTTCCCAAGGAACAATCAAGCAGCCAGAAGGTAACCTGATCAGGAGAAGGTGATCACCACCAAGTACGCCCGCAAGTGGCATACTTTCTCACTTTCTCACCTTCTCACCTTCTCACCTTCTCACCTTCTCACTTTCTCACTCCGACACGCTCATGCTTTCGATCTTCACCGGCGTGACCGGCTTCGACTTCTCGCCGGAACCGGGATCAACGGTCTTCACTTTCCCGATCTTCCGCAACGTCTCCAAGCCGGCATCGTCGGTAATCCGTCCGAATGCCGTGTACTGCCGATCCAGAAAGCGCGCATCGCCCAGGCAAATGAAGAACTGACACGATGCCGAGTTCGGATCTTGCGCCCGCGCCATGCTGAGCACGCCTTCGACGTGCGGCGTGTCGTTGAACTCCGCCTTGAGGCGTCGCGGCCCGTCGCCAGTGCCCGTACCCTTGGGGCAGCCGCCCTGGATCATGAACCCGTCGACGATGCGGTGAAAAGTCTTGTTGTCGTAGAACCCGGATTCCGCCAGGTCGATGAAATTCTCAACGTGCTGCGGCGCCTTGTCCGGAAAGAACTCCAGCGTCATGTCGCCATGGTCGGTGTGAATCGTTACCTGCTTCAAGGTGTTCTCCCATCAGTGGATTCGTGATTTCGTAATGACGTTCGCGATCGTCGCCCTGCGAATCGCGCTCTGGCTGCGTTGGCTGGCGCGGTCGCAGGTACGCATCCTAACGCCGCCTACCCGAACCACCAACCTCTCGCGATTCCCAGCCATAACAATAGCGATATCGCACTCGCGTCAATGCGTCGGTGAGGTGGGCGCAACCACCGGCGGCGGCACCGATCGCACCTGGCGCATGTAGCGGTACCAAAGAATGTTCCCGAACATGAACGCCAATCCGAGCGCCACGATGATCACAACACCCAAGACCCGAGCACGCCGGCGCATCGCAGCCCGCCGCATGCGATCCTCCGCAGATACCTCCGCACGGCGCTCCGCGGGATCGAACCTGACTCCACACTCGGGACAACGCTCTGCGATTTGCCCGCGCAGATCATACCCGCACGTACCACAGCGCTTACCGGTCCGCTGGATGAGCACCGCGCGATCGACAAAGTACACAATCACCAGACCCACCGACGCCAGCGTCGCCAGTCCGAGATAGGCATTTCCGCGCCCCACCATCATCCCGCGCCACTCCAGCACGAACATGACGGTCATGCAGACTGCGAGCACGCAACCCGCCGCGATAACCCGTCGCTTGACATCAATACCCATCACCGCCCCGCAGGCCGCGCACGTCCACATCCCCCAGAGCGGTTTCATCACATAGCGCACCGGCTGCGGCTCGCGACAGTTCGGGCACTCATACATGGCATTCCGCCCCGCTCATACACACCTAGAACAGCAGTAAGACGAACGCCCAAACGCCCGCAAGCGCCGCGATCACCGCGATCGCAACTAGATCAAGTCGCTTGCGCTCCGCCGCTTTCGTAGCCGCCGTGGAAATCGGAAGATCGGCAGCAACATCATCCAGTCGCCACGCACAACCACACTCCGGACAAACCGTAGCGCCGTCGCTCGCGTCCGCGTGCAAGCCATGAAGATCGTAGGCGCAGTGCGCGCACCGTCCATGCCTGAGCAGCACCGGTACGATCCGCAATCTGGACAACTTCCGCGCCCGCCGCCACGCCCACCACGGTATCACCATTGGGAAAACAATATTCGCGCTCAAGAGGATGCGCAAGCTGACTGAGAGCTTGCCGCTGAAGTGGATGTAGTACAGGCAGAGCAGCATACCGATCGCGACCGCGACGAACACCGGCATGACATGGGCCCGGCTCCAATGGCTGTCGATTTCGCGTGCGATAGTGTGGAGTTCGTCCGACGGAATGAGTTGCCTGCGGCGCAGCAGATGTATGACGACGGGATCGAGCATGCGCACACGCTTGCCGCGCGCATCGATTACGTCCATGCCATCGACGCGGTGCGCCTGCCCATCACCAGCAACCGAGTCGCCAGACTGACCGTCCAAAGCGCTCACCGACGCGACCCCAAAGCCTCCGCGCCAATCCCTCACTTCCAGAATAACCCAAGACTCGGCGGAATAGCGAAAGGATTACAACAACCGACGCGGATCACACCCATTCCGACAACGACAACAACACAGTACCGCACGCAAGACAGGTTATCGGCGAAAGCAGCCAGCACCGGCCGGATGAAGTGCGCCTCGACGAGAGCATTGTGGTGCAGGCATCCTGCCTGCAACCGAAATAGAGATGCGTCCTTTTGCAATTCGCCGTAGGGTGGGTACTGCCCACCAGCCAGCAACGAAGTTGCGTCACTGCTGGTGGGCAGTGCGCTCATAGAATCCAAGCCACACTGCCTCTGGCGATCTCGCGCAGCCTAACCCAGCGCCGGCATGGCATTCACCACGCCTTTGAATTCCTCTGCATCAAACGCCCGCAGCATCGTGGTCTTGACGTTGTCATGCTGCCCCAGCGCGAGCACCAAGCCCGACGCCGTCTTCTCGTCCGGAGCAGACAAGATGAACGCACCGTCGTACGCGCCCACGGTCCAGTATTGACATTCCACCTTGGCGCCGGCCTTCTCGGCAACCACGTCGAACGCCATCGCCCGAGCCACCGACTCTTTGACGTGACCGATGCCCTTATCCGTGAAGTTGATCAGAACGATGAAGCGGACCATGGATTTTCTCCTGCATGTTGTCATGTTTCGAAGGGGTGCAAACGCAGCCAACGTCGCCGATTATACGGCGATCCGCCGCAACGCGAAGTGCCTTGACACAGTCATACAAATCCACGGCGGATGGGAAGCCTGTCTGCAAACGAAATAGAAATGCGTGCTATCGCAAATCGCCGTAGGGTGGGCACTGCCCACCAACCGGAAACGATGTTGCGTCATTGTTGGTGGACAGTGCCCACCCCACGCGCCATACCGGCGCGTAGGGATTCCACGCACTCCAGCACCTTCGCCGCCCAATCAGCATCATCCGGCTGCACGACGAGCAAGTTGAATCCGAAGCGTTCGCCCTCCAGCGCAACCCCGGGCGAATCGTCCACGTGCAGATCAATTCCGAATGCGGGGGGATACTTCGAGGGTGCCGGCTCAAGCCCCAACTTCTGCACGGCACGCAGGTGCGACCGCGCATTCAACACGGTCGCCACGCGCACCCGCACGGAGCACATAACCACCGCGCCCCGTCCCATCAGCCGGCAAGTACAACGTATTATCAAGATCAAACGAAACGCGCACGCACAAACTCGCAAACGCTATCCAGACGAGTCCCAGAGAATATCGATCGATACGGGCCACTCCAACCCGAGGAACCCTGGCTTGGTTCGCACCTCGACTGGCGGCAACGGCCGGTCCTCCACCCGCATCTCCGCCAATTCTTCGTAGTCCTCACAGCGAACGGTCACAGGTTCGCGTTTGTCATACGTAGACCACAAATGCACCCACACGGTGCAATGCGGGGGCTCCCTGCCGATGCTTTCTTGACGACCGAGGTCAATCATGGGCACGACATGCACCGATTCCTGGCCTGAATCAAGCATGCCATTGGCAAATACCGTACCGAAGAGCCCGCCGAAAAGCGCGACAAAGAACGTAATCACAACCATCACAACGTTGACAAGCCGGCGTGTCTTCGCCCGCCGATGCACCCACCGGAACCAAAGCCCAGCCACGGCTCCGATCGCAACCATCAACGGAATAGACGTCAGCAACGCCCTCCCAAATACTGCATTGAGCGGTGCATAGCGGAACCAATACGATAGCGTCAAGACGGCCGCGAGCGCAAACGGAAGCACCGACATTATGACCAGTGAAATTCCCGCCGACCGTTCGTGATAATTCTGCCGCTGCGGCAACGCACGACAGACGTCGGCCAGATCAGCCAGCGCGTTGAGCGCGCGATCGAGCATCTGCGGTTCAATGGTTGGCCCTTCGTCGTACGGCAACCAAACCGCGTCCAGGCTGAATGCGTCCTTCCTCACAAAGGGGCAGTCAAGTTCAATCAACGTGGCAAATGCGGCCCGCGCGCTCTGCGATTGCAACGCCTTTCGCTCACGCGCATAGTTGAATCCGAACGAGAACCCGTAACTTGTCCCGGCATTCCGACCATGCACCGTGCGCGCAAGGCTGAACTCAACCGGCGTGCTCTCAAAGCGAGATACCACGAGTAGCGGCGGAGACATGTCACCTTGCGCGGCGTAGCGCACTTCGTAAGGCGCACCGCGTGCAGTTCCCGATGCCAAGACCACCGACTCGCGCGTGGCGGGCACACCGACAGATGCGAGCGACTCCGGCGAAAGGCCGTGACTCCCCCGGATCGCCACCAGCACCTTCTCAATCTCAATCCGCATGCCATACTGGCTGCGGATCGTGTGGAACAACACGAATACCCAGGTAACCAAGAACAGCACAACCCAATACCAGTTGTCGACAAGCCATCCAAGCATGCGAACAACTCACCAAGGGTGCAACAATTACCGCCCACAAACGCGGACGAGTCAATGACTCAAGACGGAGGACAGCCGCAAAAAGCAACCAGCGCCGACATCCTCATGGTGCAGGCATCTTGCCTGCGATAGAATTCGAAATGCAATTTCTATGAATACAAATGTAGTACGCCGGCCACGGTTATTTTGTGGGCTGTTGCGAACCTCCGGGCCGTTTCTAGGTTCATCACGGATTTCCGGGGACTGAAGTCTCCGTTCCGCTCGCCATCAGCCGATCGGTTGAGCGTAACTGCTATCCCTTCTTCCAGTTACATGCAGATGTGCCCAATCGCGCTTCGGCTGGTAGTGACTCCTGGATTGCACCGCGATTCAGCTAAGTCCACCATATACCGAGGACTTGGGATTCCCTGAGAATCATGCTTGAGAGTCCATGCCGATCCTCCACCTACCGCCGGATTGGCTCCCCACTAATCCGTGATGAACCGTTTTTTATCTACACTGTGCCGATCGACGCAAGCAACATTACCCACAAGATGAGCGTAGCTGCCGTAGTAGAGTGGGCACCGCCAACCAAACGGAAACGACATCGCTTCATTGCTGGTGGGCAGTGCCCACCCTACTCACTATTTTCACTGTCCCCTACGACCTGATCCCGGTACCCCTTCCAACCGTCGTACCCATTCGTCAGGAATGCGCCTAACTCTGCGCCAGATTGAACAAACAAGGGCGTTGCGCCCTCGAAGACCCCCAGCTTCTTGAGGATATCCACTTGATGGCGGTGCACAACAACTGGAACAGAGTTCGCCATCGCGGCGAATATCACAAGATCACCGGCCCGGGCGACGCGATAAATCAAATCGGGGATTTCCGGTCCCCATGTGCGAATGAAGAACGCACATCCGGTAAAGTCTTGGGAGCCGTCAAGACCCGAAATACCCAACTCGACGCCGGTACCATCAGCAAACCGAATAAGATAGAAATCGACAACCTCGTCAATTTCGTAGTTGAGGTCTTCTATGATCTCCCGCACCGGCGCCGGATCGACAGGCGCGCCGCCACTTTCTTCCAAATGTTCCAAGAAAACATCGAAGCTCATCGCGTGACATCCGTTTATCCGACACTGCTCGTGAGATGCAGGTCCCTTGCCTGCAGATCTATCCGCAAGACATGCGCTCGCACACCAATGTAGGGTGGGCACCGCCCACCAAACGCAAACGACATCACGTCATGTGTGGTGGGCAGTGCCCACCCTACTTGCCGGCAATTTTCGCCCAGGTGTCTTTGAGCGTTACCGTGCGGTTGAATACCGGTTTGCCTGCGGTTTCCGTGTCGGCGTCGAGCGCGAAGTAGCCGGTGCGTTCGAACTGCACGCGTGCAGTATCGTCGCTCCACGTGGCCTTATCCGCAGCCTCGCGCCAGTTCGGTTCCAGCTTGGCGTTTTCCAGCACCTTCAGCGAGTCCGGGTTGATGTGGTCCGTCCACGCCTGGCCTTCCTCGACCTTGTTGGGATTCTCCACACTGAACAGCCGGTCGTAGAGTCGCACCTCCGCGTCCACCGCGTGCTTCGCGCTCACCCAGTGCAGCGTGCCCTTCACCTTGCGGCCATCCGGCGAGTCACCGCCGCGCGTCGCCGGATCATACGTGCAGCGCAGCTCCACGATGTTCCCGGCTGCGTCCTTCACCGCCTCCTGGCACGTCACGAAATACGCGTAGCGCATGCGCACCTCGCGTCCCGGCCCGAGTCGGAAGAACTTCCTCGGCGGGTCCTCCATGAAGTCGTCGCGTTCGATGTACAGCTCCCGGCTGAAGGGTACTTTGCGCGTGCCCGCAGACGCGTCTTCCGGGTTGTTCACCGCGTCCAGTTCGTCGACCTGATCCTCGGGATAATTCGTGATCACCACCTTGAGCGGATTGAGCACCGCCATCACCCGCGGCGCGCGCAGGTTGAGGTCCTCGCGAATGGAATACTCCAACCGGCCGAGGTCGATCGTGCTGTTGAACTTCGCCACCCCGATTTCGCTGCAAAACGTCTTGAGCGCCACCGGCGTGACGCCCCGCCGGCGCAAGCCGCTGATCGTTGCCATGCGCGGATCGTCCCACCCGCGCACGTGCCCGCCGCGCACCAGTTCAATCAGCTTCCGCTTGCTCATCACCGTGTAGTTGAGCAGGAGCTTGGCGAATTCGATCTGCCGGGGATGATAAATTCCCAATGCGTCGAGGAACCAGTCGTACAGCGGCCTGTGGTTCTCGAACTCCAGCGTGCAGATCGAGTGCGTGATGCGCTCGATCGAATCCTCCAGCCCGTGCGCCCAGTCGTACATCGGATAGATGCACCACGCGTCGCCCGTGCGCGGATGCTTCGCGTGCAGAATGCGATACATCGCCGGGTCGCGCAGATTCATATTTGGAGACGTCATGTCGATCTTCGCGCGCAGCGTCCGGCTGCCGTCGGGAAATTCGCCCTTGCGCATGCGATCGAGCAGATCGAGGTTTTCCTCAACGCCGCGATCGCGATAGGGGCTGTTCTTGCCCGCTTCCGTCAACGTCCCGCGATACTCGCGCACCTCTTCCGCGTTGAGGTCGCACACGTAGGCCTTACCGGCCTTAACGAGTTGCACCGCCCAGTCGTACATCTGCTGGAAGTAGTCGGACGCGTAGAATATGCGATCCGTCAGGTCATACCCCAGCCACTGCACATCCGCGATGATCGAGTCGATGTACTCCTGTTCCTCCTTGATCGGATTGGTGTCGTCGAAGCGCAGGTAGCACGTTCCGCCGTAGCGCTGCGCGAGCCCGAAGTTGAGGTGGATGCTCTTGGCATGGCCGATATGCAGGTAGCCGTTGGGCTCCGGGGGAAAACGCGTGCACACCCGCCCATCCCACTTACCAGCCTTGCGATCATCCTCGATGATCTGCTCGACGAAATTCAACCGGCGCGGCGCATCGCTGCCGTCACCGCCAGGATTGTGCGACTCTGATGTCATGTTCGTCCTTCGATCCACTACCGGGAAATACCGCATGTGCGACACGCAACGCGCGACTATATCGCCGAGCCCGGCATGATAACGCCCTTTCGACCGCCGTCACGCCCCGGTGGGAAAGTGAGCAAGTGCGAAGGTGAGAAAGTCAAAGGACAGTCGCCACAGCGCAGGGTGGCACGGTCTCGCGCAGCGAGGCCGTGGAAGGAATCACGCCGTGGAAGCAATCAGGCCCGATGCCATTGCAAATCCCCGGGCAACGCCGTCGCAGCCCATTCGAGATGCAGGATTCGCCGACGGGCGGGACGCTCCGCCGGTCGAGACGCGTGTAAAATCAACGGACGCATCAGCAGCACGTCCCCGGCATCGGCTGCGACCGTTACCGCGTCCCGCTCCTGAACGCAGCGCGTCACCGCGTCGCTCGCCAGCTTGCCAGCCGCATGCGAACCGGGAATGATCATCAGCGCGCCGTCGCTCTCGCCACACGCGTCCAGGTGAATCCGCGTCGTAACCATCCCTGCCAGCACATCAGCCGGCGGCTGCACGTGCGTCACGCCCGCCTTCACCGACCACGGGCCGTATCCCGGCGTATCCACACGCTGTTCGACCGCGACGGCAGTGTCCTGATGCCAACCGACATGCCAATTCGCGTTCGGGGTTTTGTCGAAGAGAATCGCGCGGGTGAGGGTGGCTGCTTCCCCCATCGCGGCATGAACGACGTCGAGCAACTGCGGAGCAAGCGTCAAGCCGCGGAGCACCGGCGCACGATCGAACACGTTGCGCATCGCGTACGCCCCACCGCGCCGCCGCAGCACGCTCGCACGATCCATCGGCTTATCAAGCTCCGCGCGGATGGCTGCAACCGCATCGGCATCAAACACCGCCCGCACCAAGGCAAACCCATCGGCTGCCAGAGCGCGTCCTACGCCGTCAGATGTACACGATGCGATCATCGAAGATTGCGGAATCGCAAATCGCCGCGAAACCGCCGTCAAACGGAGCTACTTCTTCGCGCAGCACTGCTTGTACTTCTTGCCGCTACCGCACGGGCAGGGATCATTGCGCCCGGGCTTTGCGTCGGAATGAATCGGCTCAACGGGCGGAGGAAGCGGCTCGTCGTCGGCACCCGGAAGCTGCTTGCGATGCGCCTCTTCCTTTTCACGCTTCCGTTCAAAACGATCTCCAGCCCCACCATGCGATGCCATATCAGTTCCTCACTCCAGACTCGCTAATTCGTAGAAAGAAAAACGTGACGCGCGCGGCGTTTCACAGTTCTGCCTTCTGCATTCTGACTTCTGCCATAGCTCTGCACTCTGAATTCTGCACTCTGCACTCCCCCCGCTCCCTCACAGTCGCGGCTCGGATTTGTGGTGCAGGCAACTCGCCTGCATTCCGTCTTGTGGTGCAGGCATCCTGCCTGCATTCTAGTTATCAATCGGTTGCCGCGTACTAAACCCCTCCGGCTGGCGACCGATCGTCACATCAATCGTCATCGGCTCGCCGTTCCGCTCAACCGCAAGCGCAATCGTAGCCCCCGGCGACGAATCCCCAACAATATCAATCAGGTCAGCCGTTTGCCGCAACCGCGTCCCATCGATGCTCACGATCACATCACCCACCAGCACGCCAAACCGCTCCGCCGGTGAGTCCTCCATCACGTCGCGCACCAGCACCCCGCGGTTCTCCCGCAGTGCCGGGTCGACGAACATATCATCACCCGTAACCCGTTCGCTACCCTCAACGGCTGCGTCCGCAATCGTCACACCGAGAAAACCGCGCGGAACAGTTTCACCGCGAATCAGCGCGGGCAGCACCTGTCGGATCCGCCGCGCGGGAATCGCAAACCCCACGCCGTCATAATGCCCGGTCTCGGTCGCAATCGCCGTATTGATCGCCACAACCTCGCCACGCAGATTCACCAGCGGCCCGCCGCTGTTGCCCGGATTGATCACCGCGTCCGTCTGGAGGAACCCGCGATACTCGGTCCCGTGAATGTTGATGTTGCTCCGCGCCTTCGCGCTGATGATGCCCCGGCTGACGCTGCCCTCGAGCCCGAACGGATTCCCCACGCTCATCACCGGATCGCCCACCTCGACGCCGTCGTCCTCCGCGATCGGCAGCTGGTGCAGGTTGTCAACGTCGATGTGAATGGCTGCGAGATCGGATCGCGGGTCCGCGCCGAGCACCTCCGCCTTCGCAATCCGCCCGTCCGCAAGTCGAACATAGATCGTGTCCGCGCCGGCGATCACGTGGTCGTTCGTCACGATGTAACCGTGCTCGGCATCGACGATGAATCCGCTGCCGTATCCGTCCGGAGCGCGAAACTGCTCATGCTGCCGCAGAAATCGGTCCACCTCCGCGGGGCTGGGATGGCCCGACGGCAGACCGTTCGACGGCACGCTGATGTCCGGCACACTTTGATCGGGTTTGCGGCGCTGGCCCAACAAAGCGGCCATGTTGATCTGCTTCTCGGTGATGATCTGCACGACTGCCGGTGTCACGACCGCAGCCACCGTCCGCGCGTCCGCGTTAAGCCGGGCCAACTCGTCGTCATCCGGCAGGGCTTCGCGCTGGGCTTCAAGACGGCCCTTCTCCACCAGGTATGCCAACCGGCGCACCAAATCAGTCCGCACCAGCAGCGCGAACGCCACCAGCGTCGCCATGACAAAGAGCACGCCCTGAAAGATGGCTGACCGATAAGACTTTGGCATCACAACCCACCACGCAAGCGCACCGGCTCGCGGAATCCGCGTCTCAACAATCCGACTATTCTACCGCCGGCCCGCGCCGCGGACTACCGTCCGTTGCATATCCTCTGTGTAATCAGACGGTTATGTCAAAACATGTAGGCCGCAAGAAACATCGCACCCATATCGCGAATCCCCCAATGCATGCGACGCCGAATCCATGTGCCACTGCTCTTGAGCAGTGGTGGAACAACACCTGTGAGTCGTTGGGGCGAGTGACGCGCAAGTCCCAGGAAATACGGCAATTATCGGCTACGCCAGCCGGTAGACGCTCAATAGTGATTTCTTCACCGAATCATTATATAACATCAATCAAACCTTGACGTTACGACGTTATCCAGCGAGCCGGAAAGGTGGGTGCTTGAGGATCGCGTACGGGATACACGGGTTTGGACGCGGGCACGCGATGCGGGCGCGGGCGATTTTGCCACGCCTGTGTGCGCGGCACGATGTTCTCATTCTCGCCGGCGGCGACGCGTATCACGCGTTGTCCGGTGACTTCGACGTCACACGAATACCCTACCTCAAATACTACTTCAACAACCGCGGCAAGCTCTCCAACTACCTCACGATCAAACGCAACCTGTCGCTGATGCTCGAAGTGCGCCTTCGCGGTCCGTCTTTCGACATGATCGCCAATCAGATCGAAGAATTCGGCGCGCAGGTGCTCATCACCGATTCGGAAATCTTCACGCATTGGATCGGCAGGAAGTTGGGGATTCCCCGCATCACCTTCGACCACTTCGGCTTGCTGGTGTATTGCCGTCCCGAAATGCCCTGGTACGAACGCGTCGCGAACTGGGGAAATGCGTTTGTCTACAGACGGCTCTACGGCCAGCCGGACCGCGCCGTCGTGTCCGGGTTCTTCGACGCGGCGCCGCGCCGCGCCGGCGTGAAGCGCGTGGGCGCGGTCATTCGCGACGACGTGCTCAAGATGACCCCGACCGCGGGCGATCACCTGCTCGCCTACATCAACAAAGGCGAGTACGAGTTCACACCGGCAGTTGAGCAGGCGCTGCGTGCTCAGGATTGTCCGGTCTTCGTCTACGGCGTACCGCGCACCGGCACCGACGGCAACCTCACTTTCAAACCGATCAGCAAGCAGGCATTCCTCGACGATCTCGCGAGCTGCCGCGCGGTCTACGCCACCTGCGGCAACCAGCTCATCGGCGAGGTGATGCACTTTGGAAAACCCATGCTGGGCACGCCGATGGCCTGCCACGAGCAAAGGCTGAACGCACACCAGATCGAACGGCTCGGCTTTGGTCGGCGCGTCCCGCGCGGCGGAATCTCCGTGGAATTGCTGCGGAACTTCCTCGCGGACGGTGAAAAACTCTCAGCCGCGGCCCAAGGACACAAGCACGACGGCGCGAGCGAAGCGCTCGCTGCCATCGAGGAATTCGCGAACGAACTGGTGACCGGCGACGTGCCGGCCCCCGTTGCACTGACGATGACCTGAGTCGACGTCGAGAGAACATCTGGCCATGAGCACCTTTTATCGCAGCGTGTGGATCTCCGACCTGCACCTCGCCTCGCTGGAATCGCAGGCCCAGCTCGTACACTCGTTCCTCGACCAGATGAAGTGCGACTACCTCTACCTCGTCGGCGACATCATCGACGTGTGGACGCTGCGCAAAAAATGGTATTGGCCGAAGCTCTACAACGAGGTGATGCACAAGCTGCTCAAACGCAGCCGAAAGGGCGCGAAGATCGTCTACATCCCCGGCAACCACGACGAGTTCTTCCGCAGCTTTGTCGGATTCACCTTCGGCGACATCGAAGTGAAGACGCGAGACATCCACACGACGGCGGACGGCAAGCGGCTGCTGGTCACGCACGGCGATGAATTCGACGCGGTGGTCCGCCATCGCCGCGCGTTTTCACTGCTCTGCAACGGCGCGCACCAGCACCTCATCCGCCTGAACCACGTCGTCAACTTCATCCGCCGCCTTTTCGGTCTGCGCGAATGGCGGCTGTCGGTTGCGGTCGCACGCAAAATGCAGAATGCGTTTCGCCATTTGAAGAACTACGAGGACCTGCTCGTCGAGGAAGCTCTCCGCAACGAGGTTGATGGCGTGGTTTGCGGCCACTCGCACCGCCCCGCGCTGCTCGAACGCGACGGCATTCTGTACTGCAACTGCGGCGACTGGACGGAGAATTGCACCGCGCTCGTCGAGCATACCGACGGACGCCTCGAACTGCTCAACTGGCGCGACATTATCGCAGCGCAATCAACGGAAGAAGACGACACCGCTCCACCTGCGGCACCGCGTTTCCGCCGCTTCATGCCCCGCCGCACACAAGCACCGACCATCCCCTCGACCATTGCAAACTAAGCCAGGGCGACCACACCCTTTGGGTCGGGTGGCCCATGCCCTCCGGGCGTGGGTAGCGATTCGACACCCAACATCGCGCAAAAAAAGCAGCACGGATCGGAAAACCAATCCGTGCTGCCTTGAAATTCCCCTACCTACACACCGGCTACGGCACGATCATCGGATCGCCGTTGATGAAGTACATCTGCACGTGAACGTCACCCGGATAATCGTTCGTCAGATCGATGAACGTATCCTGGATCAAAGTGTCACCCAGCGCGTTCCAGCGCAGCTCCACCTTTGGGAAGATCAGCAGACTGCCCTTTTCGCTGGCGCTGCCACGGTCATTCGCCGCCAGCAACGCTGCCGGCTCATCCGCGTTCGTTGCGGACAAATCACCAGCCTGCCGCCCGGTACGCGTCGGCGTGCGTGAACCACCGATGTCGCCCGGACGCTCGTCCGGCGGGCCACCGGCGAAGTCCGCACGAATCAACGCATCCTGATAGCCCATACCGATCAGGTTCATGCCCGCGGCGTCATACGGACCGTTCGGCGTGAACGCCATCTGCTTGGCGACAACACCGAGCAACGACGCATCCTGACTCAGAGTATCGCGCGGATCGCAGGCCGGATCGGCACCGCTCGCATTCGGGTCAGCCGCCAACGCGTTCTGCGTACACACGTCGCCCGGGTCGTAGTCGAAGTCACACAACTGGCTGTTGATGCCAACGATCTGGGCTTTACCCTTGTCCGTCTGGAGGTTGCCACGCAGGAAGTAGTTCGGATCGGCATAGAGACTGACAAGCTGCTGATCCCAACACGTCACGCAGCGATCCATCCCGGTCAGCTTGACCTCGTTCTGGTTCCACACGGTGAAGCTCGCCTTGGTCGTCACCGGACCCGTCGTTTCCTGCCGCAAGTCGACACTGATCGGCAGCAACGTCAGGTCAGTGTCCAGCGCCGATTGGCTGCCGAACGGGCTCGCGCCCGACGCATAGAAGTCGAGCAGCAGCATGCCGTAGCCCCGGTCATACTCGATGCCGTCGAGATCAAGCTGCCCCGGCGTGAGACCGGTCGGCGCGCCATTGGCGGCTCCATTCACCACGGCGAAGCTGTACGTCGTGTACTCCCACGCGGTGCCCTTGTCGTAATTGACAATCACGACATCGCCCTTCAGGTGGTTCCAGCGAATCTCCACGCCGTTGTTGTCCACCGCCCAGGCGACGATGTACCCGCGCAGCACGCGATCGCCGCTGCCGTCGGTGGCTTTGCGGCCCGGCAGACAGCCCGGATCGAGAATCGGGAAATTCGTCACGCCCGCGGGATTGCCGCTGAGCGCCGACCAATACGTTGGCTGGTGCGACGTGAGATTGATCCCCACATCCACGTTGTTCCAACCCGGATGCCGCGGCACCACGGTCAATGTTGCACCGCAAGTCGACACGTTTCCGCATTCATCCACCGCGGTGAACGTGACAAAGTTGTCGCCATCGCACGGGAACCCGCCGCACGGCAAACCTACGGAATCCGCGTCGTTCGTAATCATCGGTATCGAGCAGTTGTCCGTCGCCATCGCGCTCGCCAACCACTGCGCCGGTGTCAACGGCGGACACTGCACCAGACCGCGATCGTAAACCACATCCTCGGGACACGTGAGCTCAGGCGGTGTCACATCGACCACGCTGTTCGTGCCGACAAGCCCCTGCGCCGAGTTCCCGGCACAATCGAACACTCCAGCTTGCAGCCCGACCTCCGTGATGCAACCGTCGTTGGGCGGTGCAGTCTGCATCAGATCCTGAAGAATCATCTGCCCGACCACCTCGACCTCGTCGACGCTGATCACGTTCAGCACGTAGGACAGGTTGGCCAGCGTCACGTTGCCCGGCAACACCGGCGTCACCGTGATTGCATTGGTATCCACGCAGCAGTTGTCGGTCATCGTAATGCTAAACCCAATCGTCGTCGTACAGTCCGCGCTCATCTCGTACGGACCGTTCGAATCGAATATGGCGGGCTCGATTTGCGGCGGAATGATATCTGCCACGTCAACCTGAATGCTGAACAGACCCGTGCTGTCGCAGTTGTCCGTCGCCATCAACTGGATTTCGATCGTCGCCGTTGGCGTCGTCAGGTCCGTCACCATCAGGTACCCGGAGATATCCACCTGATCAATACCATTTTGGGTTGCCGTGAAGAACGGCGAGCCGACCGTCGCGCTTCCCGAAACCAGCGAAGACCCCGCCTGCACGTTCCCCGAACTGATGCTGCAATTGTCCGTGACCGTCGCGCTGAACGGCACCTCGTACATGCAGTTCGTGTCAACGTTGCCGGGAGTCGCGACAAACCCGGAAACCATGGGGTCTTCATCGTCCGTGCAGATCTGCGTGATCTGCACGCCCCACGCACCGCCAGGGCTGCGCGGGTCCGGTCCCACATCACCGACGGCGCTCACCGCAACAATCTCCTGGAACGTCCAGAACGCGCACGGGTTCGTCGGGTCGATCACCGTCGCGCTGTAGTCGCCCCAACGGTTGCGCCCCGTCCCGCCGTCCTGGAAGTAGTGCCCCGCACCGGTTTGCAGGATGGTGCGCGCCGCGAAAGTCGTCGTGCCCGCGTTCGTCTCGCCAACCGAAACGCACGAACTCGGCGCAAGATTCGGGCCCGAACAGGTGTACCCGATGACCACGTCGCCGAGCGGGCTCGCCACGATTGACGGCTCGTGATAGTCCTCGTCGGTGTTTTCAATCAAACCGGTTTGCAGAACGGTATTGGTGGTTTCGTCGATCTCATACCAACGCAGCGCGGCGTTGCTTCCGCTGCCCTGCACCGAATGCACGGCCCAAAGGCTGTCGCCCAACTCAAATACGTTCGCGACGAAGCGCGGCGCGACGTTCTCAAGCGTCACGCTGGGATCATTTGGATGCGGCTGGCGCGCCGCGGGAGGACTTGCGTGCCCCGGGTCACCGGTGATCCCTACCGTTGCGCTCAACGTCGCACCAGCAGCGTTCGCCCCATTGATGTTTCCGCGAATCAGCGATCCGCCCGATGTTCCCAGAATCGGAACGTGTCCATCGGACGGCCCGAATCCCAGCGCGGCCTGAATGCTGCCGTCAACCGTGGGCAGATTCGCGGGCGTCGCTTCGAAGCGCGTCATGTTCGCAACGCTGGGCACAGCGAGCAGCAGGTCGGCTTTGGGAATCGAATAGCACGACTCATTGCCCGGTCCGTTGAAGTCCTGCGTGCAAATGAATAAACCATCCGCGTCAACGGACATCGTCGGATAGTCGTGGAATTCATCGCCCCCGCCTACCGTGTCAGCCGCAAACCGCACGCCGTCCCAATCGCCCGTGGGATCATCGGTGTCCGAACGCGCCACGTAAATGTTGTTGTTGCTGAACAGATCGATGCCGACCGCAAACCACCGGTTGGTCCTCGGATCAAATACAATGCGTGGATCGACGATCGTATTGGCGCGGCAAGCGTTGACGGAGCAGTCCGCGCCTGAAAGCGTACACACGTCGGCGACGCAACTGTTGACCGGCGGTGACGCGAGTCCCACCTTCGTCACGAAGAAACCAACCAACGATTGCGTTTCCACTTCGATTCCGGTGGACTTCTGGTAGACGTCGTACCGACCGTTGATCAGTTCCACGATATGATCGGGCCCAACCGCGCCCATCGTATCCGGCGGGAAGAAACCGCTGTCCACGTTGAACTGGCTGCCCAGGAAGTTCAAAGGTATCGACGTCAGCCGATACTGCGGCCCGCCGAATTCCGTGACCGCCGGGCTGCGATCGATCGAACGCGGAAGTTCGTGCGAGTACGGTACCGACTGCGGCGTGCTCGGCTGGTCTTCCGCACGCGCCGGCAGGGCAACCACCAGCCCCACCGCCAAAGTCACCTGCACGATCAATTCAGCAATCGAACGACGACCGATCAGCAGCGTACGCTGTTGCATAGCGGCTCCGCGTGTCCCCTGTCTGCATATCATCGGATTACCTTTCCCCTCTGTCGTCGCATAGGTATGTTGCGATATCCCCCATCGGATCGACCCTTCAGGATCGCCGATACGATTTCTACACAGCCGCAGGCACAGCACGCTACAGACACTTCTCAAGCTGAGCCTGTTTGTCCTTCTCCAGTTCGAACGGCCCGATCTGCTCATCCGTCGCCGTGAGCGTGATGGTCAACCGCATCACATCACCGGTTACGGTTCCGCGATATTCCGCCGCCAGCGATGGCAGCGGAGGGTCGTCGACCGAAACCGGCCCGCCCTGTTCGCGGGTGTACTCGCCGGCATTGGCAAAGGCACCATCCGCATCCGTCTTGATCGGATCGGCTGTTTCGCCCATCGCGCAATCGAATTCGAAATCGGCGCCGTCCTCACGCACGACCAAACGTATGCCGTCGCCACCCCAGGTACCCGGTGCCAGCGCGGCATCGCCTGAGGCGTTGCCTTCACCGTTTGACGTCATGTCCGGTGTGGGCGTGGAATTGCCGCCTTGATCGCACGTGGGCGCAGTCGTCCCGAGCACAAGCGACAACATCAACCAGAATAGGGGCCTAACCATCCCTGGCAGCTCCCGAAAGTTACGGCACCCGCGTCAATCCTGGCAAGGACCGCCCGCTTTATCACGCGTCCGCGATCCTTCGCTTGCATAGCTTCCCAGGAGAATTGCGCAGTGATGCCAACTCCACACCCGATGCTTGCCGCTGATCGTCCCAAATTCGCATGGGAGAGTCAATGCTCAACCGGTGAATTGGCCTGCCAGATTAGAGATATGTAAAGCCTAGCTTTTGCGAAAGCTTCAGATGTATCCGCGATGATCCGCTCGCCCAGTCATCACAAACACTGAGCGCGGAAACAAATTGCGTGAAACCCCTATGGCATGGTCTTCGCCTCGAATGTGAAAGTGTGTCCGCCACGAACCGCAGCCATGTCGCGCAGCAGCGTTCCGTCCTTGATGTACTGCTCGAGCACGCCCGGACAATCCGTCTTTCCCGGCGAGTAATCCATATGGCCCGCGACGCGCGAATCCGGAATGTCGTATTCCGCCGCCAGCTTCACCAGCAGATCAACCAGCGAACGATACTGCGCCTCAAGGAGTGGCTGGGTCGTCAGGTCGCCCTTCACGCAGACGCAAATGTGTCCGTTCACGTCGTAGCCCGTGTTCGTGTCCGGTGCGAACTTTGTCAGGCGCCCCTCGAACACCTTCCCCCGCCGGTCAATCACGTAGTGATAGGGCACGTCGCCCCACGGCTTCTCGTTCACGCTGAACGTGTAAAGCCGGCGCATCTGCTCATCGCCCGGCACCAGCCCGTCATCCTTCACGCCCGCGTGGTGCACCGTCAGATACTTCGGCGTGTGCGTGTGCAAACGCTCCGCGACGGGCTCAGCCTTCGCCCATTCGCTGCGCGGGGTGATCTGCACATTGGGAATTCGATCATGCGCACAACCCGTCACGGCAAACAGACTACCCGCCACCACCGCCATCCCGAACCATCGCCGCTGCATCGACATGAGGTACTCCCTACGCGCCCGCCGCGTCATGCGCCGACGCGCGCCGCTCGATCAGATCAAACTTGTTGCCGTACAAATCTTCAAACACCGCCACAGTACCGAAAGGCTCCTCCGTTGGCGGCCGAACAAACGTCACCCCGCGCGCCACGAGTCGATCGTAGTCGCGAACGAAATTGTCCGTCTCCAGGAAGATGAACACGCGCCCGCCCGTCTGGTTTCCGACGCTGGCGAGTTGTTCCTGCCCCACAGCCCGCGCGAGCAGAATCCCAGCCCCGCTAGACCCTGGCGGCTGAACCCGAACCCAGCGCTTCCCGCCGCCCAAGTCCGTATCCTCAACCAGCGAGAATCCCAGCACGTCAACATAGAACGCGATGGCTTCATCGTATTCGCGAACCGTAACGGCAAACTGGGCAATGCGTTGACAAGGTGCGTTCGACATGGCCGGCAGCCTACAACCCCAACCGGCCCACCGCAACGCAATCGAATTCCGCGGCGAATACAGGTGGCACGCCGCGATGCACCCCAATCCGAGCCGCGACTGTGAGGGAGCGGACGAAAAACGCATGCGCTCGACACACCGGGTGGCACGGTCTGACGAAGTCAGGCCGTGGTCGCCGCAAGACTGATGTCATGCAAAGGCGAGAGACCACGGCCTCGCTGCGCGAGACCGTGCCACCCGTAGCTACGGGCAATCCTCATGAACCCGTGTGATTTCCCATGGACGCACGCACGCCCGTGCCGCTACCATGCCCCCATGCAAAGCAAAGCAAGTACGGTCGACCAGTACCTCGCTGAACTTCCGCCCGATCGCCGCGAAGCCATCAGCACCGTTCGCGACGTCATCCGCAAAAACCTGCCCAAAGGTTACGAGGAAGGCATGACGTACGGCATGATCGGATACTACGTCCCGCACAGCATCTACCCGGACGGTTATCACTGCGACCCCAAGCAGCCGCTGCCCTTCGCCAGCCTTGCATCGCAGAAAAACCACATGGCGATCTACCTCATGTGTTGCTATGGCCACCCCGAAACCGAAGCCTGGTTCCGCGAAGCCTGGGCGAAAACCGGCAAGAAGCTCGACATGGGCAAGTCGTGCGTACGCTTCAAGAAGCTCGACGACATCCCGCTAAGCGTGATCGGTCAGGTGATCAAACGCGTGCCGGTGAAGAAGTACATCGCCTTCTACGAATCGGCGATCAAGAAATCCAGACCCACGACTGCCAAGCAGAAAGCAGCCAAAGCAACCGGCAAGAAAACCGAGGCAAAGAAATCCCCCGTGAAGAAAACCGCGAAGAAGAAGGCCGCGAAGAAGAAGGCCGCGTCGAAGAAGGTCGCGTCGAAAAAGGCCGCATCGAAGAAGGCCAGAACAAAGCGTACCTAGCCCACCGCGCTCGCACGTCAGGCGAGTCATTCCAGATTCGCCCGCCGCCACGGCCAATTGCCCAAAATTGTACCAACCTCGAAGATTAAGGGGGAAGATTAAGGGGGTCAGGCTTACTTATCTGATACGTCAACCTGCCCCAATACTCCCCCAACTGCGCCCGCGTTTACCGGCTGCGGACCATTCGACTTGGACCACTTCGGCGATGCCAACTTGTCGGACACACGCTTCTTCGCACCCGAGTGCGCCGGCGACGGCTGCGCGCGAGCTGCGACCTCGCGCGGTTCGTCCAGCCTGGAATCTTCCGTTGTGGGAAACCCGCTCCCACCTTTTCGCGTTCACCTGCAATTGAAACCTTGACCTGTGCCACGTATCGATGTGACGGATTTCGGAGCCGGCGGAGCGTCATCGTTCACAACCGTGGAACGCAAGCGTGGTCCGCGCGTACGCTGTGAGCGCGTGCGCGCCCGCCGCAACCGCCGTCGCGCCGCGCGATGGTCATCGCCCAACCGGTCAACAACGCTTGAACAGCATCCGACAACGTCGCGTCGAGCTGAACATCCGCCTTGCTGCGCCTTGCGGGCATCCTACCTAACCGCACACGGACGCACCGCCGATGAAATTCAGCGACACGATAGCCGTCACGTTGACATGTCCGCAGGTGTCACAGAATCACTCAACGCCGCGTAAATGTTGCAGGAGTCCGTGCCTTGACGATTCGCAAGCGAGTCTGGATCAACCTCAGCATCGTCAACGTGTGCGCGCTGGCCCTCGTATCCGTCGCCGTCTGGAGCGCAAAGCGCACGGAGCATTCGCTCACCTGGGCCAGCGGCGCACATGCGCATCGCGACGCGGCGCTTCAGGCGCTGCTTCGAACCGAGCGTCTGGTCCGCGTCCACGCCAACGCGCTGACTGGAGCCGGGTCATTCGACGAGGTCGCCACCGCGCTGCGCGACAGCGACGCGGGCATGGCGAAGTTCCAAACCGCAGCCGAAGCGGAATGGGCGATCGAGACCGGTGACGAGAACGACGACAACGAGTATTCCGTCGCGGCTGAGGACGCGCGTCTGGAGTATATTCGAAAGACCTATCTCCAATTGCGCGGGCAGGTCATGCGTTCGCGTGAACTGGTGAACCAGGGACGCGTCGACGAGGCGGTCTCCCAGTGCAGGCGTGAGGTGCAACCGACGATCACTTTGCTCTCGGACACGATTCACGAACACATCGAGCGCGAGGATGAAGAGGTCGCGGAGCAGCAGGTCGCGGCGATCAAGGCGGCGCACTTCATCGCAAAGGTTATCGGCGCCGGGGCGCTCGGCCTGGTCGCGCTCTCGATCCTGGGCCTGTCGACGTTCTCGCCGGTATCGCGCATGGTCATGAAGAAGATCGACGCATTGGTCGCGGCGACGCAAGCGCTCGCGTCCGGCAACCTTAAGCATCGCATTGACGACCTCGGCAGCGATGAACTGGGCCAACTGGCGACGCATTTCAACGAGATGGCGGAGCAGTTGCGCTGTCAACGGAACGCCATGGAGAAGATGCAGCGCGAGTTGATGAACGCGTCGCGGCAGACGGGCATGGCCGAGATCGCGACCAGCGTGCTGCACAACGTCGGAAACGTGCTCAACAGCGCCAGCGTCGCGGCCACGGTTTCCATGGACGGCATTCGCCGCTTCAAGATCGGCGAATTGGCGCCGGTCGTGAAGATGCTGAACGATCACCCCTCGGACATCGCCGAATACCTCGGCGCGCAGAATCGCGGCGTGCAGCTCGCGAAGTACATGTCCGAGCTTGAGAAATGCCTCAACCAGGAACGTGAATCCGTCACCGCCGAGTTGAACGCGCTCAGCGACAGCCTCGATCACATCAAGAGCATCATCGTGAAGCAGCAGCAGTACGCGCGCTACGTGGGCGTCGTCGAGCGCGTCGACATCGCGGAGGCGATCGATGACGCGCTGAAGATGGACGGCATGACCGCACGGTCGAACATCCGGGTCGTGCAGCAATTCGCGGACGTCGATCCGATCGCCACCGACCGGCACAGGCTGATGGAGATTTTACTTAACTTGCTGAGCAACGCGCGACACGCGATTCAGGACGCCAGACCCTCGGACCCGCGGATAACGCTGCGAATCGAATCCGACGAACGCCACGTGCGCATCGCGCTGTCGGACAATGGCATCGGCATCAAACCGACGGACCTGCCGAAGATTTTCGCTTACGGATTCACCACCAAGCCGAAAGGACACGGCTTCGGTTTGCACGGTTCGGCGCTCGCCGCCAAGGGGCTGGGCGGAACACTGACCGCCAGCAGCGCTGGCGCCGGGCGCGGCGCCACGTTCGTGATCGAGATACCGCGCGTCGCCGAAGTGCCGAGCGATCCCACCGTGATGAGCATGTTCGATGAGGATGCTGTATGACCGACTCCACGACAACCATGAATCGCAGAATCCTGGTCATCGACGATCAGGAGATGATCCACGACGACTTCCGGAAGATCCTGACGCCGCCGGATGCCACAACGCCGGACTTCGACAGCGCCAAGGCCGCGTTGTTCGGCGACAGCCGCCCCGCGCCCGAATCCGCGTGCAAGCTGCCGGCGTATGAGCTGGACTTCGCAATACAAGGCGAGATCGGCCTGCAAATCTTCGAGAGCGCACTGGCGCAGAAACGTCCGCACGCGGTCGCCTTCGTCGACATGCGCATGCCGCCAGGCTGGGACGGGCTCAAAACCATTCAACATCTCTGGGGCGTCTCCGCCGACCTTGAGGTGGTGATCTGCACAGCGTATTCCGATTACTCCTGGGACGAGGTGGTCGAAAAGATCGGCAACCCGGATCGTTTGCTCATCCTCAAGAAACCGTTCGACACCATCGAGGTGTTGCAACTGGCCAACGCACTGACGCAGAAGTGGACCGCGACGCGCCAGGCGCACGCGACGCTCGAGGAAGTCTCACGCATGGTCGAGGAGCGGACGCGCGATCTTGAAACCGCACGCGATGAATTGGTGCGCATCAACCGGCACGTGGTGCAGGCGCATCAGGCCGCCGAACGGGCGAATCGGTCAAAAGCGGAATTCCTCACCAACGTGAGCCACGAAATCCGCACGCCCATGACCGCCATCTGCGGCTACGTCGAACTGATCCAAAACACCTGCCCCCCAACGCGTGAATTCTGCGAACAACAGTTACCGGAGTATCTGTCCATCATCACGCGCAACTCCGATCACCTGCTCCTCCTGATCGACGATCTGCTCGACCTCTCGAAGATCGAAGCCGGAAAGCTTGAGATCATGCGCACCGCGTGTTCTCCCTTCAACATCATCGAGGACGTCCGCACGCTGCTCTCGGTCAAAGCCGCCGACAAGGGCCTCGCATTCGACGTGACGTACAAAACGCCGATCCCGCTGTCCATTGAGACCGACCCGCTCCGCTTCCGACAGATCCTGCTCAATCTCACGTCCAACGCGATCAAGTTCACCGCCGAAGGCGGCGTCGGCATCGTCGCGAGCCTCGATGAAGCGCACGCGGAGCCGCGCCTGCGCGTCGATGTGACCGACACGGGTATCGGCATGACCGAGGCGCAGATGACGCGGATTTTCCAGCCGTTCACGCAAGCCGACGCTTCCGTGACACGGCGCTACGGCGGAACGGGTATGGGCCTGGCGATCAGCCAGCGCCTTGCGGAAATGCTCAACGGCGGACTCTCCGTGTCGAGCAATGCCGGGGTCGGTTCGACGTTTCGCGTCGAGATCGCGACCGGTCCGCTGCAAGGGATTGAGCGCGCCGACATGCCGCCGCAAGAGAACGCGGGCACTGCCCCCAACCCGGCGAAGACCGACGTGCGCCTCGATTGCGACATCCTGCTCGCCGAGGATGGTAAAGACAATCAGCGCTTGATCAGCCACTTCCTGAAGACGGCGTCGGCACGCGTCACGGTGGTGGAGAACGGACAGGAGGCGGTCGACGAAGCGCTGCGGGCGATGTCGGAGGGCCAACCCTACGCTGTCATCCTCATGGATATGCAGATGCCCGTGATGGATGGCTACACGGCGGTCCGCACACTGCGCGAACGCGGATATAAACATCCGATTCTCGCGCTGACCGCACACGCGATGACTGCGTCGCGCGACGAGTGCATGCAGGCGGGCTGCGATGATTTCCTGAGCAAACCGATCAAACGCGACGCGCTACTCAAGGCGCTCGCCGTATGGCTCAAACGCCAGTCGCCTGCGGTGTGCCCGTCGTAATTGCGGGGCACTTTTCCGTTCCTTGACGAACCGCGCTGGTGCCTTAGAATCCCCGGCTTGTGCCTCGGGGGCATTGCTTCATCGGACCGCCCATATGTCCGATAAGCCCATTGGCCGTGTACCAAGGTGGTGCCGGCTGCTTCCCGGTCGCACGCCCCTGGGAGTGTGCCCGAGCGGCCAAAGGGGACGGGCTGTAAACCCGTTGGCGTTAGCCTTCGAAGGTTCGAATCCTTCCGCTCCCAATACGTTTTTCCCACGCCAGGCCGGGTAGAGGGCCCTCGATTCCACGACCATGAAGATCATCGACAGCATCACGTCGCAGCCCCCCACGCTGTCGTTCGAGTTCTTCCCCCCAAGGGATGACGTCGGATTCTGGGACCTCTACAAGACCATCCTCTCGCTCAAACAGCTCGACCCGACCTACGTCTCCGTCACCTACGGCGCCGGTGGCAGCACACGTAAGAAGACCGTCGACCTCGTCGAACGCATCAAAGCCGACACCGACATTGAGCCCGTCGCCCACCTCACCTGCGTGGGCGCGACGCAGCGCGAGATCGAGGAAGTCGTCGACGATCTCGTCGCCGCCAAGATCGAAAACATCCTGGCGCTCCGCGGCGACCCACCGGCTGGCGAGACCGAATTCAAGCAGGTCGAGGGTGGTTTCGCGCACGCAGCCGATCTCATCGCGTTCCTCAAGAGTCGCTACGACATCTGCGTCGCGGGCGCGTGCCATCCTGAGAAACATCCGGAAGCGCCCGACCTCAAGACCGATCTGGTGCATCTGAAGAAGAAGGTGGACGCCGGCTGCGAGTATCTCGTGACGCAGCTCTTCTTCGACAACGCGGACTTCTACCGCTTCCGCGAGCAAGCCGAGAAGCAGGGCATCCACTTACCGATCATCGTCGGCATCATGCCGATCCTCAGCGTCAAACAAACCAAACGCTTCACGCAACTCTGCGGCGCGAGCATTCCGAAGGCGCTGCTCGAAAAGATCGAAGCGGTAGAGGACGACGTGGAAGCTGTCCGCCAGGTGGGCACGGTACACGCGCTCAAGCAGTGCGAAGACCTCATCGCCAACGGCGTCGCCGGCCTGCATTTCTACACACTGAACCGCTCAACCGCGACGCGCGCAATCTTCCAGCACATCAACGACCAAGTGCGCGCCGCAAGACCCGCCGCGAAGTAGCAAGACCCACGACCGTAGCTACATTAAGAACATTGTGGTGCGGGCATCCTGCCTGCATTGGGAAAGTTGCGATGCGCAGAACACTGTGGCGTAGCCGTCATTGTGGTGCAGGCATCCAGCCTGCATCCCGAGGTAGAGGCCAGCAAACCCGCAATGAGAAATGCCCAACGGGCGAGAAGACCAAACCCCTCTCCCCTCGGGGGAGAGGCTGGGTGAGGGGGAATGAACGAGGGGCTGACGAGAAACGAAGCACCATCCTGAATCACCCTCCCCCTGCCCCCTCCCAAAGGGAGGGGAGTTGCCAAGCACCTTGATCAGTCCACCTCGACCATCGCATCACCAACCGCAATCGTCCCGTCGTGCAGAATGCTCCCATATACCCCCGCGCGACATTCCGGCTTCAGCGCCGCCTGCAAACCGGGGTGCAACTGATCCATCAGCTCGCAAGGCCGAGTCTCCGCGTTGATCTTCACGCGCACCCCACCGACCTGCACCGTCTTGCCCATCAGCGGCGCGAGCGTCTCCGCATCGATCAGAATGTTCGCTCGCCGCGTGTGCCACGGAATCTCCGCATCGAGTTCGCGCTGCACCTGCGCCCACTGACGTGACGAAATGAACGTGATCGCCCGCGCCCGCGTCGCATCGTTATCGCCGTCAAGACCACCACCAGCCGATGCTCGCACGCTGTGCAACTCACGCATCGGCCCGTTCTTTCCCTGACGAATCGCGATGCCCTGCACGTAACCAACATGGGTTTCGCCCATGATCATTCTCCTGTCGCCACAGATCAGCCCGAATTCACCATCACACACCGCAAGAGCGCAACATTTCTGTCACACACTGGGCAGTTGTCCCGGTCCCATCCGATCGATTATAAACACACCAGTCGCAAAACGACACAACCGAGCAAACGCCCGACCAGCGGGCAGGTTAAGGCATCAGTATAAGGCGTCGATTCACGCGATACGCAATTCGCGCCGCCAACGTAACGCAGCGCACGAACAAGGCACAGCGAAACCGGCGTCCGCGGATAGCAACCTGGAGGAACCCATGACCGCAGTTCTCGTTTCCCTCTTCATCGCCGCAACCGGTTGGGGCGTTGCACCCGATCCGCCCCCCGTTCCGCAGCTGACCTTCGACGAACCCGTCGATTACATCGCGTGGTACGACGAAGCAGCCAGCTACGCCGCAAACGGCAACGCGCTCAACAGCTACGGCGTCTTCCTCTACGACAATCCGCAGCAGCGCCTCGGCAATCTCGCGCCGGACCACGGCACCTTCGCCGATCGTGACCTGCGCAAACGCATGGAAGTCCCCATGCACTGGAACACGGATGAGCACCTCGGCCTCGCGAAGTGGGCGTACTACCTCGAACGCCGTTTCGCCCACGTCGCCATCGAAGCCGGGAAGTACGAATACTACGCCACGCGTAGAAATCCCAATCAGGCGATGCTCTGCCAGCTCAATGCCCCGCTCACCGCAAACGCCCGGCTGATCTCGCAGATGCTCGTTGTGCGCGCCTGGCGCGCCGATGGCGGATCCGTGGACCCCAAGCTGCTCCCCATCGCGCTGCAAACATCGATGATCATGGCCCGGCACCTCGGGCAGGGCTTCACCATTGACGAGCAACTCTTCGCGAACGGCCAGCACGCGTTCGTCTACGATCAAATTCGTCGCAGCATGCGAAGCCGATTCCACATGGTCAGCGAATGGCAACAGGTTCTCGACATGCTCGAGAAGTACGACGCCGAACCGCTCACGCACGATGTCGCGCGTTCGCTCGATTTCGACGAGGCCGCAGCACTCCAACTGCTCCAGTTCCTGTGCAGCGTGCTTGACGAAAACGGCAAGGTGCAGGTCATGCCCAACGTGAATGCCGACATCTTCCGCGACTACATCGGCATTCGCTATCCTGAGGCAAACTCGCGCCCTGCCGGTACCGACACCTTCGTTGATGCCGATCCACGCGTCCTCGCGACGGCGGTACACGATTACTTCACGGGCATGCGCGCCCTGCTCAACGATTCACCCGTCGTCGATATCAACAAGAAGGTCGCAGCCCTTGAGCAAGCAGCTTTTGGCGCACATCCCGAACTGAACGTGCTCACCATGCCCGTCGGATTGTCCGTCCAGTCCACCTTCCGCACGGAAGCGCAGCGCCGTCTCGTCTACCTTTTTCTCAAGATGGCGATCGACTTCAAGAAGGACGGCACTTGGCCCAAATCGCTCGACAATTTGCAGGGCGCCCGCATGGCCGAGAGTCGCATCGATCCTTACACCGGCAAGGACATGGCGATGCGCAGTGTAAGCATCACCACTGTGCCCTATTCGGTCGGCCCGGACGGCGTGGACGATGGCGGCGACGAAACCAAGGACATCATCTTCTGGGGACCGGTCGCGCCCGAATCGCAGTACAACCTGCCGCCCGTAGACATGACCACGAACGCGGACTCAAACGGTGCGGACCTGACGTTGCCGACCGCAACACCGGAACCTCCGCCGGCGCCGTAGTTGATCGGGTGATAGGGGTTTCGCAATGCGGGTGCGCGCGGAACAGGCGCACACATACACGCAACCGTCCATGCGCTGTTTACACTGTGTGACGGCCCGAGATGCGAAACGGCTGATGGGAGCGCCGCAAGTACCGGCTGCGTAGCGAACCGGCTAGGATACGGCGCGAACGTTCGTGGCCTTGGGGCCCTTTTCCCCCTCGGTCACCTCGAATTCGACCTGGTCGCCTTCGTTCAGGCTGCGATACCCTTCAGACTGGATTGACGTGTGGTGTACGAACACGTCGGCTGTGCCGTCTGACGGCGTGATGAATCCAAAACCCTTCGTGTCGTTGAACCACTTCACTGTACCACGCATGACCTGCTACCTCTGGTACACCGCACATCAGACTGCGCCGACCTGAAACAAACGCTGCTTCGAGAATACGGGAATCGATTTGCGGACCCACTAAAAGTGATCTACCAGTTTTGCAGCCTAGAGATCGCATATTTCCATGTCAAGGCGCACCAACACTACGCCAAGTCCAAGCGCCTCACTGTTACGGTTGCTTGGGGGATTGGGGAATATTGGATGACGCTAATCATCCACTGAGATGACAACCCAAAGAGATGACAATTCAGATAGCTGACAGACTAGCGGCGTCCAAACGCCATGGCGCTCAACACGAAGAGTTGCAACAGCACCGCAACGAGCAGCCATCCCGATGCTGAGGCATTCCCCCCGGTGAGCAGCACAACACCCCAACAACCCGCCGCAACCGCAAGCATTTGCGCTAATGTCGCTACAAGCCGTGCAACCGAAAAGTCGTCCTGTCGCTTCTGCCGCTCAAACTTGCGCAACAAATCGCGAATCTCACCCAATGTGCCGCCGACATCATCCGACGCCGCCTGTGCGGGACTCTCAGTTACACTGCCACTTTCAGGGGTTGCCTCGTCCGCACCCGGTGCCGTCGCAACCGGCTCTGGGTTCGGACGACGCAGCACGATCTCCACCGCGTCCGCCAGCGAATTCGCGCGAAAGTCCGGCTGAACTTCGTCGGCCTTGGTCGCCGTTCCGTTCGCCCCCACCTGCACCGTGCGACACCCCGCCCGCCGGCCCGCGACCACGTCATGACCGCTGTCGCCAATCATCCACGACGCGGGCAGCGACAACTCCATCTCCTTCGCCGCCCGCAGCAACATGCCCGGCTTGGGTTTTCGCAATTCGCTGTCCTTGCGGAAACGCGGCACCGTGGCATCGACGCCCGCGAGATAGGGACAGTGGTAGATCGCGTCGAGTCGCGCGCCCTGCTCGCTGAGCATGTCGCGCAGTCGCTCGTGTACGCTCGCGAGTTGCTGCTCGGTGATCTTTCCGCGCGCAATCCCCGACTGGTTCGTCACCACCACCACGGTGTAACCGGCATCGTTGAGCTTGCGAATCGCGCCCGCGGCTCCGGGCAGAAGCTGCACCGCGTCCGGGTCGTTGATGTAACCCGGATCGGCGATGATCGTGTTGTCCCGGTCGAGGAATACCGCGCGTTGCGCCATCAGAGTCGTCACTTCTTCGAATCGCTGCACCGCAGCCCGTTGGCTGCGTCGCCCCTCCGCATCAACCCAACGTGCGGATCACGCGAGCTTTTCGATAATCGCCTGACGTAACAAGGGCAAGAGAATTTCGTGCTGGCCAATGACTTCGTGCCCCATGCCCGCCGATACAGGCCGCGAAACCACGTTCATCCGCGTGCGATAGTGCCGCTGCATGTCGAAGTTCGCCGTCACCATAGCGTCGAGATTCGCACCCAGATTTCGCGCCACCGAAACCGCCTTGAGGAACACCTCGGGAAGCACGACGGCTGATCCAATGTTGAGCCACACTCCGCCCGGCCCGTCCGTTGACTTCGCCCCCAAATCGCTAACCACGGCACACAGACGCTTGAAATCCAGCATGGAAGCAGCCCCCAGCTTGCCGCCATCGACGCCATCGGCCATGTGAATTGTGTCGGTCCCCAATGCCACGTGTACCGTTACCGGCACGCCCAAACGGTGCGCCGCAGCCAGGATGCTCAACTCCGCGTTCGGTGCTTTCGTCGCTGCTAGCTGCTCACCGATCGCCTGTCCCAGCCCGATGCCATCCTTGTCCGCCCGCGTGCAGACGGCTGAGAAGAAATCCATCGTCTCCACGACCATCCCGAACGAACCGTCGCGAATCGTGTCCGCGACTTCCTCGCTGGTCGCGCCGAGCAGCGCAAGTTCGACGTCGTGAATCGCAGTGGCTCCGTTCATCGCCAGCGCCCGCACGACACCGCGTTCCATCAAATCCACCAGCAGCGGCGCGCAACCGACTTTCACAACGTGCGCGCCCATCGCGATCACCACCGGCCTGCCGCCGCGCACCGCCGACGCAACCGCATCGACCACCGCGCGCAACTCACGCGCGCCAAGAAAATCCGGCAGCGCGTCAATCAGGTCGGCCGCGGAACAACCCGCATCCGTCAACCGCGCGAACTGCGGCAAGTGCACCTTATGCCCGCGCGCCTGCACGGAATAAGTCTTGATCCGCGTAAGGTCAACAGGTTGATAACCACCATCAGACATCAAACATTCCCATCAACAAGCGAGCGAAGCGAGCAAACTCCGAGCCGCGACTGTCAGGGAGCGGAGCAAGAGAATCCCGCGCAGAAGCAAGACAACAACCCCCCTCCCTCCGGGAGGGGCAAGGGGAGGGCAAGAGACGACGCCAGCAAAACTCAAGACGCCGCTTCCGATCCCACAGCCCGCCCAATCAGCACGTCCAACATCCTACAACCATCATCAAGAAAGTCGATGCGCACAGGCAAAACATCAACCGGAAGCGTCCAAGCAACGTCCAACCGCGCCAGCTTTACCGCATCTTTCTCAGTAACCACAACGCGCTCCGCGCCAACCGCCGCCGCGTCCGCACAAATCCGCTGCGCATCCGCCGCACTGAACCGGTGATGATCGGCAAAAACCAAGTGCCCGCGAGCGTCCACGCCAAGATCGCGCACCGTCCGCTCAAACGCGGAGGGCCGGGCAATCCCCGACGCCAGAAAAGCAGGTACGGAATCAATCGCGGCATCGCGCTGCGGATCACCCACCAGCGCGCGCATAGCAGCCGCTCGATGCACACACTTCAACACCGGCAATTCCGGCGCGACCATCTTCACCTGTTCACACAACCGCGCAACCGCATCCGCACCGACCTGATCGAGGCGGGTAAGAATCACCGCATCCGCGCGCGACAACGACGCAACCGGCTCGCGCAAACGCCCGCGCGGCAGCATGTGCGCATCCGCAAGTGACTGCGACGCGTCGATCAGCACCAGATCGAGATCTCGCCCAATTCGCCGATGCTGAAACCCATCATCCAGTACGATCACATCGGCGTGATGTTCACCAATCGCCCGCTTCGCACCCGCCACCCGATCCGGATCCGCCACACAAGGCACGTCCGCGACCGCCCCCTCGATCAACGCGAGTTCATCCGCCTGCGCGCTATCGGCTGCGTATCCCCGCGACACAACGGCTGGCCTTGACCCCAGCGCCCGCAACCGCTCGACCACGTGCAGCGTCATCGGCGTCTTGCCCGTCCCCCCCGTCGTCAAGTTCCCGATGCTGATCACCGGCACCGACACACGCTGGACGACATCCCCGCGATCGTACTTCCCGTTGCGCAGCGCGATGATCGCCGCGTACGCGCGCGACGCTGCCCACAACGGAGGCCGCATCAGCGCACCCATCGCCCCGCCTCCCCCGTCGATCGTGTTTTCGTACCAGCGTTGCATCCGCTCGAATGGTGCCCTGAAGTCGACCGTGGCAACCTACGCGAGAAAAACCGCCGCGGCACACGTCACGCCCACGTGCCCCGCCTCGTCAACGGCTTGATGGTAACGCAATACGCGAACGTCCGCGTCCGGCAGCGTCCACATTGCCGTCGCGATGCACCCGGCACTGCACACCCGTGTGGGATTCTGCTCGCGCGCCACCTTCGCGACGAAGTCCTCCGGCTGGTTCTCGCCGAGATGCAGCAGCGCTTCGCCGTCGCGCATCTTGACCTCGCTGCGAAACGTATCATCGATCACGCGATCGTCGCCGAACTGCGGCCCGATGTGCGACAGATCCGCCCCCGCGATCACCAGCGTATCCGTCTCATCGCCCGCAACCACTTCATGCAAGGCAGCCGCAAACGCCCGCAGATCGACACCGTCTCCGTCAATCGGCGCGGTACCCGTCGGACCACAAGGATCCGGGCACAGCACCGCCGCCATGCGAAACGCGCCTGCACCCCAGATGTGCTGGCAAATCAGCAGTTGCAACTCGATTGAGTGCTCGCGCGCGTGATCGTATTCCTCACGCCGCAGATCACCGCACCGCGCTTCCAACGCCTCGATGAACGCAGTGTCACACGCTGTCACCCCCAGCGGTGTCTCGAAATCCTTGCCCGTCGCAACCACCGACGTCGATCTGCCGAAGTGGTTCGTCCCCAGAATCACCACGCGTTCCGGACAACGTCGCTCGCGCAGCACGGAGTACGCCGCGGAGTAACATTCACGCCCGCGCGGATAGTCGAGATGCGGCGCGACCAGCCCCACCACGCGACCCGCGGGCAGGTCCTCAGTCGGAGCAGCCGCCAGCATCTCATCCAGCACGCGGCCGGTATCCACCTCCAGCCCAAGATCGGCTGCACTCCGCATCACCCTCGTCGGTGCCGCGCGATACTCCGCGACCAGCCCCGCGTAGTACGCCTCAAACTCCTCGCCCGCAAGGAATCGCGCCTGCCGCAGACCGTTCACCAACTCGACAAGCTGCTCCGAACCGATCGGCTGACCGAAGCGCGCGGCGAACGCGTCGCGCACCGCGTCCAACGTATTCGTCCCATCGAATTGCGAGATGATGAAGAGCGCAGGCCCGCTCACCGTAATGCTGTTCGCCGCCAACCCGGTAGGATCGCTTAGCAAGAAACTCGGCCCGCCCATCTGAGAAGCCCCATCCAGTTCAACCGGATGCGCCTCCACATAGCGAAGCCGCGGCACAAAACTACCATCATATTCAGCCATCAGGTCGGTTCCCTCAAATACTGGCTCGGCGTCCATCAAGAGGCTGCGCCGCTTACCGCGAATTCGTCATTCATCATTCATAATTCGCCATTCGCAGCCCGACGGGCTGCATCCACCGCCATCTGATCGCACTCCTCATTTTCCGGATGGCCCGCATGCCCGCGCACATGCTCGAATTCGACGTCATGCTTCTCACATGCGGCCACCAGCGCCTGCCAAAGCTCGACGTTCTTCACGGGTTGGGTCTTGCCCTTTGCTCCGCGCCGCCAGTTGTTACGAATCCAACCCGCGACCCACTCCTGCATCCCCAGGCAAACATATTGACTGTCCGTCACCACCCGCACGCGCGTCCGCCGCGTCAACGCAGCCAGTCCCTCTATCACGGCAGACAACTCCATGCGGTTGTTCGTCGTGTTCGACTCGCCACCCGATCCGCGCTTTTCCTTTCCCGTCGCGAGGTGACGCAGAATATACGCCCATCCGCCCGGCCCGGGATTTCCACTGCACGCACCATCCGTGAAGAGCACCACCTCGACATTTTCGGACATCGCAACTCCCTTGCATACCCATTTCGCGTTGTGCAGATTATGATACCGGCACAGCGCCGGCGTGCGAGCCGGACGCACGCACCGCGCATCTGGGCAGCATCAATCGCGGCGGCGCCTGTTTGTCTTCAACCTTTTCGCAGTAACCGCCTTTGGAAGGGGTAGACACCGAATGTACAGACGTAAGCTGTTGCCGGGCAAGCTGATCATCACGACCGCTTTCATCGCGATCACCTACTTCGCGACTGGATGTGCGTCGCCTAATCCCACACAACGCGTGATTTTCCTCGATGGTGCGGGCCATCTCGGTGCCGGGCGATCCGTGAAAAGCGGCCTGCGCGGTGCCGGGTATCGCGGCGAATTCAAAGTCTTCCACTGGCAATCCGGCCTGCTTTGGGGCGTCGATCACCTCATCGCCGCGCGCAACCAGCATGTCGCTCAAAAGCTCGCTGACCAGATCGAAATCCAGCGCCGCAAATACCCCGAAGGCTTCCTCTCAGTGATGGGCCTCTCCGCCGGGACGGGTGTCGTGCTCAACGCGCTCGCGCTGCTGCCCGACGACATCGACGTGGACTCCGTCGCGCTGTTTCAGCCATCCGTCTCCGCGACGCACAACCTCGCGCCCGCGATGCGCCACGTCCGCGGCAAACTCTACGCCACGTGCAGCGGCTCCGACGCGATCCTCGGAACGCTACTCGCAACCGCCGACGGCGGACCGCTGCCACCCGCGGGCAAGATCGGCTTCCGCGTCCCATTGGGATTACCCAAACAGGACCGCATCCCCTATGCGCGCGTGGTCAACCTCCCCTGGCGCAAGAAGTACCGCAGCTACGGCTGGGGCGGCGGCCACGTAAGTTCCACGCGTTCGAAGTTCGTCAAGAACGTCATCGCCCCGCGCGTGCTGGAACAAACGTCGGCCTACGACGCAACCACACCGCAAGTAGCCAATCACGAGTAGGAAAGCAACACCCCCCTCCCTCTGGGAGGGGCAAGGGGAGGGTGAAGAAGAGGTACATCAATCAAGCAGTAGAATTGCGGTATCAACAATCCCGCCATCAACCGCCGGAACTAACCAACTCGCGAACGCGCCCAACAATCGCCGTCGACGCGTCATCGTAGCAATCATCCAGGTCAACATCCGAATCACTAACCGCGTCATATGGACTACTGGCGCCGGCAATAATGCCGTTCACACGTGCGGCAAACTCCGCAAATGCGGGAATCGAAGGCTTCGCCAGCGCACACAGCCGCTCCCAATGCGCCAGCCCGCGATTCGCGAAGTACTGCGCGACCCCTCCATTCCGCTGTTCGGTATCCAACACCCACACTTCGTAGATCAACCGATCGACATCCGAAAGCGAATCACTGGAATCGTTCGCCATCAACTCGACGACGCGATCGCCTTCATCGGTGAGCCAGTCTTCGAGATCCCACGGTAGCATGTTGCGTATCCTGTTCCGTTGTAGGTCCATCAACACGATTTGAATGACAACGGCACCACCGATCCAACCCGAGGCTCGGCTGCGTTTTCTTCCCACACGCCGGGAATCTTCGCGCCGCACTTACCGCACGCCGACCCGCGCATGCAATTCTCCCGCACCGTGAACCCAACGCGACGAATCAACGTCTCCCCGCAATCCGGGCAAACCGTATCTTCAAGATTGCCCACCGACCCAGGCGCGTTGCCCGCATACACAAACCGCAGACCAGCCGATTTGCCGATGGCGTGCGCCCGCAGCAACGTTTCCACCGGCGTCCTGCCCGAATCGAGCATTTTGTAGTCCGGATGAAATGCCGTGAGATGCCAGGGAATATCCGGCGACACGCTCGCGACGAAGTCCGCCATCTTGCGAATTTCATCATCGCTGTCGTTGAACCCGGGCACCAACAGCGTTACCACTTCAACCCAGAAGCCCAGCGCATGCGTCAGCCGAATCCCCTCCAAGGTGTTCTCCAGCACCCCGCCCAGTTCGCGATAGTGCCGATCGTCGAACCCCTTGAGGTCGATCTTGTACAAGTCCACGTACGGGCGAATGTATTCGAGCACCTCGCGTGTCACGTTCCCGTTGCTCACGAACCCGCAAACGATCCCACGTTCGCGCGCCGGCTTGAACACCGCCACCGCCCAGTCTGCCGTGATCAGCGGCTCGTTGTACGTGCTCACCATCACGGGCGCGCCGCGGCGCACCGCGATCTCGACCAACTCTTCCGGTTTCACAAACGATGGCTGAGCCCCGGCCTGCGGATCGCGCAGCGACTGACTCGTCACCCAGTTCTGGCAATATCCGCAATGAAAATCGCACCCGAGCATGCCGAACGACAGCGCGTCGCGCCCGGGGAACGCGTGAAAGAACGGCTTCTTCTCGATGGGATCAACCTGCAAACTCGACACGTAGCCCCACGGCACGCGCAGCGTCCCGTTGTCGTTGAAGCGCACCCGACAAGTCCCCGCACGCCCAGGCCGAACAACGCAGCGATGCCCGCAAGCAACACAACGCACCGCACCACCCGCAAGCAACTGCACCAACTCCGGCGCAGAGTCTGCTGTGTTCTCACCCAACAACTGCGTCAATGAAACCGAAGCACGCATCACCGTACCCCAAAGCAAATCGCAAGATTCTCCCCACATTATAGCCAAGCTGTGTGATCACTGCCCACAAAACAAGAACGAGGGCAACCAAGAGCAAGAATTGCAGTGCAGCCAACTCGCCTGCGTTAGTCGTTTTGTGGTGCAGGCTTCCAGCCTGCATACGTCGTTTTGTGGTGCAGGCTTCCAGCCTGCATGTAGGGCGGGCTATTGCGCGCCGCGACAAATCCACAGCCGCCAATCCGATCAACCAATCCACACCAACCAACGAACGCAAGACTATTGCCACGCACAGCGCGCACGATTGTCGATACCGGCGCAAACGTTGCACCATCACCACCAACGCCCTATCCTCCCCCAAACGCAAGAGCGGGCGCAACGCCGCACCGAACCGCGCCCGCACGCGAACTCGAACCAAGAATAACCCCCGAAGCAACAAGAAGGAGATTCCGTCATGGCTGACATCACTCAGGACCAAGCCCAAACCGCATTACAAGCCGCCGTCGAAAAGGCCCGCGCCATCAACTGCAAGATGAACGTGGCTGTCGTCGATGCCGGCGCCAACCTCAAAGCCTTCGTGCGTATGGACGGCGCATGGCTCGGCTCCATCGACATTTCGATCAAGAAAGCCCGCACCGCCCGCTACTTCGACATGAACACCGGCGACATCGGCAGCCTGTCGCAACCCGGCGGATCGCTCTACAACATCGAGCACTCGAACAACGGCTTGATCACCTTCCCCGGCGGCGTCCCGATCAAGAACGCGTCCGGCGAAATCATCGGCGCCATCGGCGTCTCCGGCAGTACGGTGGAAAACGATCACACCGCAGCCGCCGCGGGAGCAGCCGCAATCAAGTGACGCGCCGAACGCGCTGCCCGCGCAATCCAATAGTAGGGTGGGCACTGCCCACCACCCGTATTCGAAAGCGCCAATCGCAGCGAAAACCACCCGACAACGACAAGCAACCGCGCGGATCAAAGGCAACTACGCGACGACAAGACTGAACGGCCTCCGCGACCGCTGTGGTGGGCAATGCCCACCCTACATCACCGTCTGCATGAACGCGTAATCGACCAGATCGACGTCCCCGTCGTCGTCGAAATCGAACACCGCCGCGCAATCTGAAAACAACGGCGAAACCTCCGGCCCCGAGAGGTACAGGCACACCTCGAAGTACACGAAGTCCGCCAACGTCACCGCGCAGTCGTCATTGATGTCGCCCAAAGGCCCGCCAGCATTGTTGACCACTGCGCCCGCCGGCGAAAGGCAAACGTCCACGCCGTCGATCACGCCGTCGTCATCGAAATCCCCCACCTCGAACGCGCCGATGTCGCACGCCAACCCCTGAGGCCGGGGGTATCCTCGCTGATCCACGCCGCCCACCGGATCCGCAAGACACACCCCGCTGCTGCCGGCATCGATCGCGTCGCTCCTCGGCAGCAACGCACGCGTCCAGGTCGGCCCACCATTGTCCGCCAGCGGCCCCAGATTGGCAAATCCAAAGGAAATGTCACCATTGGAATCCAGGTTGCACGTTCCGTCACTGTCGAGGTTGTGACCGCGCGAGACGATCGCGCCACCGCCGACCGCACAGCCTGCACCGGCGTGTGCGTCCGCGATGATGGAATTCTGGAGCGTCACGAGGGTATCCCAGGCATCCGGCCAAGCGGCGCCGCGAACATACAAACCCCCGCCGTCAGGTGACGCATTTTCAGCGACGGTTGAATTGGTCAACGACACGATGCCCCCGATGTTGGTCAGGCCCCCGCCCCAACGGGACGAGTTGTTCGAGATCGTCGTGTTTGAAATGTCAACGACAGCCGGTGAATCCAGCAAGATGGCAAAATCGAGCACACTCACGCCGCCGCCGTACCCTTCAGAGTGGTTTCCGGATATTTCGCATTCACCGATTGTGATAAACGTTGACTCGTTGTTCTTTACCGTAATCCCGCCCGCGATTTCGCCATCGTTTGAGCGGTTGTTGCTTATTCGCGTGCGCTCAACCCCGGCAATACCGGCAAGTGTCATGCCGCCTCGCGAGCCTAATTCTTGAGTATGATCGTAGTTTTCGCTGATATCGGAGTCGGTCAACGTCAATTCGCCATCACTTGCCAGACCGCCCTTGTTTCCGACAATCGCACACCGGTTCACCACCATGTGACCGCTGTTGATGGCGCCATATCCGTTGGACGATATTGACGAATCGCTTATCGTCGTGATTCCGTCAATGCTCACAACACCACGGCCGCCTCTGCGAATCAGGGACTCAATGATGTCCACTTGCCCACCCAGTTCATTGTAGATCGCCTCAAAGGTCGCCTGTTCGGTGAATTCACACGACTCGACATGCAATGTCCCGCGATTGTAGATACCGCTGGCGGCAATCGACGGCAGACCCGTGCCTCCACAGGGCGGGACCTGCTCCCAACACCAACTGGTGGCTCGATTTCCCCGCAATGTGCAGTTCCGAAGTTCGCACTCGCCAAGATTGTATATCGCCCCACCGTAACCGCCGTGAGCGCCGGCAAACAAGAGGTTTCCGCTCAGTTCGCAATCTGCAAACGTCGCCTTTCCCGAATAGACAGCCACTGCGCCGCCGCATCCCCAGTGCCGCCCACCTGCCAGCGTCACGCCGTGGACACTCAGATTGCCCGAAGTATTGACATCCCCAATCTGGAGAATCCGAAACTCCCGGGCCCCGTCGGCATCGTGTCTTGCAATCGATGCGCCGAAGCCATGGATGGCAATCTCGCTGACCACCGGCGGAAGTCCGTTCTCGTCCGTGCCGCATTCGCCGGGAATGAAGTCCTCGGTATGCACGATCCGCCGCAGCACGTACGTCCCGTTCGTCGCCAGGTTGATCACGTCCGGCTCGCCGTTGGAATTCGCCAGGTTGATCGCCGCGATCAATCCGTTGCTGTCCCCGTCGGCGACATTGAACACCGCCCCATCAGCAACCATGGGAACGCCAAGCGCGCACACGGCAGCCAACATAGCGCGCACCGAACTGCGCCCGCGCCATCCAAGATCAGGAGTCAAAGACATGCCATCAGCCCCCGCGGTAAGGCACAACCCAATCCAGCCCGTCGCAGTTTAGCCGATCCTTCATTGGGAATGCAACCATCGGCGGGCGTGCAGCGGCCTGCTCTACATCACCGTCTGCATGAACGCGTAGTCCACGAGATCGACGTCCCCGTCGTCGTCGAAATCGAACACATCCGCGCAATCTGAAAACAAAGGCGAAACCTCCGGCCCCGAGAGGTACAGGCACACCTCGAAGTACACGAAGTCCGCCAGCGTCACCGCGCAATCGTCATCGATGTCGCCCAAAGGCCCGCCAGCATTGTTGACCACTGCGCCCGCCGGCGAAAGGCAAACGTCCACGCCGTCGATCACCCCGTCATCGTCGAAATCCCCAACCTCGAACGCACCAATATCACACGCCAAACCCTGAGACCGGGCATATCCCCGCTGATCCACCCCACCCACCGGATCAGCCAAGCAAGCCGCGCTACTCCCCGCGTCAATCGCATCACTCCCCGGCAACAGTGCATGCGTAAACGTAGGCCCCCCGTTATCCGCCAGCGGCCCCAGATTGGCAAATCCAAATGAAATGTCACCATTCGAATCCAGGTTGCAGGTCCCATCGCTGTCGAGGTTGTGGCCGCGGGAAACGATCGTCCCTGCGCGCGCGAGGCAGCCGGCACCGGAAGCCTGCTCTCCGATCAGAACGTTCTGCAGATCGACGAAGGGTGTTCCGTAGCCCGATAGACTCTCTAGGAGTATGCCCTCAGCGCCCCCGCCCAGGTTGCCGGCAATCGTGCTGTTGCGAACGCTGACCTCACAGAAGCCCCGCGCGGAAAGCCCGCCCCCACCGATTTCACCTTCGTTATTCGAAATCGTGCTATTGGTGATGGTTACAACCGGGTTATTCGAGGAGGCGCTGTAGTCGCCCCGGACCGCAAGTCCTCCACCGCCATACCGTCCCTGATTGCCCGAGATCTCACATTGGAACACATCGAGTTGGACCGGTATTCCGAATGTGCGGAAGACACCTAAACCGCCCGGCACCGGGCCATCCCCCGCGTCATTGTTTCGGATTCGCGAATGCCCAATCGTCGCGATCCCCTCATTCACCACACCGCCATATCCCCAGGACAAGCCACCCCGGGGACCGTTGTTGTGGATGTCGCACGACTCAAGTGACAAGTCACCCAGTCCACGATTGAACACTCCACCGCCGTTTTCGCCCATGTCCGACATCTCCACGTGCAGGGTTCCGTCGTTTTCAATGCACCAACGGTCGTTGCAATCGAAGCGGCAGCCTGTAATGGTCATGATGGCCGGATGATCATTGAACACCGCATTCCCTCCATGTTCGGGAATGACATCAGAGCCGTCATGCCCATGTACCCACGTGCCCGCCATCGACAACTCACCGTCGCCACCATTCCCCAACGCATTGGCGTGATTCGTGTCAAACTCGCAATCCACGATCTCCATGGCTCCCTGGTTGTACACGCCGGCGGCGGAGTACAGGTCACCACAATTTGGGGGAATACTGCTGGATCCTCGAGTCGCCCGGTTGTCGACGATGCGGCAGTTCGCCAGCAAACATGAACCGTTATTGAATAATCCTCCGCCGTAAACCGGCACGGCACACGAAGTTCCCGCTACCCAATTCCCGCGCAGGACGCAATCAACGAATTCCGCCGATCCTTCGTACACCGCAACGCCACCGCCCGACGAGTAACTCCGACCGTTCGAGATCGTCAGGTCCGACAAGGACAAATCGCCCGGCGCTCCGCCTTTCCCCACCTGCAGGATTCGAAAATCTGGCGCGTCACTGCCCGCGATCCTGGAGATCGTCGCGCCAAGACCGTTGATTGTGATTTCGCTGACGATCGGCGGAAGGCCGTCGCGGTCTGTCCCCAGATTGCCCGGGAAGTAGTCGCCGTTGTACACAACCGACTTCAGCACATACATCCCATTCGTCGCCAGATTGATCACGTCCGGCTCGCCGTTCGCATTCGCCACATTGATCGCGTCGATCAAACCATTGCTGTCGCCGTCCGCGATGTTGAACACCGCCCCGTCAGCCGCGAGCGGAACGCCCAACGCGCACACCACCACAGCCAACAGCAGCAACCATCGCCGCGCGGCGACCAGAACGAAACGCTCATAAGCACACCAGTTTCGGAATCGCGTTATCGATGAAATGAGATCAGCCTCCGAAGCAAGGCACAACCCAATCCAGCCCGCCAGAGTCTACCCCATCCCCCATTGGGAATGCAACCATGTAGGGCGGGCTATTGCCCGCCGCAATCGAGCATCAAACAACCATCAAGACGACCTACGCCCAACAACAAAAGGACATTTGACCTTTGACCTTCAACTTTTGACTTTCGCCCCCCCATTACCCCCGCCGGGCGAACGCCGAAACCAGAACCGGCAACAACACCAAATCCGCCGCCAGCGCCACGAACATGGTAAACCCAACCAGCCCACCGAAATACGCCGTCGGCAAGAACTCCGACAGCATCAGAATTGAAAATCCGCCCGCGATCACCACCGTCGTGAACACGCACGCCCTGCCGACGCTCTCGTGCGTGCGGACCAGCGTTTCAGAGACACCCGCGCAACCCGCGCGTTCGCGGCGATAGCGCCAGATGTAGTGCAGCGTATCATCCACCGCGATCCCCATGGTGGCGGACAACATCATCGCCGTGGTCATGTTCACCGGAACCCGCGCCCACCCCATCGCTCCGAGGCACGCCACCACGGGCAACAGGTTCACCGCCATCGCGATCAGCGTCCACCGCACCGAACGCAGCATCAGCCCCATCACTGCCGTGATGGCTGCTACGGTTAATCCCAACGCACGGTACTGGTCGCGCAGCAGCCCCGACACCAACTTCGCGTAGAAGTAGTACAACCCCGTCACTTCCGTTTGATATTCCGGCCCGAACGCGTCCGCCGCCTCCCGCTGAATCGCAGCGCACACGCGCAGTTTGCCATCCACATCGAAGCCTTCAATGCACCGCAGGTTGATCCGCAGCGCATCGCCCGCCTCATTCAGGAAATTGCGCCGCAATGCCGCGCCCGAAGGCCACAGTTGCAACAACCCCAGTCGCGATTGCACGTCGACATCGTTCACCGGTTCCGCGCCAAATCCGAGCGTCAGTAGGTCCGCCAGCGTCAGCGCGCGCCGCACCGGCTCGTGCTTCGCGACGAACGATTTCCCCAATGCCGCCACACGTTCAACGTTCTCTGCCGTCGCGATCGCCCCGCCATCGCGCCGCCGCACCACAACCTCAACCGACCCCAGCGGCGAAAGATGCTCCTCGATAAATCGATAGCTCTTTCGCACCGAACTCTCAGGCCGAAAGTTCTTCACGAAGTCGCTTTCAAACCGCAGCCTGGGCACACCGAGAATTGATATCACCACCAACCCAACAAAGAACACACCACACGCAATCCGATGTTTCAATGCCGTTCGCGCCACCGCGCCGAGTGCGTCGCCCATCCGCGCCAGCCGGGCGGGCGGCAGCGACCCGCGATGAAGCCGATACACCCCCGTGAATCCCAACACCAGCGCGATCACCAATCCGAACACCATCAACCCACCGAAGCGCCGCACCGGTGCGATCTGCGATATCGAAACCGATCCGAACCCAACCGCCGTCGTCACCATCACCGCACAGCACGGCGCCAGCATGTGGCGCAGCGTCATCCCATACCGTTCGTCCGGCGAACCGTTCGGCAGTTCCGCGATCGCTTCCTCCGACGCAACCGCCAGATGCACACAGTTCGCCACCGCCAGCACGATGATCAGAATCACAAGCATCTGCGTGATCAGCGAACACACGATTCCCAGCGCGACCGTGAGCCCCAGCGTGCAGAGTATCGCGCAGGCAGCCACCGCCCCCGCGTACAGCATCGGCTTGACGCGGCGAAACACCGCGCCCATCGTGACCACGACCAGCACGAACGCCAGCATAGAGAAAACCATCAGATCGTGATCGACGTAGGCATACATGTCGATCAGCGTCACGTACGGGCCGGTAAGAATGAATTCGTATTGCGGGTATTCCGCGCGCAGCGCATCGGCAATACCACGCAGCGCAACCACATTCGCCCGCCGCGCACTCCCGCCCACATCCTCACCCGCCATGCTGCACAGCACCGCAACCGTCCGCCGGTCTTCGCTGATGAGATTCCCCGCAAGCAGCGGATGCGCCAGCAATCGCTCCCCCATCGCCGAACGCACATACGCGGGAATATCCACCAACGACCCAGCCCGCGCCACGCCCGGCACCGTCCGCAATCGGTTGACCGCGTCCGTCAGCGCGCGTTCCATGTCGGCGTCAAAAGCAATTCGGCCATGAATCGCCAGCAGCGCGAATTCGTTGCTGGTGAACTCATCCATGAACGCACGGAATTCCTCGTACGCCGGATCGCTCGACGCAACAAACGCCTCAAGGCGATAGTCCTCGCGCAGGCCGACCGTGAGCAACCCGACCACCGCAGCCACGGCAGCCACCGCAGCAAGTAGATTGATCGCCCAACGAAACCGGCGAATTGTGTTGATCATTCCATCACGATCCATGGGCGGGGCATTCTATCGCAACCACGTGCCGAGTGTATGAGGTTGTGGGATTGTGAGTTTTCAGTTGACCGGACGCGTGGTGTTGCGGAGCATGCCTGCGACACCCGTGCTGCCGGGCAAATCCAGCGGGCACGGTTCGTGTTTATTGGGAAATCGCAGCGAGAAAGGAAGGACAAGGATGACCGGACTCCCCGAACTGATCAGCAGTTTCGTGCTGCAAATCATCACGTTGATTTTCGATACGCTCCTGGCGACTTTGTTCAACGGGACGACGTTGTAATAGCCGCCGGTGCGTTTCATCAACCGAGGCGGACTCGGCTGGTGCGGGCGATCAATCCCGCCGCCCGCGCCGGCTGCCCCTTTATGTGAACAGGAAACAGGAACCCGTGTCACAAGCAATTGTGGTGCGGGCGTATTGTGGTGCGGGCATCTTGCCTGCACGGCGATGCCGACAGATTCCACTCTTAAGATCTCCGCTCCCTTACAGTCGCGGCTCGGATTTGGCTTCTTCGATTGCGTGTTAGCTGCTTCCCGGGCGAATGCCGGTGCTGGTGGCGAGGCCGGTGAAGCGGCGACTGCCGACCGCTGCCGATGGCAGACCTTCGGGCCAGGCGCTGAATGAGACGCCGTAGTCGTCGCTGACCTCGTCGACCGCGAACGTGACCGAGACGTACCAGCGCGGGAACTTGCGGATAATCCCAATGTCGAATTGCGCGGTCCTGCCGCGATCGAGATCAAACTCCTCGCGAACGGCTGCGATGTACTTCTCGCTGATGCGGTAGTTCACACCGGCTGCGAGCAGATTCGACTCGCCGTACTCAAAGAGTCGGCCAAACCCGCCCAAGCTGCGACGCGGCCCTTCGCCAATGTAGCGATAGCCGATCAGGTAGCTCAAACGCGGCGTGCGTTCGACGCCGTATGTCAGCGCGAAGGTGTCGATCTCACCGTCGTTGAGATCGTAGTTCATCTCCGAAACGAATTCGCTGGTGTCGTTCATACGGTAGATGAGCGAACTGTTGATGTAGTTTTGCGAGATGCTGTTTTCCGGGCGGGTATACGACGCGAAGCCGTTGGCGTACTCGTCGCTTTCCGCGTCGTTGAACAATCCCAACTCGACATCGAAGGTGATTAGGTCTACCGTGCGCCGCTGCCCCGGCCCGCCGCGTTTGGTCTGCCAACGCTGCCGCAAACCAAAACTGACGCCATCCACCTCGTCAATGCCTTCGACATTTTCTTCAAACGGGAACAGATCGTTCGAGCCGTGGTTGGTGTGCGACGCCCAGGCGACAACATCGGCTTTGATGATGTGGCGAATGCCGTCCACGTCGAAGAGTTCACTGTACACATCCGGGAACACCTTCCACGCGTACAAGCTGCCGCGGAAACCGTACGTGCCGAACACGCGCTGCGTCCCGCCGCTCTCGGGCGAGTCATCCCACGCGGTTCCGCGAATCGAGCCGAAGGGCACGATCTTGAAGTCGCCGATCGCGAGCGGGGCTTCGATTTCCTGGCGGGTGTCGCCGCGGGCCACGCTGCCGGTGCTCTCTTGAGAATTACCAAGCTGGAGGTTGCGAATCAACCCGCGATCCTCCGGACGCAAGCGCACAAAGCCCGCGCGGTTCTCGCTGAAGAGCGTGGCGAAGCCGCCCACCGGTTCGCCGATGAGCCGGAAGCCGAAATCGGGCAGCCGTTCGGTGGTCCCCTCGAAGTCCATCAACTGGTACTGCAGCAGCGAGGTGAAGGCCCAATTGTCCACCTGCTTCTTGAGGTAGATGTTGGTCTCCTGGTCCTTGCCATTGAAGTATTCCGACTCGTAGTAGTTTTCGAGGAAGTTCTTGTCGGTGAGGTACGACAGCTCGAAGGTCAACTGCCAATCGTCGGGCAGGTACTCGCGATGACGCAGCAGCGAACGCCCGCGCGTCGAGCCGTCGGGGGTTTCGTCGCGACCCCGGCCATTGAGGTCGTCCTGCCCGTCGTCCTGAATCACGTAGCCGCGATACAACCCGAAGGAGTTGTCGGTTTCATAGTCGAGGTCAACGCCCAAGCCAGGGCCACGTTCGGAGTAGTAGTCGAGGCG
>JACKHH010000023.1 GCA_020639095.1 Phycisphaerales bacterium | reverse complement strand
CCACCGGTACGATTCACCCCCGATTCGCCGCATATTTTCTTCTACCGAAGGGCTGCTCCATGAGTTCCAAGTGGTGGCTGACCATCCTGATCTTCGCGGGGCTCGTACTCGGAGTCATCGCCGGGCACCTCCTGCACGATCCGAACTTTAACAAGTTCGATCCGCAAAGCATTCACGCGCATGCCGGCGCCCTGGCGATCTTCGACTTCCTCGGCTTCACCGTGTTCATGGGCCTGCTCAAGATGCTGATCATCCCGCTGATCGCGACCAGCGTGATCGTGGGCGTGACCAGCGTGGGGGATTTCTCAAAGCTCGGCGCCATGGGGGCGCGCACGCTGGTCTACTACTTCTCGACCATGTTCATCGCGGTCGTGCTCGGCTTGCTCCTCGTCACCACATTTCAGCCAGGCAAACCCATGGCCGAGCAAGCGCGGCAACAGGCTGCGTTGCAGACGGAATCAGCGGAACCAACCGCTCCACCGCTCAAACTCGACGAACGCTCGTCCGGTGGGCTCGTCGGCATCGCCAAAAGCCTCGTCTCGCAAATGATTCCGCAGAACATCGTCGAAGCCATGTCGGCGGGCCAGCCGCTGGGCGTCATCTGCTTCGCGATCTTCTTCGGCGTCGTCGCGACGATGCTCGGCCCGACCGCGAAACCGGTGGTCGATTTCTTCGCGGCTGCCTTCGAAATTCTCATGAAGATGGTGCACGCGATCATGTGGGTCGCGCCCATCGGCGTGTTCGCGCTGCTTGCGAAAACCATTGCGGAGATCGGGCTCGGCGTGTTCCGCGAAGCCATCAGCAGCTACATGTTCGTGGTGCTGGGCGGGCTCGCGATCCACGGGCTGATCATCATCCCGCTCGTGCTTTGGATCTTCGGACGCTGTAATCCCTTCAAGTACCTGCACCAGATGCGGCAGGCGATGATGACCGCGCTCGCCACCGACTCGTCATCCGCGACGCTGCCCGTCACCATCGAATGCGCCACCGAGTTCGGCGGCGTGAGCAAACGCAGTGCCGGCTTCGTGCTCCCGCTCGGGTCAACGATCAACATGGACGGCACCGCGCTCTACGAAGCCGTTGCCGTCGTGTTCATCGCCCAGGCCTACCAAATTCACCTGAGCTTCACCGAACTGATCATCGTCGCGATCACCGCCACCCTGGCGGCCATGGGCGCTGCCGGAATCCCCAGCGCCGGTCTCGTCACCATGGTCATCGTCATCAACGCGGTAAATGAAAGCCTGGCCGGCCAAGGCGCCCCGCCGGTCCCGGAAGCCGGGATCGCCCTCATCATCGGCGTCGACCGCCTGCTCGACATGTTCCGCACAGTAGTAAACGTATGGGGCGACGCAGCCGGGGCAAAAATCATCGATCGCTACGACAAGAATTGAGAAAAAACTAAACCGAGCCGCGACTGTAAGGGAGCGGGGATAAACAAAGACGCGAAATCGCGGAGGCCCGCTCCCTGACAGTCACGGCTCGGATACTCAGTCACCTGAGCGCGTCACGCATTATCATGCCAGACGACCCAATCAACGAATCGACCCCGCAATTCGACGAAGGCATCCACTGCCCCGAATGCGACTACAACCTCACCGGCATCACAAGCGAACGATGCCCTGAGTGCGGCCATGAATTCGACCGGCTGGGCCTGCTAGAGCAGGCCGAATCGCCAAGTTATCCCATACCGATCTGGAACAACCGCAATCGGTTAACTCCTGTGGTGGCGTACCTGCTCGTCACGAAGTCCGTTCTCGTTAACCCAATACGGTACGCCCACTCGTTGCCCGCCAACCCGGATTGGCGCTCGACACGACTCTTTGCTGTGTGTTCCTATGTCTTCGCGGCAACCCTGATGCTCGGCGCATCCGCATTAAGTCAAACGATGGTGGCCGGACGGGTCGTGCTCAGTCTGTCCTGGCTTATCGGGGCATTCGTTTGCGAATTTGCTGTGGCAATCTTCCTACCAATAAACAATTCGCCAGCGCTCAGCCTTCGCGTCGACCACCTAAATCGATCGAGATCAATCGCGGCAATTGGAAGTTGTTTTCTCGTAATGACTGCCACCGCGATCGCCGTTGAATTCTTTTTTGACCGCAACCCCTCCTTGCCCCTGCCCGACGGCACCTTGCTACCCGTCATCGGCTTGACCATATGGTGGTGGGCTGTGTTATTCATTCTCGCTTCACAAATGGGGATAAACTCGCGTAAGGCTCGGTTGATGCTGATCATCGTTCCGTTCGCCGTGGGAGTCGGCTTCATGTGCGGATACATGAGCTTCATCCTGATTTCGCTGGTTGACGTGCTCTTGAACCGTTAACTCTTCGCATCGATCCAAGGCCTCATCGACGTATTCGTGTAGCCTTCTGACCGGATGTGAGCGCAAGACCGCTACATCAGTACGTCGAAGAATACCATGTCTCGATCGCCCAACGCTGCATTGCGCGCTCAACAGCGCGCTGACCCACCGTCCTGAGTACTTTGAATCGGATCATCGATCGCGCCGGCGAGAACCGAAAGATGGCCAAACCGAGCCGCGACTGTAAGGGAGCGGGCGCCTGTGATGCGGCGTCTCTGTTTATCCCCGCTCCCTGACAGTCGCGGCTCGGATACTCAGTCACCTGAGTGCGTCAATCGCTGTCGTGCCGCACGACTTGCACCTCGCACTCCGGCAGCGCGCCGAGGAATCTCTTTCCGTACGGCTTCGTCACCACGCGTGAGTCGAGAATCGCCACGATGCCCGTATCCGTGGCTGTGCGAATGAGTCTGCCGAACCCCTGCCGAAACTTGAGCACCGCCTCCGGAACCTGGTAATCCATGAACGGGTTGCCGCCGTTGTTCCTGATCTGCTGAATCCGCGCCTCCACCATAGGCCGATCGGGCACCGCGAACGGCAGCCGCGTGATGATGATGTTCGACAGCGCCTCACCCGGCACATCGACACCCGTCCAGAAACTGTCCGTGCCAAAGATCACGCTCCGCGTATTCTCCCGAAAACGCGTCAGCATGTTCGACCGCGGCAGACCTGCCCCCTGCACGAGCAACTCGATATCGTGCTCCGCGAAAAACGCCGCCAGCGCCTCCGCGCAGCGATTGAGTAAATCGTAACCCGTAAACAACACGAACGCCCGCCCATCCGTCATCGCGATGTATTTCTCAATCCCCGCGCAAACGGCTGGCAAGAATGCCTCGCGATTCGACGGTTCGGGCATGTCCGCCTCAACGTAAATCTTCACCTGTGAGGCATAATCAAACGGCGAACCCAGCGAAGCCTGCGTCGCCCCCTCAACCCCCAAACGATCGCGGATGTACGCGAAATCATCATCCGGCTGAACCGTGAGCGTCGCACTCGTCATCACCACGCTGGGCACCGCGCCAAACAGCGACTGCCGCAATGCCGTCGACACGTCAACAGGCCGGGCGTTGAGCGTCACCCGCAGGTTCCGCCCGCGTGTCACGTCCATCCAATACACCCAGCCGTCGCGTTCCTGCTTGAGAATCTCATCCAACGTATCCGCGCACGTCGCCAAGCGCTCCATCTGCGCGTTGATCTCGAAGCGGTCTTCCTCTTCCTCGATCTGACTTCGCAACGTCCGCAGCTTCGAACGCACCTCGCGCAGCGCATTCGACAAACCGTTGCGCACCGGCGGCGGATCGGCAAGCCGGCCATTCGTCCGCCCGTTCAAATCGTGCCACGCCACAAGCTCATCAAAGAACCGCGTGGCTGCGTCGCGCGCCGCCAGCGTCGCCTGCATCGCGCCATCGGCATGAAAACCCGCGAGCAATCCGCGCTTCGTACGCGGGTTGTACAGCCCGCCCAGCAGGTAACGGATCTGCACGTCGCTCATGCTGATCCCGAAGTGATCGCCCGCGACCTGCTCGACCGTGTGCGCCTCGTCGAGAATCACAAAATCGTAGTCCGGCAGGATACCGCTACCCGATTGCCGCACCGCCAGATCGGAAAAGAACAGCGCATGGTTCACGATCAGCAGCTTCGCGTTCCGCGCCCGCCGCCGCGCGTGCTGATAATGACACTTCCCGTAGTACGCACACCGCCGGCCCATGCAATTGCCGTGCTCGCTGCGCACGCGGTCCCACACGTCGCCACGCGGCAGCACCGGAAGGTCCGCCCGCGAACCGTCCGTCGTCTTGTACGCCCAGTCCTCGATCTGCCAAAGCTGCTCAAGCTGTTCGTTATCGGGAAAAAGCAATTCCTGCCGCTTGCTCGCCTGCGCCAATCGGCGCAAACCGATGTAGTTCCCCCGCCCCTTCACCAGGACGGCTGAGAATTCATCCGGCAGTGCCGATGCGAGGAACGGAATATCCTTATTGATGAGCTGTTCTTGCAGCGCAATGGTGTGCGTGCTGATGATAACGCGGTCGCGATGCTGGCACACGCGTTCGATCGCGGGCAGGAGATAAGCGAAGCTCTTGCCCACACCCGTCCCGGCTTCGATGAGCAGATGCTCGCGCTGCTCGAACGCATCCGCGACCAGCTGCGCCATGCGCACCTGCTGAGGCCGCACCTCAAAGCCCGCAAGCTTCTTGGCGATCAACCCATCCGGCGATAACGCGGAAGTCGTAGTCATGGTGCGCAGATTCTACCAAGAAACGCCCGGCGTATCCCGTATGTAGCGGAGGTTGGTCTTCGACGGGTGGCACGGACAAGCTCCGCTTGTCCGTGGAAACAAGCAGCACCATCGCACAACTCAAACCGACGCAAAACGCAAACCAATCACAACCCCGGGCGCCAAGCCCGGGGCCATCACGCGACAGGCACCGCGCAGCGAGGCTCCCTTGTGGTGCAGGCATCCTACCCGCATCGGCGGATGCCACGGTCACGCAACGCTTGACCGTGGAGACCATTTGACCATCGCTCCTCCCGATGAAATCGGTCAAGCGTCACGATGACAAATGACTCGGTGCCCATCCTGGATTTGCCAAGACAACCAGGACAACGCTCAGCTACTTGGCTCCGCCGACCGACAACCCTGACCGGGTAAGTCGTCGCCCCGATTTCCAGCAATGCCGATCGCAGACGCCGCTCCTCCGAGCCCCATGCCCCGAGAGCCCGCTCCAATCCCACACCGCGAAGCGGCCTAGGCCGGGCGTTTACGCCCGGTTTGCCGCTGCCCCACGTTTTTCTCCTCCCCCTTCCCCCCCCCCCGGCGGCGGCGGGGGAAGGGGGAGGAGGTTGAATAGCGCCCGACCCAACCGGGGCTGAAGCCCCGGCCTAGGCCGCTGCGCGGTAAAACCGGAACGAGAAAACCCAACGCAAACCAATCAGAACCCCGAGCGCCAAGCCCGGGGCCATCATGCGACAGGCATCTCGCAGCGATAGCCCCTTGTGGTGCAGGCATCCTGCCTGCATCGTGCAGGCGGCAAGCCAGCACCACAATTCAACGCGCGCCCCCGCCTACCCGCGCACCGCATTCCGGACAAACGCCCGTCGTGTTGCCCGTCAAATCATACCCGCACCGGCCACACCTCCCCGGCACCAGACGCTTGCGCCACGCCACAGGGGCAAAAACACCAACGGCAGCCGACAGCGGAAACGTCGCGAACACCCCCACGACGATGAGCACGCGCGCCCCCTCGCGCAGATGCCCCTCCGCCAGTTGATCCACCCCAACCAACGCGTGCATCGCCAGGTAACTCGCCACCAGCGATGGCCCCGCGACCATGCACGCCGTGTCCAACCACCAGCTCTGCGTGCTCTGCCAAAACGCGCGGTGCCGCCGCGCCCACCGAATCACCCCCCAGTGAACCGCCAGGGCAAACGCGACCAAGGATGGTGCTAGACGGTTTTCGTCGCGGCACAGCTAACCTCCATTTACCTTTTCCCAAACGCCACCACGGACAAGCAAAGCTTGTCCGTGCCACCCCCAGTTCGATCCTCGTGCGAGCTACTCAACTACCCGCTCACCGCATTCTGGACAAACACCCGTGACGTTACCAGTCAAATCGTATCCACATCGGCTGCACCTGCCCGGCGACAATCGTTTACGCCACAGCGAGTGCGCCAAAACACCGACCGCCGCGGACACCGGAAACGTCACGAACACACCGACCAGAATCAGCACGCTCGCCCCTTCACGCAAATGCCCCAGCGCCAATTCATCAATCCCCATGAGCGCGTGCATCGCCAGATAGCTCGCAACCAGCGACGGACCCGCGACCATGCACACGGTGTCCAGCCACCAGCTCCGCGAACTGCGCAGCATCGCACGGTGCCGCCGCGCCCACCGGATCACGCCCCAGTGAATCGCAAGCGCGAACGCCGCCGCCAAACTGAATACCGCGATACCGTCCATACCGCTCGCACCAGCCGCTACAAACTCGCTGGCTGACCACACTCCGGACAGACGCCGCTCGTGTTGCCCGTAAGATCATATCCGCACTGCGTACACCTGCCCGAAATCCGCCGCTTGCGCCAGACAAGGTGCGCGATCACGCCGACAAGCACGGCCCCCGGAAACGCGTAACACGGACCGAACAGCAGGATAAGCGGAGCAAATTCGTCAAGATGTCCGTCGCGCAGCGCCAAAAACGCAAGTACCAGGAGCCCCGCAACAAACCCGACGGACAGCGAAGTGATGATGATCAGAAGGACCGACTCAATCGTCCAGAGGAAGTCACGTACATCAATGTTCCTGCTGCGATTCAAGCCTCGAATCACCAGCAGATGAATCGGCAAAGCCACGAATGCGGCGAAGATGATGAACGCGATGATGCCCATGTTGCCAGTTACTTATTGATCGGTCGGTCTTCCGCACTCCGGACAGACGCCGCTTGTGTTACCTGTAAGATCATATCCGCACTGGCTGCAACTGCCCGGCGCGCGATGCTTGCGCCATTTGACGTGTGCGACAAAACCCGTGAACAGCGCGATGGGGACCGAATAGAGGTTAGCGAACATGAAGGCGACCCCAATCAGCGGCCCCAACTTTCCACCGATTCTCGCATACCCAAACGTAAATAAGTACGCAGTGAAAACGCCCGCAATCACCGCCGCCACCACGATCACAACAAGCGATTCAGCACGCCAGAGAAAGTCGCGCACTTCGGTGGCTTTGCTTTCCCCCAGAATCCGGACCCCAGCAAGATGCAGCGGCAGCGCCACGAGCACCGTGACGCCCACAAACGCGAGCACACCCAGAAGTGGATTCACCAAGAGCACGAAGCTTCACCGAAGCGCTGGACTTGGCCGCGTCACGGACAAGCAGAGTTTGTCCGTGCCACCCGCCGCCGCTTGAATCAATCGCCAAATCTCAAATCGGCCCGTCCTGGACCGCTTGTTCATCAATCAACGCCCGCTAGCATACCGCGCATGCTTGCGAATTTGGCCATCATCGCCCAACTCTCAACCAATGAAGCCGTGTTTCTCCTGCACCTGCTCGTCGCCGGAGCCATCGTGCTCGTCGCGGGCCGCTTCGGGCGGACCTGGCTGGTCGCGCTGATCGTGGTATGCACGCTGCTGATGAACATCGCGGTGGCCAAGAGCATCACGCTCTTCGGGTGGGAGGTGACCGGCGGCAACGTGCTTTTCGCCACCGTCTTCCTCGCGAACGACGTGCTCAACGAACACTTCGGCAAGCGCGCCGCGCGCCAGGCTGTGCTCATCGGCTTTGCCAGCGGACTGGTTGTGGTGGTGATGATGCAGTTCGTGCTGCGCTACGCGCCCAACGCGCACGACACGTCGCAAAGCGCACTGGCCATGCTCTTCGACGTTCGCGCCTATCCCCGCGTGGTGCTCGCGTCGATGGTGAGTTACCTGCTCGCGCAACTGCTCGACGTACAGATCTACCAGCTCATCCGCGATCGCACCGGTGCCCGCCGTCTGCTCTGGCTGCGCAGCAACGCGTCAACCTGGATCGCACAAGCCTTCGACACCGTCTTCTTCACGACCGCCGGGATTACCGCACTGCCGATCCGCTACCTCGATGGCGGCCCCATCGACACCTGGCAGGTCTGGTGGCAAGCGGTTGTCTTCGCCTACATCATCAAGATCGCACTGGCCGCCGTCGATACCGGTTTTCTCTACATGACCACCTGGCGCCCCCTTCTACCCGAAGCCTCCACATACCGCCCGAATAGAAGGAAATAGTCCGCACTCCACGAACTGGACGCGCAGCGAAACCCGATGCTTGGAAATGAAAACAGATGCGACGTTGATCGCACCAGCGAACGTCGACCCCGTCAACGAACGAAGACGTGCGAATCCTTCGTCACCAGCAGCGTGAACACCTCAGCCACGTCCTCATTGTGCATGCGGATGCAACCCAGGGATTCGCTCTTGCCGATTGAATTGGGCGCGATCGTGCCGTGAATGCCATAGCGCTGCTGATTGCGCGCAGCACCGCCGATACCGACCAACTCGAGCCAGTATTCGCCCAGCGGGTTTTCCGGATCACCGGCCTCTATGATCGGTCCGCCGCGCGGCGGATAGTACGTCGGGTTGAGCAGCTTCGTGCCCACCACCCACTCGCCCGTCGGTGTGCTGTCGTTCGCGCCCAGACCAACCTGGTACTGCCGCACGAACGTGTCCTGAAGATAAACGTCCATGCGATAGGTGCGCTTATCGACCCGGACATGGAACGGGCCCTGCACCACCTTGAGGTTCTGGCCCGCGCGAATTTTGTTCTTGTCGCTGATGTTGTTGATCGCAGCCAGGAAGTCGTCAGTCACTTCGTACTTCTTGGCGATCTTGCCCAGCGACTCGCCGGGGCTCACCATGTGCTGGCGCACCAGCGGATCTTCCGGGAAGATGTTCGCACTGAAAATCGTCTCGGTACCGATACGCACCAGGGCGGCCCGCGCTTCGATCAACTCGTCCGTGGACAACCCGAGCGTCACCGCCTCCGAAAGATACGACCGGGCATTGACCAGCTCGTTGCGCTCCAGCGCCTGGCGACCCGCTGCGAGCAGTTTCGCGCGGCGTTCCGCAGTCGCGGGGCTCACCTCCTGCCGGGGAGACTCATCACGCGCGCCCTTCTCGGAAATGCGTTCATTGACCTGGGGCGAGGGCGTCTCGGGTCGCGTCGAGGTCAGTCGCGGTCCGGGATTGGACGGAGGCAACATGGGTGCAGCCGCGGCTGCCCCTACCGGAGCGTCTACCGTGTTCATGGCGACCGCGGGCGCTTCCTCTTCGGGCTCGCCTTCGAGCACCGGGCTGATGAATTGGGCATATCCCCAGATGCCCGCCACGGTCATCAGCGAACCGATGACCCAAAGGCGCCGGGGTGAATTCTTTCTGCGTCGGCGTCGTCCCACGACTTGGCCTCCCTGCTGCGCGACGGCGATGGCAAACCGCACGGTCCGCTGAACAGACCGCGAATCTCCACCGATGTCGGGTGTGAAATTATCGCATCCGTGCTGCATCCTACTGTATCGCAAGACGCGCGGATAACAAGCATTTCCCTTGTAAAATCGTGCGGGATTTCGTGCGCAGAGAATGCGACGACGCCGAGCCGATCAATCCTTCGTCGATGGTGGAACCGAACAGTCGGCGCCGATGAGTTGATCGTTGTCGTCGAGCGTGGCTGCGACCCATTCGCCGTCGCGCGGACCGCCCGCGCAGCGCACCGCGCGTTCGCCCGTTTCCTTCTTGCACTTGGGACAGGTCACCGGGAAGTCGTCGAACCCGAACTTGCGATTGATCACGAAATGGTGCCGGCACGCGGTATTCGTGCAAACGATGTGGAAGTCCGCCGTCCGCGCCGGGGGGATGACGTTCTTCGGCGCCCACATCCCGACAAACGACGTCACCACCCAGATGCCGATCAGCGCACCGACGGCGTACGTCGAGTAACGGATGGCTGGCGTGTGCCAGATGAGCACCGGCTCTTCGCGGCACGCCTCTGCCCAGGCGGCGAGTCGAATGCGCACGGTGGGCAGCCACGCCTTGAAGGCATCGATGTACAGGCCAAGTTTGGGATCTTTTTCAACGGGCATGAAATCTGCGTTCGCGATACCGCCGTGGATTCTAGCGCAGACTCGGCGCGGTGGTCAACGCGACGCAGGCGGATGTGGGCGCGCAAATGTGCGGGACAAGCCGAAGGTCAGCAAACGCAACTGCCCCCCAGAAGCAGCTTCGGACTCGCTACACCTCCCCCGACTTGTCCCGCTGGCGCACAATCTCGGGTGATCAGTTGTCGAGTCGATGCGGTGTGCCGGTGTGGTCCCCCCGCTCGACGCGCCGTCGCCCTAATCGTTCGCGAGCAGCCCGCTTCGACCGCCCAACCAACCGATCAGTTGTCCCCTTTCGACGTCGTCGGGAGATCATTCGCACGCACCAATTGTCCGACAATCGCAACTATTTCACCGGCAACAAGCCCAACAGGGCCCAAATTCACCGTAACATCATATTTTCAATCCATTTATGGCGTTTTTGGCAACAATTCAGAGTCCGTCCGGAAGACGCGACCCGACCGGACTACGAACTTGTGATTTTCTTCTCGCAAAAAGCCCCTTTACCAGCCTCGCGAAGGGCATTTTGCGGATTCTTACAAATCATGTAACTGCTTTATTTACAACATGTTACACCAGAAACCTTCGACCGTCTAGGCGCGTCGATTCTGTTGACGCTCAGCTGCGCGCGCGATAGACTTCGGCCCGTTGAAACACCCGAATTTGAGCTGCCGGCGGACGCAGCGTCATGCGGCGGACCGGCGATGGTTATGCGGCTTTGCTAAGCCGTGGCGCGCTTCCGGCGCTGGAGTTCATCTCCGGCGCCGGAAGTTGTTTTTTGCGCACACCGCGCCATCATCCGGACATGTCCGCTTCACCCGCTCACAACCTCTCTGATCCGGAAACCAATCCCGCGCGTATCGCCGTCGCGCGCGTGGCGCACAATACCGAGCTCTGTCGCGAACACGCCCGGCTGACATTGGCGGTCGATGCGTTCGCACCGGCTCGTCCGGGTCAGTTCGTGCAGATCAGTCCCGCGTATGATCCAACGAATCGCGCCGACGGTTGGGGCGCAAGTCACGGACCAGTAACGCCGCTGCTGCCCCGCGCGTTCAGCATCGGCGGACTGCGCCGCGCGGGCACCGCCAGCGAGATCGATGTGATCTATCGCGTCGTCGGCGTGGGGACGCGCTGGATGCGCGCGCTGTCGCCCGGCGACCGCGTAAATGTCCTGGGCCCGCTCGGTAGAGAATTCCCCATCGACGCAAGCCGATCGAAAGCGCTGCTGGTGATCGGCGGCGTGGGGTTGCCTCCATTGCTCTGGCTCGCGGAGGCGTTGCAGCAGGCTGGTAAGCGGACGATCGCGTTCCTGGGCGCGCAGACCGCGGACCTTGTGCCGCTTACCATCGACGCAGCGAACGCGCCGGCAACGGATGCTTCGCGGGCAGTACGCTGTGCGGCAGAGTTCGCATGTTACGGCGCGGACGCGGTCATCAGCACCGATGACGGCAGCTTGGGATTTCACGGAAACGTCGTCGCGGCCCTTGATGCGTATTCGCGCGCACAAACGCCAGACGCCAACGACACCGTCGTCTACACCTGCGGGCCTGAACGCATGATGCGCGCGGCGGCAGACTGGTGTCAAAACGCGGGAATTGCCTGCATCGTCTGCATGGAGCGGCCCATGGCATGCGGAATGGGCACGTGCCAATCGTGCATCGTAACCGTGCATCGCGACGCACCCGAGAGCGGCACGCGCTACGCCCTGTGCTGCACGGAAGGGCCGGTATTCGCCGCGGAACACATCGTGTGGGATGACCCCGCCCTGCTCAAGCGGCAGTCGCAGCCCGCGACGCACTGATCCATGATGACGCGTACTCCGAAGACTTTGGGCGGGAACACAACGCGTCCCGTTTCCGCCCGAACCTGGACGCAAGCAGCCTGCGTGCTGTTCGCGATCGGCGCGGGTCTGCGCAGCTACCTCGCGATCACGCTGCCCGTGGGCTATGACGAGTCGTACGTCATGGCGCTCGGGCTCAACGCGATGACGGAATCGACGTCGGCACTATTGCTCGACGTGCCGCTGACGCACAGCAGCGCGATCACGCCATTGTGGTGGTGGATTCAGTACGTTCCCCGCGCGATCGCGCCGGATATCTCGCTGTTTGTGCTGCGCATTATGCCCGCGCTGTTCGGCGTGCTCACGCTGTGGATCGCGTGGCGCTGCTCAGCTGCCCGCTTCGGCCGGCGTATCGCGGTGTACTTCCTCGCATTCATCAGCCTCTCCGACATCCTGATCTTCACCAACTGCCGCGGCGAATTCGCGGAGTCGTTCACCGTTCCGCTGATCGTCCTGCTGGCATGTCAGGTTGGTACGACGCGACGCGCGTGGCTCCGCGGTGTGCTGTGGGCGCTGCTGCTGCTGACCGGGCTGGTCAAGGGCATCTTCGTCATCCTGTTGATGCTGCTCGCCGAAGGCGTGCTGCTGGTCGCGGCGCGACGCGACGTGGCGCGGCGCATCGGCAATCTCGCAATCAGCCTGGTGATGGCGGTCATTCCCGCTGGGGCTTACCTCATCTGGGGAAACCAACATTTCGCCGGTCACCCGATCGCACACGAAGCCACCACCGCGCCAAACGTCTTCGCCCTGACCCGCGCGCTGCTGTTCGACTACACGACGATCAAAAAGCACGTCACCGGGAGCGCCCTCGATGCCGCGTTCATCGCGCTCGACTTCGACGTCTGGCCGGCGATGGCGATGATGGCGCCGCTGCTCTTGGCGGCTTGTGTTGTGGCATGCATCAGCATCGCGCGGAACCGATTCCACGCAGGAGGACGCTTGGCGCAGGCACGGATCGCGCTGACCGTCTGGTCGGTCGCAGGAGCCGCAGTCGTCATCGAACGCGGCACGTTGGGCGCGCGCTTCCACCTGATGTATCTGCCGGCGCTTTGGTTGCTCGCCGCCATCTGGCTAGGCCGGTTGCGGTACGCGGCACCGACGCGCGTCGTCATCGCGGGCCTCGTTTGGGCGGCATGCGTCGGGTTCGCGGGCTCACGCATAAGCTGGTCCAAGGGCGTACTCGACACGTCGTATTGGCTCAGCGTGATCGTCGGACTTACGGGCATCACCGCGCTGGCGGCGTGGTTCGCGACGCGCACACGACGTTCGCCCATCCTGGTGGCGATGGCGACCATGGGCATCGTCATGGCGTTGGCCGAGTTGTTCGCCGGCCCCCTCGCGTGGCGTGCGTTCGCACGGTTCGAGCCGATGCCGCGCGGAACGGAACTGACGCTGCTCGACGCGTTCCGCTCGGGAGAGTCGCCAAACGTCGAGCCGCGCAGATCGCTCTACATCGATCTCGCGAACTGCTACATGATCCGTTCTGATTCACAGGCTGATCACGAGCGTGCGCTGCACTATGCCCAGATCGAAGTCGAGCGCGTGCCCGATGATCCCCGCGCTTGGGCGTATCTCGGTGAAACCCTACTCGCCGCACGCAAGGATCCGAGGGAAGTGCGTCGCGCGTGGCAACGCAGTCTCGAACTCGCGCCCAAGAACGTCATTCAAGACAAGTTGGACCGGCTTGAAGCTTGGATGAATTCCAACGGCTTGCTGGAACAGCCCTGACCGCGACGCGCCGATCAACTGCTGGCGGAGCGATACGAACGCAGCGCCCAGCGGAACACCACCGCGGACACCGCCAAGATGATAACAGCGGCTGCCAGCGCGTAGCCGACCAGCCAGGGCTGAAATGCACCGCCGCGCACCACCGCGTTGGCTGGCAAGTTTGCCACGATGAGCACGGGAATCACAAACGTCAGCACGAACCAGAGCACACCGCGCACCAAGGGTTGGTATATCTCCGCCGGGTACCGCGCGCAGCTCGTGAGGTAAAACCAAAAGTGCGACGCGCTCGTCTGGCGAATCAACCACACGCTCGACGTGCTGAAGATGAACATCAACCCGTAAAGCGTGAGCACACCGCTGATCACCAGCACGGCGAAGAGCAGCACGTCGACCACCGAAACCGGCGAACCCAGGCGATACACCGCAAACCCGCAAAGAAACACGCCCAGTGGTGCGTTCGCGAGCGCGGCGTAGTCGACCCGTTCAAACGAAAGCAGGAACTGCGGCTGGGCGGGCTTGAGCAAAACGAAATCGAGCCCACCAGTACGGATGAGTTCACTAAGCCGCTGCAAGTTGCTGAAGAAGAACGTCTCGAACAAACTGCTGATGAGAAAGTGCGTACCGAGTAGAAACAGATACTGGTAGTTATTCCAACCACTCACGCTCCGCGTGTTCGCGAAAATGATCTCGACAAAGATCAGCATCATCGCCAGCCACAGCATCTCACTGATGACCGTGACGATGAAGTTCGTGCGAAAGCTCAACTCGCGCACAAGCCCGTTGCGGGCAAAAAGCATGCCGATACGCAAATGCCGAATCAAAACCGTCCGCTCCTATCAGAACCCCGGACGCCAAGTCCGGGGCAACAGCGCGACGCGCTGCCGTTCTCGTGTCCCCCGCTTGGCGCGGGGGGTTCTGAACGAACTAACCTCCATAGGCTGCGTAGCGCCGCAGCCCCCGTCGCCAACCCACCGCGACAACACCGGCGAGCAGCGATATCCAAATCGCCTGCCCGAGTATGATCCGCCACGCCTCAGCTTGATCGCACTTCCCCAGCAGCAGCATCACGGGATAAAACGTTTCGTACGCGAATGGCAGATACGTCACCACTTCGCGCAACCCCGCGGGCAACATGGTCAGCGGAAACTGATGCCCTGACAGAAAGTACTGACTCACCATGAAGATGAACATGAAGCTGGTCACTTCCAGGAACCAGAAGGACAGCAGCCCCATCGCCATGTTGATGAGAAACCCAAGGAAGAACGCAAACACCAGCGACAGCAGGCACGGCAACCACTGCACCAGCGCCGGCCAACCCGGCAGGTATCCGCGACACCACCAGAACACGATCGCATACGGAATCGTCGCCATCACGAAGTAGACCGACTTGTGCGCCATGCGCAGATGCAGGTGATAGATGACGTAGTTGACCGGCTGAATGATGAACTTGCGCAGCTCGCCCTCGCGAATGTCGTGCGCAAGCCCGCCCGCGAGCCCCGGCATCGACCCGAACGCGCGTGCGATCATCACGATGAGATAGTACGAAACCATATCGCCGTAGGTGAGGTTGCCGATCAGCTTGCGATCACCGCCGGCATAGACGGCTGACCATAGCGCGATGGTGGTGATGATCGGCGTGAAGCGTAGAAACGTCGAAAGGAAAAAATCGGCGCGATAGACGAAGCGGTCCGCGAGCGCGATCTTGAACACCCACCAGTACTTGCGCATTCCACGGTCCTTCAGGGCCCAACACTTGTGCCACCCGCCGCGTAAACCACACCGCCTGCGTAAACTGAGCAGGCTGGCCAAGTCCGGTCACACTGCCGCAATCGGCTAACTGACACGGTATGCGCACCCCTGCGAAGGTCAAGCTGGACAAGGTAGGAAAGCTCCCTTTTTCCCCGTTCAGAAACACGATTTTTGGCTGGTCGAAACGGCGATGGGTGGCCGATTGCAGTGGTGCCCTGCAATGCTCGACCGCCCGGTGGGACGGGCGGTCACCAAGGAATTGAAGCGGGCGAAGCGCTTCCGTGCTGCGGCGGACGGGCCGGTATGACGCACCGGCCTGCCGCCCGCACGTCCGTCCCGCGCGTGGGAGAAACCCTCAGGAGAAGAGATCATGGCTGGTTCTGGAAAACACCCGCACGACTCAGGCCGGGCCCGCGCTGCACGCTTTCGCGACCGCGCCCAACTCGAGTTTGACGACCTGCTGATCGACAGCTTCCTCGAAGGCGACGCGGACCCGCGCGACAACGCGCTCGACCACGTGCCCATTCGCTTCGACAGCCAGCACCTCGCGACGCACCTGTCCGATTCCGCAATCGCGTCCGCCATGCTCGATGCCGGAGTCTTCGAAGAGAACTTGCGCGACGACTCCATCCCGATCAGCAGCGAGTTGCAGTTTGATCTGTTTGATCTGCTCGCGGAGAAGGAACTGGCCGGTGTCAAAGAGTCGGTGACAAAAGCGTCCGCGGCGGCGCCGGTGATTCGTCCCGGGCGCGAACGCGCTCACGCGACAGCTACGGACGCATCAACCGAGCGTATGAAGGAATTCTCAATCCGCCGTTTTGTGCAGGGTTTTGCGTTTGGCGTAGTCGCCGCCGGTGCAGCCCTGGCCATCATTCGCGTGATCTTCTAACGGCGGTCGTTGGGGCAGCGCCAAATAGAGAGAGCAACGGCCGCGCAGTATGCACCCGCCTTCTGAGCCCCGGAAGGCGGGTATTTCATGCGCTGGTGGTAGCGCCTCAATGTGCCACTGCTCTTGAGCAGTGGGCGTGCTTTCACGCTTATCCCGCCAATTCACAAAGGATCTCGCAGCCGGCGCGGAGCTTTTCGTTGGGCACCGCGTAGCTGATCCGGAAATGCGTATCGTGTTTGCTGAATGCGCTCCCGGGGACAGTGAGCACGTTGCGTTTGATCGCAGCCTCCACAAACTCGGAACCGCTTGCGTAGTTTTTGGGCGCGCGGCAGTAGTAGTAGAACCCACCGCCCGGATGCGGAAACTCGAATTTCTCCCGCAGGATGTTCGCGCCCAGCGCACACTTCTCGCGATACGTCTCGACGATCTCCGACATGTCAATGTCGAACGCAGCCACGCACGCCGCCTGCAACGGATGCGGCGCGCAAACAAACGTGTACTGCTGAAGCTTGGCCATTTCCCCAACGATGGCGGCGGGCCCGGAGACGTACGCCATGCGCCACCCGGTCACGCCGTAGCTCTTGCCGAAACCGCGCAGCAGCAGTGTGCGCTCCGGCGCAATCGTCGCGGGGCTCGCGGGCACGCCGTCGAAACTGAGCAGGTTGTAGATTTCGTCGCTGATGATCAGCAGATCGTGCTTCGTCGCGATTTCGCACACCGCCTTCACCTGATCGGCTGAGTAAACCACACCGGTCGGGTTGCTCGGCGACGCAATCACAATCGCCTTCGTTCGCGGCGTAATGGCAGCCGATAGCTTCTCGGGGTCGTAGACGTAGTCCGGCGCGGTATCCACCGCGACCGCCTTCCCGCTCGCGAGCGTCACGAGATGCGGATACGACACGAAGTACGGATCGGGAATGATCACCTCATCACCAGGATTGCAGCACGCGAGCATCACCAGCGTCAGCGCGCCCGACACACCGCAGGCCACGAAGTTCATCCGCGCAGGATCATCCACCGGCCAGCCGAACTCCGTGTGTAGTGATTGCGCGATGCGGGCGCGCAACTCAGGAAGGCCGTGCGTAACCGTGTAGCCGTTGCGATTGGCAGCGATGGCATCAGCAGCCGCGGTCTTGATCGCATCGGGCACGGGAAAATCAGGCTGGCCCATCGAAAAATCGATCGGGTCTTTCATCGTGGCCGCCAGGTCAAAGATGCGCCGAATACCCGACGCGGAAAGCGAAGCGATGCGGTCGGCGATGAAACGTTGCGGGTCCATCTGCGTTTACCTCCCAGAATGCGAAGCCATCGCGCGCGATATTGCACCGCGCGCCGCGAGCACGTGAATCGGCGACGTCCGTCGCGCCGTGGATACCATAGAACCGGGCACATCTATCATAGCGCACAAAAAAAGCGCCGCTTTGCCCGCGGGCAAGTCGGCGCGTCGAATTCGCTTGAAGCGTGCGGTACCGATCGCGCAGCCGCGCGACCAGCCAACTACTTCTTGCCTTCTTCCTTCTCGGGCCCCTTGGCCTTCTTGTCCTTACCGCCGATGTTCGCCTTGCGGTGCGCGACCTTGGGCAGACCGACCGGCGCCTGGCCTTCACGCCAACGCTCTTCCTCGCGCAGCACGTCAATGCGCTCATGACGACGCAAAACATTGCGATGACGCGACAGGTTGGCTGCGGTCTTCAGTGACTTATCGAGTGACATTCCAGCAACTCCGCTTTCTTGAGAATTCCCTGCGACCCCGCCCGCCATTCAGGACTGCAACGGATAGCCGCGGGAAACATACCAGCCGCTACCACGAGTCCGCGGTGAGTGTCGCGAAATAACCTTCCAACTTATATCGGCCGCCCGTTTTGGAATAGGCCTCGCCGATGGACTGCACCTTGCTGCGGAACTGGTCGGACAACTTACGCTGCGTCGGGTCCTTCCGGTTGAATCCGCTCGTCGCGATCAAACGAAAACCGCGATCGCTACCGCCGAAAATCTCGCTCTCGACGTTGTGCCGCGCCAGGTACTCCTGGGCCGCAACCGCGTCATCGCGTGCGCTTCCTAGAAAACTCTGCACCACCAAGTACGTATGCCCCTTCACCCAGGGCGTCTGGCCGGCAGAGCGATCGCTACGCATCGCGGTCAACGGCAAAGTCGAACGCGGTGCGGCCTGTGGCACGGCGACCGGTTTGCTGCTCTGCGACGCGACTGGGGAAGCCCCAATCCCGGCGAAGAGGTTCTCGATCGGCCTGCTGCGGCGCGCCCGCTCGATGTCGTCAACGGCTACCCGTTCGAAGCTCTTCTGCGCTTCGTCGCGACCGTCAGCAACACCCGTCTGGCGACCCGACCACGTTCCCGCGGCGTACGCCAGACAACCGGCGACCAGAAGCACGAACATCGCGATGCCCGCCGCCCGGCTCGTCAGCGCGAGGTGGACACGTCCATCCTCAACGCGAATCGCCGGCGGAGCGACACCGACCGGCCTGTCGCTTGCCTCGCGATCAGGATCGTTCGCGCCACCAATGGTGCGAGCGACGGATGCAATCGTCGCCCTGAAACTCGATGCCGACACGCCCTCGTCCGCGTCATAGCTCGACGAATCGTCGAGTCGGCCTCCATCCCTGGAGCCTTTGCTATACAACTCGAACAACGCGGGCGCATGCTTCGACTTCGGCATGGGTCGGCCTCCTTGCGCAACCTTACCGTTTTTGTGTCCCGGCGTAGCCTATCGGAAACCGTTCCAAATGCAAGGATTCACAGGTTTTATGTGTGGCCGAAAACCGGCCCTGGCGAGCTCCCAGGGCTGAAATCGGGCCTTCACCCCGCAAATTCCCGTCGCACGCTAGGACGCGTCCCGCCGTTGAGCGTGGCCGGCCACGTGATCGTAGATCGTCGCCAGGAACCCGATGAACGGGAAACCCGTCTTGGGAAACGGCGGTGGGCCGAGGCGTTCGAGCACGTCCGGGACGTCAGCCGCGGGTAGCTCCGCGAGTTTGGCGAAGTCCGGATGCGCGGACCAGAATAACCTGGGCACGCGCGGCAGGTCCGCGGGAGCCTGGTCGTGCCTGTCGTCACGCCGTTGTTTGCCATTCCCGATACTCGCCATCTCACACCTCCCCCACGGCATCACGCGACAGACGCAGGCACGAACGCAGTTCTTCCGTCGAAAGACCCGTCAGCCACTCGTCGCCGCTGCCCACAATCTGGTCCGCGAGCGCCAGCTTCTCGGTCAACATGCGATCGATGCGGTCCTCGATCGTCCCCATGCAGACGAATTTGTGTACCTGCACGCGGCGCGTCTGGCCGATGCGGTAGGCCCGGTCCGTCGCCTGAGCTTCAACGGCTGGGTTCCACCAGCGATCGAAGTGGAACACGTGATTGGCCGCGGTCAGGTTCAAGCCCAACCCACCAGCCCGCAACGACAGCAGGAACACGCGCACACCGCTGTCGGGGTCCTGGAAACGATCGATCATCTTCTGCCGCGCCTTCGCGGTTGTCGCACCGTGCAGGAAGAGCACCTCGGTATGCAGCCGCTCGGTGAGCAGGCGGACCAACAGATCGCCCATCTCGCGGAATTGGGTAAAGACCAACGCGGCATGGTCTTCCGCGATGACCTCTTCGAGCATTTCCGCGAGGCGTTCGCACTTGCCGCTGCGCCCGTCGAGCGGAGTCGCGTCGCGCAGGTACTGCACCGGGTGGTTGCAGATCTGCTTCAGGCGCGTGAGCGCCGCGAGAATCACACCGCGACGACGGATACCGGTGGCTGCTTCCACTTCGCCGAGTGCGGCTTCCACGACCTGCTCGTAGAGCGACGCCTGTTCCGGCGTGAGGTTGCAATAGACCTGCATTTCCATCTTCTCGGGCAGGTCGCAGGATACGTCAGGATCATCCTTGATGCGGCGCAGCACGAACGGTTTGATCAGTCCGCGAAGCTGTTCGGCGCGCTGGCGATCGCCCAGTCGTTCGATCGGCACCGCATAGCGTTTGCGGAAACGAGCGGCTGACCCGAGCAGGCCCGGGTTGAGCATCTCCATGATCGACCACAATTCGGACAGGTGGTTTTCCAAAGGCGTGCCGGTCAGCGCCACGCGGTACGTGCTGGGGATTCCGCGAATCGCGATCGTCTGGGCAGCGGCAGGGTTTTTGATCTTCTGCGCTTCGTCGAGCACCAGGCGGTGCCAGCGCACGCGCGTGAGCATTTCCTGATCGCGATGGCCCAGGGCGTACGTCGTGATCACGATATCGTGATTGGCCGTCGCTTCCACGAACGCGTCGCCGGTGAAGCGCTCCGCGCCATGGTGCACGAGCACACGCATCTGCGGGGCAAAACGCTCAATTTCGCGCCGCCAGTTCCCCACCACCGTCATCGGCGCGAAGATCAGCGTCGGACCCTGCGCGTCGCCGCGCTGCTGTTCCTGCAAGAGCAGCGCGATGAGCTGGATCGTTTTTCCCAAGCCCATGTCGTCGGCGAGGCACGCGCCGATGCCCACGCGCTGCATGAACGCGAGCCACTCCAACCCGCGAAGCTGATAAGGCCGCATCGTGCCTTCGAAAGCACCGGGTTGATCGACGCGTTCAATCTGCGTGCCCTCGGCGTCGCGCAGCAATCGCCCGATCCACGCTGACCCCTCGATCCCCACGACCGGCAGACCGACGTCCAGGTCTTCCGCACCCGCCGTCGCGCGAATCGCCTGACCGAGCGTCATGCGCCCACTGCGTTGCTCCTGCAAGAACTCAACGGCAGCGTCGATCGCGTCGGCATCGAGCGCGATCCATTCGCCCTGGAGCTTCACCAGCGGGGAGCGTTGCTGGCGAATGCGCTCGAACTCTTCGAGTGCCACGTTGCTGTCACCGACGGCAGCGCGCCACTCGAAGTCGACCAAACTGGCCAACCCGAGTCGTCCGCTGCCCGGCGATTCCGCGGACGTTCCGCGCACCGGCCTGACGTGCAAGCGCAGCCCAAGGCGACGCGTCGGCTGAGTTGCCCACTCGGGTAGAATCACGCCGAATCCGCGTGCTTCCAGCAGCGGTGCACTGTCGCGCAGAAATGTGTGTGCTTCCGCGACGGACAGTTCGACGTTCGTGGGCGCACCGTCGTGCAGGGCAGCCGTCAGTTGCGGAAACGCCTCCGCAGCCCGCGACAACTCCGCCACGAGATGTTCGTGCCGGTTCGCAAGATTGCGCCGGAGCACGCCCGGACTCGCGCCGCGATCCTCCCAGATCGGGCCGATCTCCTGCAACGTCCCCGCGCCATCGAGCAGTTGCAGCAGAATCTCGACGTGCCACGGTGATTGCGGAACCGATGCGACCGGTTCGACTTCGTCCTCGTCGTCGAATTCGTCCTCCGGCTCGCGGAGGCGGAAGCACACGCGGGTCGGAATGGCGTCATCACCGTCGATGCGGCCAATCCATCCACGAAGCTGATTCACGAAGTCCGCAAGGTCAGCCGGAGGACTGGGAATGCGCGCATCCTCGGACATTAGCGCCGCAAGCCAACGCACCTCCCAGGTCGCATCGCCCGCAGCCCGCTCGTGAATCTGATGAAAGAACGGATCTTCCTGAAGGAATCGCCGCACAACCGCGTCGGTACACGAATGCAGGAAATCCTCAACAAGATCAACCGCATCGCGATCCGCCGACGTTCGCGCGACCACCGCGCGGCATACCGGCGGCATGGCTGCGGACATGTCCTGCAACCAGTCGCGCTCCGCGCCATCCTGCACCACGCTGCGCCAAAACGCGCGCGATGCCGACGAGCCGGAATGTTCCAGATCGGGCACGAATTGCCGGCGCGCGAGCAGCGCCAACACGTAGTTCGCGAGTCGCGCCCAATACGCAACCGACGCGGCGCACTCGCGCGGTAATGGCTCGGGCAGCGAGGTCAGAAAATCGATCGCGTCCGCCGGCGATAACGCGAGTGTCGGCACGCGAAACGCCTGTAGATCAACGGCATGATCATCGTCCGCCGTCGTCACGATATCATCCGTTGAGTGCAGCGGAACGCCCGCACGCGCGGGCAACCACAGCATCAGCGACGCGTCCGCCGCAATCGACGCGAGCAGTCCATCGGCTGACAGGTCACCCATCGCCGCGTGCAGTGCTTGCGTCGCCAGCGCTTCGGGATGCGCCTGCGCATCGTCGAGCGCGGCGCGCGGAGCGTCCGTGGGCGCATCCTGCTCACCCCAAAGGTGCAGGCGCCCTCCGCGCCAGATCGCGTGCAGGTGAATACCAGCCATGTGCGACAATACGTGGGTGTTGCCGTGCGGTGCACAGCCAGTGCGCTGCCTCTCAGCCCCCACCGGGCCGAAACCCGCCATTATGCCGCACTTTTTTGATCGTGCAACGCGGGAAGTTTTGCGGGTGGCGGTTCAGGTGACGATCTTGGGGTGGTACGGTCTGACGAAGTCAGGCCGTGGGGCATCACCGTAGCGGAGCACGGTCTTGCTGCGCAAGACTGTGCCACCCGTTTGTCCCGGAAAGTCGTCACTCGGAGACGGCGGCCATGGCAGATTCGTTGGCGGACTCGTGGTTGTGTGCGAAATCCTCGGGCACGAACCGCGTACCGCGTTTGAACAGCAGGAACAGAAACGCCATCGACGACAGGACGAGCCCGACGAGCACTGCCGCGGCTTCCCCGTCATTCAGCCTGGCAACAACGAGCGCGGTCACGCTTCCGGCGATCCCCGCCATGGTGATTGCGAGCAGAATCGGCCGAACCGTGTCGCGGTAGATCCCGCCCGTTTGGAAACGCGTCGTCTTGCGACCGGCGAACAGCGCGAGCCCGAACAGACCGGCAGCGCCCGCAATCATCGGAATCTTGAAATCGTTGTCCCGTAGCGTGTGCTCAATCTGCACGGTCCGGCCATCCTGCTGAATCTCCGTGTGTACGTGACGATACACCTCGGGCCCCATGGAGGCAGCGCCGACGATGAGCGCAATGGTTCCACCGATGGCTGCGACCAGCACCAGCGACGCGATGATACGCGTGATCAGCCAGCGCTTCGGCCTGCCATCGATCAGGAACGAGTACCCGTCGCTGCCCGGCGCGGAATCCGTCGCGTCGTATTCGCCGACGGACTCCTGGCGACGATGCTTGCGACCCCAGCCATGATCACGGCGTTCATCGGGCGCACGACTCGGTTCGAGATCAACGACCCCGACAGCGGCAGTGATGATCGGCTCGTCGCTGCGCGCTTGCTGGCTCGCGTACAACCACTGCTCAAGCGGGAACAGCCACGCCAGCGCCTGAATCACGAACGAAGATGCCGCCGCCACACCCGCACAAAGCGCTTGCGCGTTGTTGAACCACTGGTGGTGGTTGTGTCCGAAGATCGACACCATGATCAAGGCGAACAGCGCGACCTTTGCAGCCTTCCAGATCGACATCTCTCCGCGCGAACCCGAGTCGACGTGGTCGCTCCAGCGGGCGAAAAAGGCGACAACAAGAAGCGCCGCCCAACTCGCGAGGGCTAGATCGTCGCTGCGCTCCGAGAAGGGAATCATCGCGATGCCTACAGAAGCAGCCGCTGGGCCCGCGATGCAGATCCGCTCAAGCCAGCGTGGTTGCGGCGTGCGCTTGGATATCCACGCGATGATGCGAATCCCAAACGCAACGCTGCCGGCGAGCGCGATCGTACCCATGATCGCACTGGCGAAACCTTCCTCGTGGGCGTCAACCAGAAAACCCAGGCCGACGCCAAGTCCGACCGCGAGCGCCAGCGCCAACAACACCCGCTGGATCACCTCGCCGCGCGAATGCGGCGCGTTGGAATGCGGCGAACGCGGCTGAGGTGCTCGCGCGGGTTGCGTCGGCGGGATCGGGCCCGCTGCCTGCTTGCGTCGCGATCCGCCGTGCTTGGCGTCCAGCTTGCGCAGTTTCTTCTCGACTTTGCTCTCGATCGACGCCATGCGCCGCGCCGTCTTCGCGGGCAGTTGTCCCGCATCGAGATCGAACGCACCGCGGCCCTGCGGAATGCGCCGGACAGCCGGGCCATGTGGTGCCGGGTTCGGCGATGGCGCGGGCGAATCCACGCCCGACATCCCGCGACGCTCGACCATGCTGATCGTTGACGGATTGAAACCCGCGAGCGAACTCTTCACGTCGTCGACTTCCAGAAGATCGTCAACCATTTCGTAAACCGACTGGTAGCGATCCTTCGGATCCTTGGCGAGCGCTTTGCGAATCACCTTGCCGAACGGCGCGGGCAGGTTCTCTACCTCGGGTTGCTCGGTGAGATGCTTCATCAGCACCTCGCCCATGCTGCTGCCCTCGAACGGAACCTTACCCAGCAGCATTTCGTAAAGCATTACGCCCAGCGCGTAGATATCGATGCCGCGCTGGTAATTCCCCGATCCCACCTCGGGGGCCATGTAGTGTACGGTGCCCACGCTCGTCGTTTGCGCGCTGTGCCGCGAAACGGAAATAAACTTGCTCAGCCCGTAGTCGCCGATCTTCACGTAGCCTTCGTCGTAGAAGATATTCGCCGGCTTCAGGTCGCGATGGACGATGCCCTGATCGTGCAGGTACGCAAGGCCCTTGGCGATTTCACGGACGAAGAAGGCTGCTTTTTGCGGGCCCATGCCCTGTGGTTCGGCAATGAGCAGGTCGCGCAGCGACGGGCCCGAGACATACTCCATGATGACGAAATACTCGCCGTCCGCGTTCTGCTTGACGTCGAAGATCGAGACGAGGTGCGGGCTCTTGAGGTTCATGCAATGGCTGATGCCGCGCAGCTCGACATTGGGATTTTCACGAAGATACTTCAGCGCGAGTTCCCGGCCGCCGTCGCTGATCGCGTAGTACACCTCGCCAAACCCGCCGCGACCCACGGCGCGCTGGATGGTGTAGCCTTCGAGCGGTCGATCGCCATGTCGATAGGTGTATGCCACAGCCCGTCCCCAGTACCTGCGCCCTTGCTCACGCGATTCGCGACGCGCCCGCAGCCCCCGTGGACCACGGCGTCACGACAAAGCTCGCACCTTCCAACTCCACCGGTTTGCCCGGTTCCACCACCAACGCTTGCGCGCCGCCCAGCCCCTGCGCACGCACGAACAACTGTCCGCCGCGTTCGAAGAGCACCAGGTCACGCTGCGCCGAGTTGCACGTCACGTGGCAATTCGACCCGCGCCCGATCATCGCCGTCTCGCGGAACAGCACCACGCGACGAACGTCGTTGGGCATCTTCGTCGAATCGCTCATGTCCAGACGCGCGCTCATGCTCTTGCGATTGGGCACGCGCCAGGTGAACTTCGCCCGCCGCGCCAGCGTGACGCGATCGCCGTCGCGCAGCAGCTGCTGCCGCGTACGCGCGCCGCCGACTTCGTAGTCGCTGCTGCTCAGCAGGAAATAGCCGTCTTCCACGCGCAGAATGTCCGCGTGTCGCACGCTCAGATCAGAGTAAATCGGCACGTCGGCAGGCTCCGCGCTGGCAGCCCGCCCGAGGGTCACGCGTTCGCCGCGATGCAGCAGGTAGCTGCCGCCACCGTCCACCAGCAGCAGCATGGCTGTGGGAATCGTGGTTTCCACAACCGGCTTGAGCGTGCGCGGCAACGCGATCGTCTCCTGCAAATTCCGCGGGGCAGCCGATACCGACTTGATCGCCTCTCCGAGCGGTCCGCTACGCAGACTGAGCAGCGCGGCATCGAGTCGCGCCGTCTCCGCAACGGCTTGCTTCACCCACGAGGTCTTCGGCGCGAGGTTGTGCAACCGGCGCACGCACTGCTGCGCGGTCTCAAAATCACCGGCAGCCAAAGCGCGAGCAGCCTGACCCGCATAACGCAACAGTTCCGCCAGTTCGGCGCGATCGTCGTCGTGGCGACCGAGCGTGCCCAGACCGGCAAGCTCGGCTTCTGCCCGCTGCAAACGACCCGCGTCGAACGCAGCCCGCGCTTCCTTCACGGCCTGTGCGCAGATCTGTGATTCCAGACGCAGTGCCGGTTCGTTGTGCGCGTCGAGTTGCATGGCGCGTTCGAGATGATCGACGGCTGCCGCCGTGCGATTCGCGCGATGCAGCGCTTCCGCCTGCGCGAGCAGATCGCCTGCTCGCTTCTCGCGATTCTGAATGTCCTTTTGAATCTGCGCCATCTCTTTGTCATCACCCGCAGCAGAGTGTAGCAAGCGCCTGCCCGCAGCCAGTGATCCGTTGTCGATGTAACGTCGCGCCTGTTCGACACGGCGACGACGATCGGCATCCTGCCGCGCGACCTCGCGTGCCACGACGGTCACCTGCCCGCGAAGTTCGGCAATGTCCGCGTCCGTCGCCCCGCACCGTTCGGCATTTCCCAAGTCGAGCAGCGCCTCGGTGAAACGCTCCGCCCGGTAGTGCTCGCGAGCGCGTTCGATGAACGCACGGGCCAGGCTTTCGAGCAGCTTGCCACCCCGCGGGTGGTTCGCGATGTCCGGTTCGCTTGCGATCCGCAGCGCATCGGCAAGCTGTCCTTGACGCAGCGCCCGCTCCGCAGCCTTCAGTCGAATGGATGACAACCCGCCGAACATTTGCGATCGTCCTCGCTGTTTGACCACCGGTGACCCATCAGCCTAACCGGGTTCACGATGGGATTCGCGGGTCGGCGAGCATTATTCGCAGACGGCGGACCTATCTCTGCGAAAAACGGGATCGTGGTCACGCATGTCCAGAATACCCGACCCACCAAGCAGAGGTGATTATAACTTCATGCGTTGTATATAGTTACACAGCCGGTCGCCGACCAGGGGAAGGTGTTCGTGTGCCACTGCTCTTGAGCAGTGCGTCACCAAGGCGAAGCCAACGAGCATACTGCGGCCACTGCTCAAGAGCAGTGGCACACTTGGCACTCTAGCTGCTTTGCAGTGCGCCGATCACGTTGCTGCGGGCGGCGCGGAGGGCTGGGCCGATGCCCGAAACGACGCAGATGATCCACGTCAGCGCGACGGCGATGATCACACGCGGCCAGGGAACCGTCCACGGGAACGCAATCCCGAGCGCTCGCCCGACCACGGTGTTGTCCGCGTGGGCTGCGTGCATGCCGAGCAGCACACCAACCGTGCAACCAATCACGCCGAGCACCATCGCTTCCGCCAGCACGAGGCGCGCGATCTGCGACTTGGTTGCGCCAACGGCGCGGAGGACCGCGATCTGGCGCGACCGGCTGGCGACGTTGACCATCATCAGATTGGCGACGCCGATCGACGCGATGATCAGCGACACGAGCGGAATTGCGGAGATGATCAGCGTGGTTGTGCGGATGTCTTTGTCGATCTGCTGCTTCAGGCGGCGCACGGATCCGGTCATCGCGTCGGGGCGTTTGATGACCTGTTCGACGCGACCGAGGATGAGCCCTTCGCGATAGATCTGCCAGCGTTCCGCCGGCGCAAGTTCTTCCCAGTCGCGCCACGCCATGTCGAGCGCATCGCGGTAACGGCGGAGTTCATCGCGCGCCGTCGGCTGGAAGCGCTTGGGCATGGGAATCGCTTCGTACGGCAAGCGCGGTTTCCACGCTTCCATCTTCGCCGCAAGCTCTTCGTCCATCACCCGCGGCCTGTCCGGTGACTCGAAGAACGGCGGAACGTCGCTCTTGCCGGGGTCCAGGTCGAGCAGGTACATGGTGTGGTCGTACACGCCGAATTTCTTCTGGAGATCGTCGAGTGTGCCCAGCACCGCGCTCGCCGACGCGATCATCATGTAGGTATCGGCTTGGAAAAAAGCAACCGCGATATCCATGGCTGGCGAACGCACAACACCCGCGACCTCGAGGTCTGCGGTGACGGAACCGATCGTCACCGGCACCTTGTCGCCCAGGCCGAAACCGAACGCGTGCGACGCTTCCGCCGGCAGCAGCACGTAGCCGCCACGCTCGAGTTTCGCTTTCGCGTCGTCGACATCGCCTTGCAAGAACTCGAGCTGCGCCATCGCCAGGAAGGTCTCCGGGTCGCCCGCGACGAACGCGCTCTTGGATTTGAGCATATTCAGGATCGACTGCTCGCGCGACTTCACGCTGCACAGCAGATCGTTGATCGGCGTCACCGCGACCACACCGGGCAGCTTGCGCACGTCCTTGATCAGGTCCGCGCTGAAAGGCCGCTGCGACCAAACGAAGGCACCCGCCATCTTGCTGGGAAAATCCCAAGCGTGCACGATGCTCTCGCCGCGGATCGCGAAGAACACGATCAGCGACAACCCGACCATGAGCATCCAACACACCCCGCTGCTCCGCCACGCCGCCCGCCCGAGCTGGTCGCGAAGAAGTTTGCGGTTGATGCCCGCGAGGGGGGCAGCCAAGTGCAATGCCGCGGACCCGACGAGCAACACGAGCAGCGGCGCAAGGAGCACATAACCACCGTAGAGGCAGCCCATGCCGACGAGCGCGACACCGGGTTTGATCCAAGTGAGCGGCTCGACGTACTCCTGCATGAGGTAGTTCACCGTGAGCAGCGCGACGGCGACAACCGCAGCCAGGATGACCGGGCCGATGCGATGCGCCTGCGCCTGGGGTGTGGTCGCGCGGAGCGGCGAAACGCTGATCACCTGCGCGACGATGACCCCGGCACACGCGAGCGTTGTGAGCAACCCGCCGACGATCGCCACGGTGATGCCCCACGCCCCGAAGACGACCTGCTGAATCACCGTGCCCATGTAGGGGATCGTCGCGACCCCAAGGTGCGTCAGACCCATGCCTATTGGAATTCCCAGCGCGACGCCGACGACGCCCAGTGGAACGATCTCGCCCAACACCAGCGCCGCCAACTGCCCACGCGTCACACCCAGGCAGCGCAGCGTGCCCAGCAGGCGGATGCGTTCCATCATCCCCATGCTCATGGTGGTGACGATGATGAAGAACGAGGTGAGCAGCGCGATCGCGGAGAACAGCACCAGCACCAATCGAGTGATCTGCTGCGCCAGGCGAAGCTGGTTGAGTTTGACCGTCGCTGTCGTGACCTCGTAGTTCCAGTGGCGACTGCGAATGATGTCGCGCAGCTTGTCCGCGGTGGCTTCGAGCGCTTCTGGGCTCTCGTCGTGAACGATGACGTCGATGACGGAAATCGCCCGGCTTGTTTGCCGCAGCGTGTTAACCGTCTTGATCGGCAGGTACACGCCGGGACGCTGGAACATGGCGACACGGGCCGCGGCGTAGGTGCCGACGATCGTAAAATCCTGCGCAGCGTCGCCGATGAACGGTTCGATGGCGAGGGTATCGCCGATCTTCAGGCCGAGGTCGCGCGCGAGTTGGCGATCAACGACAACTTGTCGATCATCGCCGGGTTCGAGCAAGCGCCCGAGCAGTTCACGCGGTTCGCGGAAGAAGTACTCCTGCGTTGGCTCGATGCCGATCGCGTTGATCTCGATCATCGGCCAGTCGACGCGGTAGCGATTGGGCGGCAAGCTGTCGATGGCGGCGGGAATGCGCACGCGCATCGGCGTGTTGTAACGCGTGGTGACGCGCGCGACGTTGGGCAGCTTCGCGACCTCGTCCGCAAGGCGCGGTTCGACATTTCCCCAATGCCCGAGCGGTGTTTGAATATTGAGGTGACTGCGACCAACCCAGTTGTCGAGCACCTGCTCGCCGATGGCGTACTCGACGGAATGGTAGACGCTGACCACAGCCACCACCGTGGCCACGCCCAGCGCGACCGCGAGCACGACGGCTGCGGCCCGGAAGGGCTTAGCCCACCAGTTCCGCGTAGCGAGCTGCAACCAATGCCGCATCCAGCCCTCCCGATTCGGTGATTTCGCCGACGATTCGGCCATCCTTGAGCACGACGATGCGATCGGCATAGCGGGCGCCGACCGGTTCGTGCGTCACCGCCACAACTGTGCGCTGCTCATCGTCGACAAGACGGCGAAGCAATCGCCAGATGGTTTCCGCGTGATCGGAGTCGAGGTTTCCGGTGGGTTCGTCCGCGAGCACCACGGCTGGGTCGTTGAGCAGCGCCCGCGCGACCGCGACGCGCTGCTGCTCACCGCCCGACATCGCCTGCGGCCTGTGGTTCAAACGATGCCCCAGGTCGACATCGTGCAGAAGCTTTTCCGCGCGCGGGAACGTCTCGCGCGAATTCGCGCCGTCGACCATCAAAGGTAGCGCCACGTTCTCGACAGCCGTGAGCGCCGGCAGCAGGTTGAAACTCTGGAAGATGATGCCCAGGCGGTGGCGACGGAACAGCGTACGCTGCCGATCGCCCAATCGCGTGATGTCCTCGCCCTCGACGACGACACTGCCCGACGAAGGAAAATCGAGCCCGCCGATCAGGTGCAGCAGCGTGCTCTTGCCCGAGCCGCTCGCCCCCATGATGGCGACGAACTCTCCGCGCGCGACCGTCAACGATACGTGATCAAGTGCTTGCACGACCGACTCGCCCATGCGGAACTGCTTGCACAGGTTGGTGGCCGCCAGAACGGTAGTCATCGGGGCGATTGTAGTGGCCGCTGTGCGTGCTCGCCAGCGCGCGTCGAAAGTCGATCAGCTACTTGACGACTTCATAATCGAGAATGCCGCCGCCGCTCAGCGGTCCGTAGGAACTCACTTCCTGGCGCGTTTTTTCGGTGACCAAGGGCGCTGCCGGCAACGTGTCCGCCTGCCAGCCGAGTCCGCGAACAACAATACACTCGCAACTTGATCCGCCCATGATGTAAGGATTGCACATGGGCGAAACGAGTTTGGGCAGCTTCTGCTCCAGCGAGTAGTCGTGGCCGTGGCCCTTGATCTTGATCCACGTCGAGTGCCCGTCGCCGAATGAAACGTTGAAGTGCCAATCCTGGCCGTGAAAACCGTGCGCAATGAAATCCTCCTCGCGCGCGGTCTTGTGCAGACCCGAATCCCAATAACAACCAGACTGATCGTACTCCTGGGTATTTGGCGCATAGAACGCGAAGCGCGCTGCGTTTTCCCAAAAGAGCACGGTGTTGGTCGGATTGGGCACGCGCGAGAGCGGGCGTGCATACATCGAGTTTGTCTGCACTTCCGCTCTCCCCGGTATTCCCACATAGCTGGGGTTCGCCGCGTATGATGTACCGAAGTAGTCGTACGAAGAGCCGTCAACCGCCTTCCACCCCGCATAGTGAAATCCGGGGAAGCGTTTGTCGCCCGGGCAGCGATAGACGTCCAATTCCAGGTCGTAGTCCTTGGTCCAGTCGGCGACGAATCGCGGCGCCCCGGGCGTGGACAACCCCCCGGGATAGAAGATGGCGTTGAGCGGACGCATGGCTGCGTCCATCTGGTACCTGCCCGACCATTCACTCTGACGCAGATTCTCAACGGTGGGTAAGTCGTTCCGTCCTTTGCCGGACTTGCCGCCAAACCCGTAATAGGAGTAGATCAATTCCGGACGCGTCGCGTCGCCGAGGCCAATGGGAACGATGTTCTCTTGAGGATCCTCGCCCGCATAGGTCAACGCCGCCTGCGCAAGGCTGCGCATGTTGGCGTTGCACGCCACGCGCTTGGCCCCCTCCCGCGCCTTCCTCAATGAAGGCAAGAGAACAGCCACCAACAAGGCAATGATTGAAACAACGACGAGTAGTTCGACAAGTGTGAAGGCGGGTACGCGCGGACCGCACGCGCTACGAAAGTGTCGGTTGACCATGATCATCCCTTCACTTCCCCGAAGACAATTGGCCCGAAGAAAACCGGCCCAAACACTTTGGCGAATTCGTTGATCTGCCGCGACGGCTGCCCGCACCGCCACAAGCTCGAATTCCTCCTTCGATCACCGCCACCACCCGCCGTGGTGCGGCGCCGAAGGCCGATTGTTCCATTGCCCGAATGCACGACCACAGGACACTAACATATGAAAAGGCCCCGCGTGCAGATACCCTGCCCGCGGGACCCGGCATGACCCTCAAGAAGAACCACCAGACACCAAGGGCAACCTCACAAATACTGAGGTTGCACTGTACGCTTGCGTGTCCTACCTACTACTTGGCGAGCGAGTAGAGGCCACCATCGCCAACCGGTCCGGCACCCGCCTCTGATGCAACCTTCGTGGTTGAGAGCGGCTTCGCCGGAAGCGTATCCGCTTGCCAACCCAGCCCGCGAACGACGATACAGTTGCAACTGTATTGTGAGCAATAGGGAGCGGCGAGCGTGGGGAGTTTCTGCTCCAGCGCGTAGTCGTGGCCGTGACCCTGGACCTTGATCCAAGATGAGTGACCATCGCCAAAGGCAACGTTGAAATTCCAGTCCTGACCATGGAACCCGTGAGCGACCATGTTCTCCGTCTTGGCACGCTGGTAATTCCCCGTGGTCCAGTAGCACCCGGTCTGATCGTACTCAGCCGTGTTCGGCGCGTAGAACGCAAAACGCGCCGCCACTTCCCAGTACATAACCGAGTTGGTCGGGTTGGGAACGCGGGACAGCGGCCGTGCGTACATTGAGTTTGTCTCAATCTCGGCTTCGCCGGGCACGAAAACAAAGCCGGGGTTCGCGGCATACGACGTTCCGAAGAAGTTGTACGCCGAACCACCGACCGTCTTCCATCCCTGATAGCTCATCCCGGGAAACGCCTTGTCCGCAGGGCAGCGATACAGGTCGAGGTTCAGGTCGTAGTCCTTCGTCCAGTCGGCAAAGGCAACCGGAGCATTCGCACCGTTGATGCCCTTGGGATAGAGCACGAAATTCAACGGACGCAATGCCGCGTTCATCTTGTACTGGCCGGACCAGAACGACTGCTTCAGATTCGGATTCGTGGGCTCCAGCTTCTCGGCTTTGCCACTCTTACCGCCGTAACCGAAGTACGCGAAGATCGTGTCCTGCTGATCCGCGTCACCCGCACCAATCGGGATGACGATCTCCTGCGAATCATCGGCAGCGTACGTCAGTGAAGCCTGGGCAATACCGCGCAGGTTGGCGTTGCACGCAATACGCTTGGCACTCTCGCGGGCCTTCTTCAACGAAGGCAGCAAGATCGCGATCAACAGCGCGATGATTGAAACAACGACCAACAACTCCACCAGGGTAAAGGCCCGATGGGCTGCTGAACGACCCAACAACGATTTCCGATTCATCTGTCGAATTCTCCAAATGGGAATGTAGCGCTCCGTACGCCAAGGCGCTCATTCGGGATCACAACCACGTTGTTATCATGAGCTTTCGGGAGGCAGTCAGCGCGAACCCCAAGCTTCCCGCCTGTCGGACGGACCACACAGCGTAGTACATTGTCGGTCATAACCACCTGTTTGTCAAGTCTTATATCCCCTGAGGGGCGGATAACTTCGGTTGTGGATACCGTAAACACCCCTAGAATGGCGGCTTCGAGGAGTTCCAGCCCGGGTGCGGAGGCCCCCTCCCGCCTGGTGGACGCGGAACTCCAGGTTCCAGACGGTCACAGCCAAGGCATGACCGCGACCGGGAGAGTCTCATGTCGAACATCCACCCAACCGCCGTCATCAACGCTTCCGCGAAGCTAGGCCGGGACGTCGAGATCGGCCCTTATGTCGTCATCGAAGGCCCCGTCGAGATCGGCGACGGCACCAAGCTGCTCGCCCAGGTACACATCTGCGGCCACACGACGATCGGCCCGGAGTGCGTCATCCACCCTTTCGCAGCCATCGGCGGCCCGCCGCAGGACCACGCCTATCACGGTGAACGCAGTTACTGCCGCGTCGGGGCGCGGACCGTCATTCGCGAGCATGTGAGCATTCACCGCGGCACCGCCCCGGAATCGACAACAACCGTCGGATCGGACTGCATGCTGATGGCCACGTCACACGTGGCCCACAATTGCACGGTGGGCGATCACGTGGTGATGGTCAATGCGGCATTGCTCGCCGGCCATGTTGAGCTCGGGCATCACGTCCTGATTGGCGGTGGCGGCGCTATTCACCAATTCTGTCGCGTTGGGGAATTCACCATGATCGCGGGCCTGAGTCGCATCACGCAGGATGCCGCACCGTACATGTGTTTCACCGAGCGAAACGTGCTTTCGGGTTTGAACCGCGTGGGCCTGCGGCGCAACGGCTTTGAGCGCGAGGTGATCAACGAACTGCACGAACTTGAGCGCCAACTCTTCCGCGAGCAGCGCCCGGTTCGCAAGGTGGCTGAGGAACTTCGCGGGACGGTAAAGTCGGATGCGGCACGGCGACTGATCGATTTTGTGCTGACCGACACGCGTCGCGGCATCGCCGGCTGCCGAACGTAGGATTCAAGGCGCTCATCCCAACAGAAATCCCCGCAACCGTTCGCGGGAATTCCCGCCCTACTGAACAAATTCGGTTGAACTGCTGGGTTCAATTGGGGCAATCACTCCAATGCGTGCCCACGACGACTCTGTCGCTCACGAGCGTGTTTCGTGCGAATCTGGGCAACATTCCTACGCCGTTGATGCACATTGAAGATCGCAGCTTATCTGGTGCTTATGAGGATGGGGCGAGATTGAAGCCCAGGCGCTAGTTTTCCCAATCAACTTGAAACAGCCGACGCCCGACGCTTCCTAGATTATCCGGTTTCACTTTGTAGGTTGGCCGCGCACGTGCAATTACGAGATCGTGCTCATCGAAAGGGATGAAGCTGACGAGGCGTAGCGCTCACTGCGCGAACGTGCGCAATATCAGCAAAGTTATTCCGCATATTCATAATAATCGCTATTGTCGATGTGTACGAGGTTACTATGATAGTCCATCGTGCTGGTCGTCACACAGTTGCCGTGACGCTGCACAACTCCACCAGCCGATGATGTTCGCGCGGAGCGTCACCGGCTTGACCAAGCTAGCTGACAGAAGCTAACGACGCTTCTTTCCCCTCCGGAAAGCACCTGAGCGCCCCCGTGGCATCAGGTGCTTTCTTTATGCGCACTCCCGTCGCGTACCGCCACGCATCGGTGTCACATTGTGGCACTGCCTCCGATCACATGCTCACAACCCAACGCTGGAAGCTAGTGCCAATTTGTGTCAGCCGCGAAACATCCCGGCGGCACACGCCCGCACAATCGGTCCAGGCTGCACAAACACCGCGACGCACGCTGTATTAACGACACTTCATCCCTAATGTTGGCTACTCAGCGTTAACCCGCGCGCGACGATTCGCTATGCTGACGGAATCGGCGGAGCGTTGCACGTTGTGCGACATATCGCCGACAAGGGGGTTCGTTGATGCATGGACTGATCCGCAACCAAGCGCGTCGCGCCTTGCGCGGCCAATGGCTGGCCGTTGTTGGTGCTGCGCTGTTCGCGTCGCAAGCGTTCGCCTTCGACCCGCTAGCCGGCGACTTCACGCGCGAAGACCCGCGCGACATTCGCGTCATGGCGTACAACCATCACGGGGACTTCATCGACAACCCCAGTGCCGATGCCGAGTTCAACCGTATCTTCGTCGCCATCGACCCCGACATCATCTGCATGGAAGAATTCCCAAGCAACATTACCGCGGGAACGATCGCATTCCGGCTGAACAGTATCATGCCAATTGGCGGCAACGGCTGGCAGATCCATCTCGGCTTGCTGGCTGGAACCCGCACGGTCATCGCCTCGCGTTTTCCGCTGCTGCTCAAACGGACGGACACCATACCAGCCTCCTCGACACGCGGCGTTACGCTCGCGCTCGCGGACCTGCCCGATGCCGATTACGCCGTAGATGTCTACCTGCTCGGTGTACACTTGAAATGCTGCGGCAACCCCGGTGGGTCCGAGGACGACAGTCGCCAGGACAGTGCCGATGCCATGGCCAACTGGATGGGCGATGCCCGCGGCGTGTCCCGGCCATCCGGTAACAACATCGTGTTGCCTGCCGATACGCCCATGATTGCATTGGGCGATTTCAATCTCGTCGGCGGCCCCCAACCGGAGGACACGATCGTTACCGGCGACATTCAGAGTACCGGGCAATACGGCAGCGACGTGAAAGGCGATTGGGATAATTCAAACCTGACCAACCTCATGCCCGTGGACCCGTTCACCGGCGATACCTTTACCTGGCAGGGCAGCAGTTCATTCCCGCCCTCCGCGCTCGACCGCATGTTCTACACCGACAGCGTCGTCACCATCGCAAACAGCTTCGTGCTCAACACCGACACAATGAGCGCGACGGCCCTTAGTGTGGCGGGTTTGCAAGCGGGCGACACCTTGCCAAGCAACACGAGCGACCATCTGCCAATCGTCGCGGACCTGCGCCTACCCGCGCCGCCGGAATGCACGTTCGACGCGGACTGCGATGACGGCGACGCGTGCAACGGCGCCGAAACCTGCAACGTGGGGACGTGCGCCCTGGGCACACCGTTGACCTGTGATGACGCAATCTTCTGCAACGGCATCGAGTCGTGCGATAGCGGTTCCGGCTGCGTCGCCGGCATCAGCCCCTGCGGCGGCGGGACGTGGTGCGACGAGGGCAACACCGTTTGCGTGCCTTACGGCAACGGCGACTTCGAACCCAATGGCCGGGTCGACCTGCATGATTTCGCCGCGTTTCAGGAATGTATCAATGCGCCGGGTATCGGTGCATGCGCGCCCGCGAACCTCGTAGGCAGCGACGCGACCGTCGATCTGGCGGACGTGGCTGCCTTCACCGGGCTGCTTACCGGTCCGTAACCCGCGCATAGCGTTATCAATCACCACCTCTGACGAATCGCCGGCTTCGCGATAAACTCCCCCGTGTAGGCAATTGTCGGCGTCTGCACGGTGAGATGTCAGAAGCCGTCAATTGCGAACCGTGTCCGTCATCAATGCATGGTTGCTCCGACCAATTGCAATGTAGTCGAGCAGCACCGGCGCATGGCGGGCCAGCGGTTGGCCCGCGGCTGGTGGATGAACGGACGGACGGCGTTGGGAATTCCTCCAGCGTCACCGCAACGCGTCGGGCGGCTATCATGCAGGCCCGGTGCTTCCGAGGGAGCTGAACACAGCGATGGATAAGAACCTCACGACTTACGTACTGGTGGCATCCGCTCTGGTCGCGGGCTGGCTCGCGATCAACACCGCGTGCTCGCGCGCCGACGCCAGCCACGAAGGCGATAACGGCGTAAAGCAATCCGCCAACGGGCACAGCTACTCGAAGTCCGGGTACGACGTGACCCCACTCCCCAGGGAACAGGTGGAGGAAATGGCCAAGAAGCTCGGCGTGGACGTCTTCAACGTCACGCAGAAGGCGTGTACCGAGCGTCCGGGCACGGGGGAGTTGCTCCGCAACAAGTCCGACGGGGTCTACACCTGCGCGGTCTGCGGCTTGCCGCTTTTCAACAGCGACAGTAAATTCGAGTCGGGCACGGGGTGGCCGAGTTTCTACCGCGAATTCGATCCGGCGCACGTGAAGCGCACGGTCGACAGCAGCCTGGGGATGTCGCGAACCGAGATCACCTGTGCGCGTTGCGGCGCCCACCTCGGCCACGTGTTCAACGACGGACCGAAACCGACCGGCGAGCGTCACTGCGTGAACTCTGCCGCGATGAATTTCTACAAGAAAGGCGAACTGCCCGTGGAAAGCCAACCGCTAAAACTCGAAACCGCGTACTTCGCGGGCGGATGTTTCTGGGGGATCGAGCACTACTTCCAGAAGGGCCCCGGCGTGGTTGATGCGGTGAGCGGTTTCATGCAGGGCCGCACCGCGAAGCCTTCGTACAAGGAAGTGTGCTACGAAAACACGGGACACGCGGAAACCGTGAAGGTGGTCTTCGATCCTCAGCAGATCAGCTTTCACCGATTGCTCGAAGCGTTCTTCGTGATGCACGATCCGACGCAACTCAACCGCCAAGGGCCGGACGTCGGCGATCAGTATCGTTCGGGCATTTACTACACCAGCGAAGAGCAGAAGAACGAAGCCCTCGCCTACATCAAGGAATTGCAGGCGTCGGACAAATTCGCGGGCAAGAAGATCGTCACGCAGGTGGAAGCCGCCAAGGAGTTCTACCCGGCAGAGGATTACCACCAGGATTACATCGTCAAGACCGGACGCGCCTGCCACGTGACGAACCCGTGGTAGGCGGATCACGCCTCCGCTGATTACGCCTCTGGGCTCGTTTGCGAAGCGACGGGCGCGGAGTACGATCCGCGCTTATGACCCAACTCACCACGTTGAGTGACCCGCCGACGAACACGCTGCCTCGCGCATGGGAGCCGGCTTTGTTCGTCGGCGCGGTCGCTTTGCTGATCGCGTTTCGCCTGCACGCATTCGCGCTTCCGCTCGAGGTGGATGAATGCGTGTATGCGTACACCGGCGAACGTTTGCTGGCGGGCGAGCGACTCTACACCGATCTCTGGGACCATCACCCCTTCGGAGGCTATGCTCTCTTTGCCGGGGCGATAGCGCTGTTTGGCGACGCACCCGTGGTGTTTCGCTGGATGGCGACTGGGTTTTCCGCAGCGTCGCTGGGGCTGATCTGGGCGATTGCGCGGCGGATTGGCGGTGCGGGCTGTGCCGCGATCGCGGGCGTGCTCTTCGCGCTTGCATCCTCCGATCCCGGGATGGCTGGTGAAGGTTGCAATCGCGAGATCTACATCAACACGTTTGTGCTGGCGGCATGGTTACTGGCGATTCGCGCTTGTACGCTTCCGTTTTGCTCCCGACACGATTCTGCGAATGCTGCGCTTGCTGATTCGGATGCAGGCTGGAAGCCTGCACCACAATTGGACTGCGCGCCTTGTTTGCTGCGCGTGCTGCTGGCGGGTGTGCTGCTGGGGATCGCGTCGGCATTCAAGATGGTGGTTGCGGTGCATTGGGTGGCGTTGCTGGGCTACCTGGTTGTCTATGCGTTTCGCGCGGGCAGGTGGCGGCAAGCGATTGTCACCACTTTGGTTTTCTCAATTGGCCCCTTGATGCTTTGGATCGGAACGGGTGGCTATTTCGCGCTGACCAATCGCTGGGATGCGTTTCTCGACGCGACCCTCTACTTTAATCTCGGCTATGCCGGTGACGGCGAATCGCTGCTGCGTTTCTGGCGGTTCTTCGATCCCGTGCGGCAGGTTTCGCCGTTTCCCAGCGCGTTGCCGCTGTGGATAGCTGCCGGGATCGGAATATCACTCGGCGCGGTTGCATGCCTCAAGCGGTGTGGACAGCGGTACTCGGCGATTCTGCCGTACCTGGTCGCAAGCTATGTCGCGGTCTGCCTGCCCGGGCGTTTCTTCGCGCACTACTACTACCTGGTGCTTCCGCCGCTCGTGTTGCTGGCTGCGCTGGCGTGCGTCGATATTGGCCAACGCTGCGCCGTAGCGTGGCACACCTCCCCGGGTGTGCGCTGGGCACCTGCCGGTATCGTGGGGGTGCTGCTGCTGTTGACGCAGTGGACGCACTACCTCAGTCAACCGCCGATCGGCATCACCGGCCCGCGTTACCACGGTGCGGATTTCTGGGCGCGGGCCATGGGCGAGAAACTGGCAACCGTAACCGATCCGGACGACACGGTGTTCGTCTACGGCGACGCTGCCGGTATCTACTATTACGCGCAGCGCCGGTGCGCGTCGCGACACATCATGGCTGTCGGCCTTGCCGAAGGAAGCCGCGACGTCGAACTGCATCGCAAGCAACTGCTCGACGACATCGCGGGCAACAATCCGCGCGTCATCATGCTGCTCTTCGCCGAACCGCCGTTTCCGGAGTGGACGGCATTCCTCCACGCCCACTATAGCGAGCCGGTGGGCTGGGACATGCACGATGTTCACCCAAACAAAGCCGTGATGTACGTGCTCGAAGACCCCACACGCCCCATCAAACGCATCGATTGGAACTGGAATATCGCGGAGGCTGTCGGCGATGATTCGCGGGCAGCAATCAGAACAGCGGATAGATGAACGGCGCCAGCGGCGAGGAACTGGCGAACAGCGCCAACCCGCCGACGATGAGCAGCACGACAATCAACGGGATCATCCACCACTTCTTCTCGTGGCGGATGAACGCAAAGAACTCGCGGATGAGTGACTGCTTCGCCATGACTTGGAATGGTTGCGAGTCTGGCCCGCAAAGTCAATCCAGGCCGCGGGTAATCGCATCGCGTTTCGGACGCTGCAAGCCGGTCACGCTCCGTGGCTGATAAAACCCTCAACTCCGGGCGATAGCGGACGCCGGGGTCATGCACAACGCGGGGCGACGTGCTACGATTTGGTGCGCGCGGGTTTGGAACGTAAGCTTCCGGGCGTGCGCCGGGCGAGCCGGATACCGGTGCAGCCAGTGTACTCACGCGACTCGAAATTCGGACCCAATCTCGCGTTCACTGGGGGAGCGGTGCATGACGCGCTACGGAACAGTCATCGTCAGTATAGGCGCCCTTGTGGTGTGGTTTGCGCTTGCCCGATCCGCGCCGCTCAAGACCGCGGACGGCGCGACCATCTTCGCGCACTACGATTGCGCGGACTGCCATGGCGCCGATGGCGAAGGCAACTTTGGACCGCGCATCCACAACGTCGATTCAAACCGGCTTGACCGGGCACTACGCAGCCAAGAATCGCGGCACACCGGTGGGCGATTCCCGCAACTCTCCGACGAACACCTTGCCGCGCTCACTGCGTTCCTCGCGATGCAGCCAACTGAGAATTCTGCGTCCGCGTCGGATGCGCTGTTGGAACCAACGAACGCGCTCGCGGCGATCCACACCATTGATGTGGCTGAGTCCGGAATGATGCACGGAACGGGCTATCGCGAACCGCTGACGCACTGCACGCGCTGCCACGGTGCGGACCTCACCGGCGGAAACAAGGCGCCGTCGTGTACTTCCTGCCATGACGCCGTTTGGGAAAACTAGATCGACTGCCCGCGCCGCGCCCGTCGAGCTGTCGCACCCATTCGCAGCAAACCAAGCAGCGGGAGTGCAACGACGATGAACCCGGCGCTTCCACAACCGGTCGCCCCCTCGCCGCCATCGCCCATGCCGTTGTCGTTTGACCCACCGGTCGAATCACCGCCCGTACTACTACCATTCGAATTATCGTCAACCGGATCATCGCCGCTATCGGGCATGTCCATACCGTTCGAATCAACCGAATCGCCGTTCGTACCCATCATGTCGTCCGGCGCGGGGTCGTCATCGGAACCACCGCCGGAGTCCGGCGGCATGTCGTCACCGGGATCGTCGTCACACACCGTCGCATCGGTACTCGTGTTCGCATCGTTCGGGCAGACGTCGCATGCATCGCCCGCACCGTCATTGTCACTGTCGGTCTGGGCGAAGTTTGCGACCTGCGGGCAGTTGTCCGCGTCTCCGCAGATGCGATCACCATCGGCATCGTTCTCCGGATCATCGGGACATTGCAGCGTTGTCAGGGTGAATGCGTCGCCCGCGTTGTTGGTGAAGACCGCCGCTCCCGTCGTGAGCGCGTAGTCGGCTGCGTTGCTCGAGCTTTCGGTAGACGCGCCGATCAACAACTTGACCGCGACGAACCCGTTGGTGGTCAAGGACTCGGGGAATGCCGGGCCGAACTCGCCGTCGTCGTCGTTGGTCAACGCGCCATCCGTATCGCCGGCGTACCCATCCCCGCCCCAGCTCAAGCGCCAGACGATTAACGTGCCTTCGTCGTTCTCGAAAGTGATGCTGCCCGCCTGAAGGTAGCTTGTGGGAATGGGGTTGGTCAGAACGAAGTCGGGCTCGGCAGCCGGCGTCGTGTATTGGGAAAACCGTTCGGTCGCGGCGAGGATGTTGGCGCCGAGTTCGTCTTGCGTAACGTCGCTCGCGAAGTCGATGAGCACGACGGGGTTGGCGCCGTTCGCGTCCCAGGCGATCAGCTTCGCCCGGCTGACGAGTTCTTGCGCGGGCTGGCGCATGCGCAACTGCACAGCCTGCGCTGTCGCGTCGCCGTCCACACCCGCAACAACCTGCTCGATCTGCATGAAGTGGAACGTCGCGAATGCGCTCGACGTCGGAATGCACGCGAACGTGAAGCTCAGCAGCAACGCGCTCGTCCGAGAACCGCGCCTGCGAGCGCACAAGTTGCGTGATCGAGATTCCGTTTGCGTATGCATTTATGCCTCTCCGGTCTGGCGTGATGAACCCGGCTGACTTTAGTTATCGGTCGTAGCGATGGCAACCTTGAGTCCGCATCGACCTGCGCCGATGAATCCAGCGAAGGGCCGCAAGTATTCGAGCTACCGCACCTGCGAACTATCTCCTGCTGCCTGCTCTTCCGGTTGATCAGAAGCCCGTTCTTGGACGGCAGGAAGCCATGCGCACGAACCGCAACGTTTCGCAATACCCACCACGACGCGCCTTCAGCCTCGTGGAGCTGGTGATCGTCATCGTGATCATCGGGATCGTCGCCGCGATCGCGGTTCCACGCATCTCGCGCTCAGCCACCGGTGCAAATGAAGCTGCCCTGCAAGCCGACCTCAACGTCCTTCGGCACGCGATCGACAAGTACGCAGCCGAGCACACCGGCGTGTTTCCCGGCGCGAACGAGGATGGCGACGGCAACTCCGCGAACTCTGCCGGTGCGTTCGTCAATCAACTCACCAAGTACTCAGATGTGAACGGAAAGATCGGCGCGTCGCGAACGAAGGAATTCCAATTCGGCCCGTACGTCCACAAGATTCCCGCGCTGCCGGTGGGCGGCAACCTCGGTGAAAGCGGTGTGGAAATCGACGCGAGCAATTCGCCGCCGCTGGTGAAGGCAAAAGCGGCGGGCTGGGTGTACAACCCCACGACCGGCGAAATCATCGCCAACTCCGACGACGCCGCCAACGACAGCAAACGCACCTACGATCAATTCTAGACGGTAATCGACGGACGCGATCGCGTCACTTCACGAGCGAACTCGATTCGAGTTCGATGCTGCGGCGCATACCGGCTTCGAAGTCCACGGCGCTGGGTTTTTCCGTAACCACGTAGTTGCCGATCACGATCGCATCGATACCGGTGTTGACGAAGGTGTTGATTGCGTCCTGCGGCGTGCAGACGATCGGTTCGCCGCGCACGTTGAAGCTCGTGTTGATGACCACGGGCACACCGGTACGCTTCCCGAAGGTACGAATAAGCCGGTAATATCGACCGTTATCGGCTTCCGTGACCGTTTGCACGCGGCCGGTGCCGTCCTGATGCGTCACCGCGGGCAATACTGCGTGCATCTCCGCGCGTACGCGAGGCACGAGCAGCATGAACGGCGCGTCCATGCCCGCGGGCATCTCGAAGTATTCGTGGGCGTGCTCCTTGAGCACCGACGGCGCGAAGGGGCGGAACGCCTCTCGGAACTTCACCTTCGCGTTGATGATATCCTTCATCTTCGGGTTGCGCGCGTCGGCGACGAGTGAACGCGCGCCCAGCGCACGCGGGCCAAACTCCAACCGACCCTGGAACCAGCCGATGACGCTGCCCTCGTCGATCATGCGGGCCGTTTCTTCGAGCAAGTCCTCTTCGCGATCGATGTAGCGGTACGCAAGCCCGCTGCGATCGAGGGCGGATTTCACCTGCGCGTCGTCAAACCCCGGGCCCCAATACGCGTGGCGCATCACGAACTTGCGCGGATTCTTCAGTACCGAGTTGTAGAGGTAAAACGCCGTGCCCAGGGCGGCACCGGAATCACCGGCAGCCGGTTGAATGAAAATGTTCTTGAACCCCGACTCCTGAAGGATGCGCCAGTTCGCCACGCAGTTGAGCCCGACACCGCCCGCGATGCACACATTCTCCTGGCGCGTCGTGCGCTGCACGTGCGTGGCCATCTTGACCATGATCTCCTCGACCACCTTCTGGCCGGAGTGCGCGATATCCTCGTGGAACGAGTCGAGTTCCGATTCCTTCGGGCGCTGCGGCCTGCCGAAGAGTTCCTCCCACTTTCGGCTGAACATCTTTTCGGTCGAGTGCGTGTGCGTGAAGTACTTCATGTTCAGGCGGAAGCTGCCGTCATCGCGGATGTCGACCACCTCGTGGAATTTGTCGACGTATGTGGGTTTTCCATAGGGCGCGAGCCCCATCACCTTCCACTCGGCGTCGTTCACGCGGAAACCGAGGTACGCGGTGATCGCGCTGAAGAGCAAACCCACCGAATGCGGGAAGCGAATCTCCTTTTCGATAACGATCTCGGTACCCTTGCCCACGCCCCAACCCGTCGTCGTCCACTCACCCACGCCATCCGCAGTGATGACGGCAGCCTCATCGAACGGCGAGACGAGAAACGCGCTGGCTGCGTGCGCAAGGTGGTGCTGGCAGTAGTAAATGTCTTTGTCGGTATCGAGTTCCTTCTGGATGACGCTGCCGATGCGCAGCTTGGTCATCAACCAGACGGGCATGCTCTTCACCCAGTTCGTGTAGGTGAGCGGCCAGCGGGCGAGGATCGTCTCGACGATGCGGTTGAATTTGACCAGGGGCTTTTCGTAGAAACCGATGTAGTCGACATCGGCGATGGTGATCCCGGCCTCCTTCAGGCAGTACTCGATCGCGAGCTTGGGAAAATCGCTATAGTGCTTCTTGCGATTGAACCGCTCCTCCTCGGCCGCGGCGACGAGTTCACCGTCCTGGACCAGCGCGGCGCCGGCGTCGTGGTAGAAGCAGGATATCCCGAGTACGTACATGATCGATCAATACCCTATCGCTAGAACGGACGAATCGTCCGCTCCAGCGTGCTTTCGTGATGTTTGTGATCTTCCCAATAGCTTTCGCCGGGCGGGCGCAACTTCATGCGCAGCGGATCGGCGAAGCGGACCAGCGAGAACACCGGCAGCAGCACGATGAACAGCACGCTGAGCAGGATCGCGGTCATGATGCCGCCGATAAAGAACCCGACGCTCATCCAGCCGATGTACACCGGTTTGGCCAGCGCTTTCGGCCCGAACGAAATCACGAGCAGCAGCGGCCCGAGAGTCCAAAACGCGACCGCGACCCGCTGAGCCGTCTCGCCGCGCCACGCCCATCCGTTCGTTTCGCCGGCAAAGTACCAACCCAGCGTTCCGAGGACGCCAAACCCCAGCACCATCGCCCAGCCGAACTTGTGCAGTTCGCGGGAGGAAGGATTGCGATTCACCGTGTGCATGCGGGCAACAACTCCGTCGTTTCAGACCACCGCTACAAACAATGTCGGCATCGGCTCATCGTATCGCCACAGCCACGTCCGTTCCACAACACGCGGCGCGCAGCGAGAGCAGCATCGGACGCCCGAATTCCGCAGGTATTTCGCTATGTCGCGGCAACGCGCCGCGTACGGCGATCGCGCCAGTAGACCAGAACGAACGCAAGCGCGACTGTTTGAACAACAAGTACCGGCGCGACATTGCGCGGCTCGATCTGCTTAACCACGCACATCGAACCGACCGTATAAGCCCACGGCAGCAACAACCACATCGCACGCCCCAACGCCCGTCGGTTGAGCAAGCAGGCAACGAAAAGCGCAATCAGCAAGACGAGCGACAAGCCCGCCATGGATATCGGCAACCAAAGGTAGCGCAGCACCTTCACGGGATACTTGCGAATGACTGCCCACCGGCTCAACCCTTCGGTACGCATGTAATAACCAAAGCTGAACGCATCCGACGACGCGCGCACGACAGGCGTCAGGTGTGGCGGCACCAGTGCAAGCGGCAGGCGATGAACAAGTATCGTTTTGGCGTAGCGCAGCGGGTACGTGCGCACGTAACGCTTGAACTCAGCGCCGTAGTACGCGTTCGCCTCTGGCGAGACGGGCGATGAGAAACCGAGCTTGAGTGCATCCGCATCGCTCCACAAATCGGCCGCGACGATCCCCCAGGGGTTCTGGGTGTCCTCGCCCAGCGCTTGATACATGGTGCGTCCACCGGCAGTGGAGCCGAGCATCGCCTTGCCCACGGCTTGGTGCGTCCACCACGCCCACGGCGACAACACCAGCAGCGTTGCCGCGCCCATGCCGATCGACCATCCCGTCGTCGACCAGAAGCGCCGCCGCCAGAACAGCATGACCACATACACCGCGCCCGGCAGAAGCAGGTATTCCGAACGAAACAGGCAAGCAAAGCCCACAGCCGCGCCCGCGGGGATCAACATCCACCCGCGACGCGCGGTGGCGTAGCTCGCCAGACACAGGATCGACGAAATGAAGAACCCGTGGAACGCATCGGGCATGAAGAGCAGACTGGTCATGATCGCGGGTGGCAGCAGTGCATAAATCCAAGCCGCCACAATCGCGACGCGCCGATCGAAGATGTTCCGCGCAAAGAGGTACACCAAACCGCAGGCAACAACGTCGAGCGCGACGCTCAGCGCCGTCGTCAGCCATCCCATTCCACTGAAATTCCCAATGCAGTACATCAAGTACAACAGAATGGAATAACCAGGAGGATGAATCGTGCGGGGAATGAACCCTTCGGTGGTTCGCGGAAACGGGTGCTCCGCATCCACGCGGCCACCCGCCTGCTCGCGTTCACGCATGAACGCCATCATGCTTGTCGGCGCATCAAAGCCGTAGTTACCCTCAGACGCGGCGTGCGTGGCGGCGAGGAACCCATACCCGGACGACAGCGTGCATACGGGTTGAATGTAGCCCGAGACAATTCCGCCCGTCGGTCCGGGCTGCCAATACGCCCATCCGGCAAGGCGAACGATGCAAGCAACGATCAGCGCCGCCGCAAGCCCGTAGCGCGTTGGGTGCTTCTGCGAGTCTACGCTGTCCGTTGGCATCGGATTGCTCCCGCAACGTTGTTCGGCTCGTCGTGAAACGCCTGACTCCGCGAAAGCTATCACGGACCCGCGCCCAACTCCAGGCCGCTTGAGCTGCGTACCTGGCAATCGTGATGTGAACTCGGAAAACCAACTGGGAAGTATGCCGATTCCGTGGACGCGTCACAGATCCAGTTTCACCTTCATCCCGATTCGGAACTTCCCCACCGTTTCCGTGCAATGGGCGACGCTACACGCAACCCAGGGATCGTTCGTGGAATGGCGCAGGAGAACAGTGGCTTCGGGAACAACCGCCCGCCGACTGATGATGCCCAGTCCGCCGGCGCCGATGTCGTAGCAATGGACGTAGTGAACGTTCTCGCGGTCCTTCATCTCCATGGGACCGTTCCACGCGTAGCGCATGGTGGAACGCTTCGACGGTCTTGGTTCAATGCGGCACTCACCCCGCGCGGCTTCCAGCCACAACGAGACGGCCATCAGCTCATCAGCGAAATTGTCATTCATGGTGCTTCTCCCCCGTGCGGTAACTGCTGCTTTACCTGAAGTATTGGCACGCCGAACGCGCGAGTCCAGTGCGTTTGCACGGCGCACGCGACGCGGCGAGGTTACCGGTCAGGGTGTACCCCCTATGGAACGAAACCAACGTCCGCGGTATCATTCCGCCCGCGTATTCGAGAGGCTGGATTCCGATTCATCGCTTTGCCCGGTTGGAGCCGGGGAAGTATCGAAAAACACGTCAAATCTGGAGGTGGGAAGATGCAAATCAAATCCAACAGGTGGTACCGGTTTATCATGACCACGCTGCTCGCATTGCCGTGCGCCACGGTATTCGCGGACGGCACCGAAACATTGGGACTGCCCAGCGAACCGCTCGCACTCGCCGGCTCAGGGTTCGTGGCTGCGGGCACAGGGCTCGACACCCAGCCGGGCGTCATTGAAATCGAAGTGCCCGCGGGCGCGACGATCAACCAAGTTTTGGTCTACTGGGCGGGCGAGCTGCGCGTCGCACCGGGCGACAGCATCACGGTGGACGGCAATGCCGTAGTCGGCACGCTGATCGGCGGCCCGACGCTGTTCTTCAACTTCCAGGGACCGGTGCAGACCGCGTCGTACCGCGCGGACATCACCGACCTGGGCGTGATTGCACCGGGCGCGAACAGTGTCAGCATCGACGGGCTCAGTTTCGACTGGGCGAACAGCGGCGCGGGCATCGTCGTGCTTTATGACGACGGCGTGAGCCTCGCCGACACACAGGTGCTTGACGGCGTTGACGTTGCCTTTTACCAATTCCCCGAACCGCGTCAGAACACGCTGCCGCAGACGTTCACCTTTGACGCTGCCGATGTGGATCGCGTCGCGAAGCTCGGGTTGTTCGTCGGTTCTGTGTTGCCGGATTCGCCGCACACGATCGACATCACCGTTGCGGGCAATACGACAACGCTGGTCGATCCGCTGGGCAGTCTCGACGGAACGGCATGGGATACGTTGATCGTTCCCGTCGACGTCCCGGCCGGTGCGACCGACGTCACCGTGCAAATCTTCTCGACGCCAAGCGGCAACCCGCTCGGCTCGTCGATTCTTTGGGTGACCGCGGCCCTGTCCGTTCCGCTGCCGGAGGCTGAGGAACCGGATTGCGTCGAGTGCGACGGCGGCGTGCACTCCTTGACGCTGGTCAACGACGACAACCATTCGCAGTGGGTGTGGGCCTTCGGCACCTCGTCGTATTACACAAACACCTACTTCTACGGTCAGGTCGATCCGGGCGAGTCGTTCACCATCGCGACCAACAACGTCAACAGCAAGCTGCCGAAGTACGTCTACATCCGCTACGGGTGGCGCTACGAGCTGCTGCGCACCGACTGCCGCAACCCGCTGAATCCCGGAGTCGAGGTCGGACCGTTCAGCATCACCGAAGCGATCAACGTCGGCGGCGAGCCGCTGTGCGGCACGGAACCCGAAGCCGATCTCTGCGACGCAGGTCGCCCGCAATCGCTGACGCTGCGCTACACCGGCGAAGATTGCGAGAACCACAATCACTGGTACAGCCATCACTACACCTACGGGTACGACGACGCATACATCTGTCACGGCGATGCGCACGACGACAACCGCGTGTACATCGTCGCGAGCGACAACATGAACTCGTACGCGCACCACGCGGACGTGTACTTCAAGGGTTACGTCGACCTCAACGCGACGTTCGACGTCGACTCGACGGTCGTGGGCGATAACCACCTGCCGAGTTGGACGTGGGTGAGCATCTTCAACCGCGACCCGCGTTACGGCGGCCATCGCCTCCAGAAGGTCGCGATCCGCACGAAGTGCGACCGGCCAATCGCTCCGGGTGCGACGTTCGGCGCCCTGGAGATCGTGAATTTCGAAGCCGAATAGGCAGAGCTACGCCAGCGTAGTGCGATTATTGTGCGGGATGGGCGGCAAGAGCCGTCCATCCCGCTTTTTTGCGCGGTTATCCGTGATTTCCTGGGCCTGTCGGAACGCGCCGTATCTGCTATACTTGCCGGATTCGACCCTCGCCAAAATCGGCGGGCTGATGGAGACATGAAACATGCGTAAGGTACGGATCGGCGATTTCGAAGCCTCCGCGATTGGACTTGGCGGCTGGCAGTTTGGCGGCAAGGAGTGGGGTTGGGATTCCGCGCATCGCGCAGAAGATCACCGCATCATCCAGCGGGCCATCGAGTTGGGCATCAACTTCATCGACACGGCTGAGGGGTATTCCAAGGGCGAGTCGGAAGCGATCATCGGCGAAGCGCTGGAAGGCGCGGCGCGCGATCAGCTCTTCGTCGCCACGAAGCTCATGCCCATCATGCCCACGCCCGGGCGCATCGTGCGGGCTGCCGACGCGAGTCGCAAACGCCTTCGCGACGAGTGCATGGATCTCTATCAGATTCACTGGCCGAACCCGGTCGTACCCATCGGCACGCAGATGAAGGGCATGCGCATGGTCCGCGAGCAAGGCATGGCGCGACACCTCGGCGTGAGCAATTTCAGCCTGAGCGCCTGGCAGAAAGCCGATCGCTGCCTCGACGGACCGGTCATCAGCAACCAGGTGCAATACAACCTGCTGCGCCGCGGCGCGGAGAAGCTGCTGCCCTGGGCGGAAGCGAATGGCCGCGTGGTCATCGCCTACAGCCCGCTCGCACAGGGCATGCTCACCGGCAAGTACAGCAGCGACAATGCGCCCGGTGGTTGCCGCAAGATGAACACCGCATTCACCAGCGCGGGCATCGAAGCCGCTCAGCCCACGATCACCGCGCTGCGCGAGATCGCACAGAAGCACGACGCCACGCCGTCGCAGATCGCGCTCGCTTGGCTCATCCATCATCCCAACGTGATCGCGATTCCGGGTGCGCGCAACGTCGCGCAGCTCGAGCAGAATGTCGCGGCCGGTGAGATCAACCTGAGCGAGGACGAGTTCGCACGGCTCAACGAGGTATCGACGACGGCGGGCAAGGGCGGCTTGAAGACCGTACCGCAATTCGTCGGGCGAATGTTCACACGTCGCCCAGCCGGGGCGGCCGCGTCGTAACCTTTGTCGCAACCGTAATTTACGAGCCTGAACATCAGGTCGACTGGTCAGGCTGCCGATTGTAGTGTAAGCTATCCTTCCTGTCGGTCGTGTGGGCGGGGTCCGTTGGGGACCTCCCATGATGCGGCAGACGTGCAAGCAGAAAGTTCAACGCCAGTGATTAAAGTCAAGCCCCGTGGCAATGAGTCCGTACAGCAGCTCCTGCGTCGCTTCAAGCGCCTCTGTCAGCGCGAAGGCCTCACGCGCGACATCAAGCGCACCAGCTACTACGAGAAGCCGTCCGAGAAGAAGCGTCGCCAGTCACGTAAAGCGGTCCGTCGCTCGCCTGATCCCAGCTAACGATCGCACCCTTCCCTGCACATCCCCATGCTGTAAGTTGATGGTACGCGTATGCGCCGAGCGCACACGCGATTATCGCTTTGGCGTTTCCGCCAGCGCATCATTCAAGAACGCTACCATCCTGCGTTGATAATCCGGCGTGTCGATCGTGATGGTCTGGCAGTGGCCTGCGCCTTTGATGATCACGAATTGCTTCGGTTCGCCCGCAGCTTCAAAGAGTTGCTTCCCTTGTGCCAACGGAATCAGCGGATCGACATCACCGTGTACGATCATGATCGGTCGCGGAGCGATGCTCGCGATGACATCGATCGGTGCGAGGGTGTAAAGGTTCGCGCCGCACTCCAATGATCCGATCAGCAAACCGATGGCGGTACCGCACTCCTGGTACACGGGCGGGAACGGCGCGGCGATGACGGCAGCGATGTCACGCGTGCGCGCGTAGGCCGCGTCGATGTGCAGCGCCTCGATGCGCGTATCCTCCGCAGCCGCCAGCAGCATTGTTGCTGCCCCCATGCTCCAAGCCACGCCGACGATGTGCCGCGATTCGTCGGCATGCTTCTGTTTCAACCAATCCACCGCAGCCAGCACGTCGAGCTTCTCGTATTTGCCGTAGGAAATGGTGTGTCCGCCGCTTTCGCCGTGCCCGCGAAAGTCGAAGGTGAACACGTTGTATCCGCCTTCGACGAGCGCATCGACGAAGTCGATCATATCGGCTTTGTATGCCCCGACGCCGTGACACACGATCGCGGTGCGTTCAGAACCTTCGCAAGGCACAAACCAACCGACAAGCGGAATGCCATCGCGCGCGGTGAAATGCACAACCGCATATTCGCGGCGGATGGTCGCGGGCGTCATGTTGGAGCTTCGTTTGGGAAAATGCGTTTGCAGCACAGCCATCAGATAGCCGTTGGCGATGACCGAAAAGACCAAGATAACAGCGAGCCGCGCTGCAATGCGGTGAAGTCGTTTGCTCTCAGTTCGCACGCGCAGGATCGGAGCAAGCGATGCCGACAGGCCCGTCCAGATCCAACTGCTCACGATAAGCACCGCCACGAACCCGCGTGCAAATTCCGCCAGTTCGCCGGGCATCAAATCCTCCACCGGATGTCGTCGTTCATAGAACGCGGCAGCCAGCACCGCGATGAGCATGCTCGCAGCAATCGCTGCGCGAGCGATCGCGGCTCGCCGCTGATGCAAAACCAGCAGCCAAAGCGATCCGCACGCAAATGCCCACGGCACGACCAGATAAAACCGCTCAGACCAGTGCGGTTTCCACGGCCAAAGCGCCAGCCACAACACCACCAGTGTGCAGAGATTCAGTATGAAAAACGTGACGCGCTGCCGTTTGGTGAGTTGTATTTCTGGATTTCCCAACGGAACGGCACCGGACTGCGAAGTAACCCGCGTGAGCAAATGCAGCCCGAATGCTCGCCTACTTGCGATCGATCTGCACGCTGGCGAGGCCCATGGCCACGTCGTCGTAGAAGGTGAAAACCTTGTCGAGCCCGGTCACCAGGAACAAACCCCACACGTGCGTGTTCACGCCGCAGAGCTTGAGCTGCCGGCTGTTGGTCTGCGAAAGCTTCCGCAGGCGGAGCAGCTTCGCGATGTTCGAGGAGTTGAGGTAGTTGACCCCGGCGAAGTTGAGCACCACGTCCTGCGCCTCGTTCTCCTCCAACTGATCGAGCACCGCAGTCAGATCGTCGGTAAACACCGGATCATCCTGCAGTTCGACGAGCAGCACGGATTCGGACCAGTTCTCTACGGACATAGCGAGCGCCTCCAGTTCAATAGCCCGCAAGCTAGCAACCCGCGTTTGGGCTGTCAATTGAGGCCATCGCGCGGACAACGTCCGGGTGGCACGGTCTCGCGAAGCGAGTCCGTGGTGAAACAGACGCGACTCACCACGGCCCAACTTCCTCGGAACACGCCGCCCGCTAGCATCATCGCAATCCACAAAGCGGGCACGACGTCACCGCGACCGCACCAGCATGGCGCGATCGAGCTGTTCGTTGCGGACGACGGTTTCGATGTCGCCGAGGAAGCGCTGGGCGTCGGTGTAGTAGCCCGCGGTCGGTTTGAGCGTTTTGTGTCGTTCGGCGAAGTACGCGTTCAGCCCGGTCATGAGCAGTTCGCGCAGGTACTTGCTGTAGACACTGGCCAGCGCGATGGGTAACTGGTGGGTTTCGCCCTCCACGAGAAACTCGATGGTGAACGAACGCTGACCAAGCGTCAGTTCGTAGGCACTCCGCGCCGCGCTCTCCTCCACAATGCGAAGCTTGGCCCCCTGGAAAAACGTCATCAGCTTCTCGACGTAGTGTTCGCGTCCGCCCTGGCGATCGATGCAGATTCGCAGGCCTGCGTCGAAACGCTGCGTCACGCGCTGCACCAGCTTGAGCACGAGACGCATGAGCACGGTGGCTTTGTTGTTCGTCTGATCGACGAGTCGGTTGAAGTGCCCTTCCGGCAAGACTTCGGCGTAGACGGCACGCAGGCCGACGCTTTGTTGCTCCGCATTGCGACGCACCGCGTTTGCGCGCGTGGCGATGTCGGCAGCGTCGGTTCCGAATGGCAATTCGGGATCAAACGGCGCGTACCAGGGATACGTGCGCAGATCGTCCGCCACACCGGGCGCGACGACATCAAGCAACCCGCTCAACGTGTGCGGCTTGCGACCAGCCGTGTGGAGCATGACCAGCGCGGTGCGTTCCAGCGACGCGATACCGGCGGACCGTTGAAAGAGCTTCTTGCTGTCGGCAATGGGTAGGCGTGAATCGCGCCGGCTCGGCGCGCGGCAGACGCTTTCGGCGAGCAGCTCCCAGAGGTCGCCGTGCGCGTGCTCGTCGGGCACTTCGAACGCGACCGCCGACGCCACCAGCGGCCCGAGCAGCGGCCCGTACCCGGCTTCATCTATCCCGGCGACAATCACCGCACCACGCCTCCGAATCGTGTCCTACGCCAATCCACCCCGTCAATGTACGGTGATCGCAGCCGCGATCAAAGCGCCGAATAATCCGGGAAAAACGCCCCTCCGGCCGGTCGGATTGACAACCTTTGACGACCGCCTAGACTCCTCCAAGCGCGTAATCGGCCACGCGGCATCACCTAACCTGTTGGCGTTTGAGCGGTCTAGCGTAGCAGGAGGCGGTGCCGGAGAGCCGTCCGAAAACGACGTCCCACCAGAATGGTGACGCCGACCAGCGATGGAGCGGCGGTAGCGAGAGACATCCCGGTTTGTGGAGACTAAGCAGATGAAAGCAAGGAATGTAATTGCAGGCACGCTGGCGGGCCTCGTCGCCATCACCCTGTTGCCCTCGGCTGTTTTCGCGGGCGGAACCCTGAAAGCCACCGTCAAGAAGGACGGCGAGCGTCCGAAGCGCAAGGTCATTGACCAGGCTGCCGATCCGAACTGCGTGAAGGCGAACGACGGCAAGAAGGTCGGTACCGAGAACGCGATCGTCAGCAAGGGCGGCGAAGTGATGAACGCGATCGTCTACGTCAAGGACGGCCTGGGCGACAAGACGTTCGATCCGCCCACCGAGAAAAAAGAAATCGATCAGCAGGGTTGCATCTACCGCCCGCACGTCATGACGGTGATGACCGGCCAGCCGCTCACAGTCAAGAACAACGACGACACGCTGCACAACATCCACAGCTTCGCGAAGAAACAGCGGGCGTTCAACTTCGCCCAGCCGCAGAAGGGCATGGAGAAGGACGTCGACTTCACCCGTGAAGAGATCGTGATGGTCAAGTGCGACGTACACCCGTGGATGAGTGCGTACATCGGCGTGTTTGCCCACCCGTTCCATGCCGTCACCGATAAGGAAGGCACGGCATCGATCGCGGACCTGCCGCCGGGTGAATACACCATCGGCGTGTGGCACGAAGAATTCGGCGAGAAGGACGCAAAGGTGACGATCAAGGACGGCGAGGAAGCGACTGTCGAATTCACCTACGAATAAGCGACAGCACCACGAATTCCCAATAACGAATCAAACCCCGGTAGCACGAAGCTGCCGGGGTTTTTCTTTTGCGCCGATGCTTGCGGGAACGACGCCGCTACGCGAGCTGCGCGACGGGAATCAGGCAGGCGTCTTGGATGCTTCTGCCGGTGAGACGGTTGATGTTGATGACGGACACCGGCTGATGTGGTTCGTCGGCGCGCCAGATCAGGATGCGATCGCGTGCATCGGTCGTGCCTGCGACGACGTCCGCGGCGCACTCCGCGCGACGGACGGTCTGTCCACCGGCTTCGTAGCGACAGGTGAATGTATCTCCGATGACTCGGCTGAAGACGGCCAGCGTCGTGTCGGTGAAGAAGAGTCGCTCGATCCCACCAGCCGTCACGCGCACGATGGACTCCACGGCTCGGCGACTGCCGCCGTGCAAACGCTCGGGCGCGCATGAATCCTGCTCGGCATCGGCGTCGATCGCGAGCACGTCGCCGTCGGCATTGCCGACAAAGACGCGATCATCGCCGGCCCACAGCGCGGACACCGTGCGACCACGCGACGCGTCGAAGCGCTGCGGTGTTGCGGAGAGGTCATCGGCTGGTATGCGGAGAATCGACGCATCTACCGCGCACCAGAAATGGTTGCCGGAGAACTTGCCGCAGCGCACCGCGTCCGCCTTCGCGGTGATGTCCGGGCAAATCGATTTTCCGCTTGAAGGTTGGTCGACGCGCCAGTGTACGATGCCCAGTTCGGAATGCGTACCGATCACATCATTGCCGCGACGCGCAACCGAGTTGAACCCGCCGCGAACCTCGTCCGCACCATCAGCCAGCAGCACGTGCGTCGGTGCGTTGTCCTCGGGACCGATCAGACACACGCCGCGAGCAGCCCCGAGCATCAACACACCGCTATCCGCATCGCGCTGCACCGAACGCAGCGCACCGGCCGGCGTATCGATGGTCACACGCCGAACGATATCGACCGGATTCTCCGCGTCAAAGTATAGCAGTTCGCTACCGGCGACCACGACGATCCACTGCGTCATCCGCCGCCGCGCACGCGACGCAAACAGCGCTTGATAAAGCTGGCCGCGCTGGGATTCCTCAAAGGCGCGCATCAGCTCGGGGAGTTCCACCGCGGGTGAATCGTCCGCGAGTTTCTTCAACCGCGCGAGCATGCCTTCAAGATGATCCAGTCGTTCGCGCTGTGCGCCTGCCAGCGCATCGCGGAGTTCGCCCTGCGCCGCATGCTCCTGCAACGCCCGTGCCGCACGCTGCGCCGCCTGCTTGGTGCGGTCGTAAGCTGCTGACGTGATTGATACCACTGGCGTCGATGCGACCGCCATACCGCTTGAGAAGCACGGCTCAGCCAGCCCGTCGGAAATCGCTTTGGCCAGTGCGTCGGCATGTTCACCCGCCACCAGCGAACTCGCGTCGCACGCGGCAACCGATGCCTGCACCGCACGTTCGATGTGCGCAAATAGGTGTCGCTCGATGGCGGCGATATCGACAACGCTGCGACTGCCGAGGACGCGGCTGCACAGCGCGTCGAGTTCGGCGCGATCCGTGAGCACTTGTACCATGAGGGAAACACGCGCGTCGCAGAGGTATTTGTCGCGTGCGGGCAGTTGCGCGATCGCGAACTCGACCTCGAACGGCGCGGCGCGGACGAACACCAACTCTTCGACACCGTCGCCCGCGACCTTGCCGCCCGCGGGCGTTACCACGCTGCCGCCATCCTCGCGTCGCGCCAGCGCGGCGAAAGCCGCCGGCAGATCCAGCGTACGTCGCAGCATGCCGAAGTGCCCCTCGGCTGGCACAATCGCGGCAACCGAACGGGCATCGCGAAACCACTTGTCGAGTTGTAGCGTCTGAGCCATGGCGGCACGTCCTGAGAGTTCGGCGTTCACGACGTCGCGGGCTGCGCCCGACATCTGTCTCCTATTCTATTCTGAGGCAAAATCCGTTTCGCCCCATTACAGACTTTCCGACGATTTGTATTCGGGCGGGAATCAGCGAAATTCGCGGGATTTCGCTCCCCTCAGAGCCAGATCAGCCCACCCGGGTGGCACTGACAAGCACTGCTTGTCAGTGGAGAAGACCAGGACGACTGTTCTCTTGTCAGCGCCGGCGAGTTCTTGTGTTCCCTCGTTGTATTCCACGGACAAGCCGAGCTTGTCCGTGCCACCCCTTCTGTTTATGTGCTTACTGGCGCAAACCGTCTATGCGCCGGTCTCCATGAATCGCTCGAAGCGCACGAGGTCTGCTGGTCGCACGGACGGCTTGTTGGCTGTGATGATCGTGAGCAGATCCTGTTGGCTGATCGTCCGGCCATCGTTGCCCCCCATCGCGTCCATGAACGCAGCCTGTGCCGCCTGCTGGCAAACGGCTTTGATGTCGGCGCCGCTGTAACCCTCAAGATGGTCGCAGAGCGCGCCGAGTTCGACGTCTTCGCCGACGGGTCGCTTGCCCAGATGAATCTCAAGCAGTTTGAAACGCGCCGGCGCGTCGGGCAAACCGACGTACACACGGGTATCGAACCGGCCCGGACGCATGACGGCTTCATCGAGCATCCAGGGCTTGTTCGTCGCGCCGACGAAGAGCAGCGCGCGGTCGCCTTTGCGATCAAACCCTTCGATTTCCTGCAAAATCTGCGGCACCACGCGGGCCATCACCGTCGAACTGTCGCTCTTGCGCTTGGGCACGAGCGCTTCGATTTCGTCGATGAAGATGACGCTCTTCGCTTCCTCTTTGGCTGCGGCGAAGAGCTTGCGGATATTCTGCTCGGCTTCTCCGACCCACTTGCTGAGAATCTGCGCGGGGCTGATGACGAAGAACGTCGCTTCAATTTCGTGGGCGATGGCTTTGGCCATCATGGTTTTTCCAGTACCGGGCGGGCCGTAGAGCAGCAACCCACCGCCCACGCTGATGCCGTAGCGCTGCGCGAGTTCCGGGTGACTGAAGGGGTAGATCATCTTCAGGCGAATTTCCTGTTTGATGTCCTCCAGGCCCGCGATATCGTCAAAGCCAATGTCCGGCCGGTCTTTCGCAATCCACTCCGACGCGTCCTTGCCTTCGTTGTCTTCGTCATCCTTCACGCGCAGGCGAGGCCGCTTGCCCGGCGGGGCGGACTCGTAGCGTTTGCAGTCTTTCGCGAGATCGATCAGCTCAGCCGCAATCTCCTCGCGCTGGCGGCGAAGTTCCGCAGTCTCCGCGGACTCGGCGAGTTCGACCATGCACTCCGCAGCTTCAGTGAGGTAAGAGGTCGCGGCTGCGTATTCGCCCTTGCGGTAGGCGGCGACGCCGCGATCCTTCAACCGTTCAAATGTCGAGTATGAAACGGGCATGGTGTAGGGTGTGCAACGCACTCCATTTCACGCGGTGGGCAATGCCCACCCTACTTGGTCTTTTCGCCTTTGCCTTTGAGTGAATCGAGTTCGGCGCGAAGGCCCGCGAGCTTGCCGAGTTCCTTTTGATGCTCCGCTTCGGCTTCTGCTTCGATCATGCGATCAATCTCGTCGTCGCTGATCTGATCGCTGGACGTCATCTCCGCGTCCTGGGCAGCGATGTCCTCGATGTTGTCGAGGAACATGGCCATGCGTTCCTCCATGGTCTGCGACTGCACCATGGCTTTTTCCCAGTCGGCTTGTGTTTTGATCAGGTCGGTTTCTCCGAAGAGGCGACCGATTTCCGTGGCCATCATACCCATGGCGCTTGCGAAGTCGGACGACGCTTCCGCCTGCCGCTTGATGAGCAGCGCGTTCTTCACGCTGAGAAGTTGGCGTTCGAGCACGCGGCGCATGGTCGCGGTTTTCTTGAGCGAGTTGCGGATGAACTGGTACTGCGCGGTGTCGCCGATCTCCTTGGCGCGGCGCGCGTTCTTGATGAACTCGTCGCTGAACTTCGCCTGCTCGCGAATCGCCTTCTCAATCCGCCGCACACCCTGGCGAATCTTGATATCGCGCTCGATACGACGCTCTTCACTGGATTTAAACAGACCCATGTCGCGATGCTCCAGTGAGAAAGTGTGAAGGTGAGAAAGTGAGAAAGTGAGGAAGCGCGAAAGCGTGAAGGTGAGAAGACGAAGGCGCGGAATCGTTTGGATTCGCGATCACCAATAGGCTCAGCTTCCCGTCGCAGCCCTTGGTTGGATTCGAGCTTTTCTCTCTACTTTTCATTCTCATTCACCGTTTTGACTCGACTTTCGCTCAGTGCCAACACTAACGCACTGTCCGTTGGGCAGTTGTTTGATGCCATGCTCCGCCAGGAACTCATCCCAACTCATGCGGCTGCGATCGGCGGCCCGCGTGAACTTCATACCGGGCATTGTGTTCGACGTCTCGACCAAGTGCTTGATGTAGCCCGCGAGCATTCGCGATACTTCCGTGCACTTGTCATGCAGCCAGTTGTACGCCTGCTCATCCAATAAACCGACGTCATGCGCGTTGATCAACTGGCTGCGCACTTCACCGGCAGAACCCTTCGCGATGAAACAAGACTCGATGTACTGTGCACGCGAGCCGCGTTCGTGCCCCTCGGCAATGTTACTCGTAACGCTGACGGCAGCCCGGGTTATCTGATCCACCAAGCCGCGATCCTTACGAAGCTCCTGCGTCTTGGCTGCACGATACACACCCTTGACCAACTCTCTGCCAGCCTGCCACACCTTGAGATCTTCAAACCGCTGAACAGAAGATCGCGCACGTGCCATGACCGTCCCCTCAACCACCAATCAAAAGGCCCTGCCCGTGACTACTTTCTCACCTTCCCACTTTCTCACTTTGCCACTCGCCTCAGTAGTATTCGCGTTCGGGAACAACAAGCCAGAGGACAATGTAGACCAGCGTGCCTGGGAACGCTGCGGACAATATGGAAACCAGCACGTATGCGACGCGCACCAGCGTGGGATCGAGCCCGAAGTAATCCGCCAAACCGGAGCAAACGCCCGCGATCTGCCGATTGCGTATGTTGCGCCGTAGCGGTCCGGATACGCTCATGGTGAATT
>JACKHH010000022.1 GCA_020639095.1 Phycisphaerales bacterium | reverse complement strand
AGCCGACCTCGGCAGCTTTGCTGGCGATGGGTGTGTTTGGCTTGATTCGCCGCCGCGGGCGTTAATCGCGGCACTTAGGGAGACGGCTTGTTGGTTGCTCCTCGAAGGGGGACGCGCGAGGTACAGAGGGGAAAGCGGGTCGCCGTGCGTTGTATTGACCCGTCCGATCGATTTGGGGAAGTTCGCGATCGGGTCCACGGGCAGTATGACGCGCACAGGACGGGCGTTGGGCCGTGGGAGAGAACAGGTGAGCCGGTTGTCCGCACGTTCCCGGATCGGGTTCATGTCGTGTGGGCAGCTGACACGGGCGCGTGCAGTTTGACCGTGATTCGTACGCGCTTCGCAATTCCTCGTTCTCCATTGGTTTAGATCGATCGTAGAGACCGGGCGTCAACACCGCGCAAAACGGTGCCGCGCAAAGTGCGCGCCGTGTGGTGGAACGTTCGGGTAGGTGCATTTGCGCGAAACGTGCGAAGTCGCGGATCGGCTTCGTCTTGACCTTTGGATTGAGAGAATCCCAAGTCCTGTTGAGGAGAAATGGTGATGATGCAACGGAATTGGTGTCAGGTCCTGCGCATAGCGACACTGGTCGCGGTGCTGGCCGTTGCGCCGATGGCGATGGCCGCGCCCGTACCCGGGTCCGCGGGGACGATTACGTTGGTGGACGGTCCCAACCTTGAGGGCCTGTTCTTCGAAGTCAACGTACACTTCGAAGCGTTTACCGGCCAGGATGTGACCGACCCCCTCGGTGTGACTCCGGGACTGATCCAGTACGCGTATATTCTGGAATACGTCGACGGCAACGAGAACCTCTCACGCTACGACGTCGAGAGCATTAACGGCGTTCCGCTCGTCGGCACTGGAACCAGCACCACGGGTACGGTGAACGGCGTGACGCCGGGCACCGAAGCGCCGGTGGGTTCCGGTATCGTCGTGCTCGCGAGCACCAATCAAGCCGCTCGTTTCCTCTACTCGGCCGGTGGCGAGTCGCTGTTCGGCGGCGCGGGAACCAAGAGCGTCATCCTGGTCATGACCGCGGGCGATCAGTTCAGCGTCGACAAGGTCACTGGTCTGGTCTCGGACACGAGCCTCGCAAAGAGCGGCGCCGTGGTTGGACCGAACCTGTGCAACCGTTCGATCGAAGGCACCGTGTTCTGTTCGCTGTGCGATCCGGACAGCGCGATCACGCCGGTGCCTGATGTCACCGTACACGCGTATCTGAACGGCGACGAAGTCGGCATGTCGATGACGAGCGCGACGGGTCAGTTCGCGATCACCGGTCTTGAGCCGGGCACCTACACGGTCACCGTCGACGTTCCCGGTGGCAACTACGCCTGCGCGGTCACCTCGGTTGACGTTGTGGTGAATTGCGATGCCGATGGTACCGCGAACTTCTGCGTCTGCCCGATCATCAGCTACTGCGGTGACGGCACGCTGGACGAAGGCGAAGCCTGCGACGACGGCAACAACGACAACGGCGACGGCTGCGACGAGAGCTGCAACATCGAACCGTTCTGTGGTGACGGCACCGTCAATGACGGCGAAGAGTGTGACGATGGCAACACCGCTGCCGGCGATGGCTGCGCGCCCGATTGCACGTTTGAACCGTACTGTGGTGACGGCACGATCGATCCGGGTGAGGAATGCGACGACGGCAACAACGAGAACGGCGACGGCTGCGACGAGACGTGCAAGGTCGAACCGTTCTGTGGTGACGGCGTGCTCGATCCGGGCGAGGAGTGCGACGACGGCAACACCGAAGATGGTGACGGTTGCGCTGCGGACTGCACGATTGAGCCGATCATCGACGACTACTGCGCCAAGGCTGCGAAGAAGTACGGTTACTGGAGCAGCTACCACGCGTTCACGCTCTTCAGCATCAACCACAACCTGGTCTTCGATTCGCCGGGTACGTTTACTGAAATCGGTGACCACACGGGTGCGCAGGCTACGCTCACGGGTGTCATTGTCGACGACAACGATTCCGAGAAGCGCTTCGTGGTTGATCTGGTGCTGTCGGGTCGCGTGAATCCGCCGAACGTGCCCGCGGGCAGTCCGAAACTCGAGCAGGGTCCGGTGGACACCAGCAACTGGTACTACTACACCGACCTCGCCGGTACCTTGACTGGTGAAGGCAAGTACGCCGGTGCGGTGCTTTCGATCACGCGTCGTGGCGCAGCCGTCCAGGTGGGCGTCGGTGCAAACGGCAAGAACATGCAGTTCGGTCTGTCGACGTGGATCGATGCCACGGTCGTGACTCAGCCGACGAACACGAACATTGTGTTCACCGATTCGGAAGGCGACATCAACATCGACCTGTTGACGTTCTGCTGCGGTGACGGCTTCGTTGATGAAGGCGAAGAGTGCGACGATGGCAACACCGACAACGACGACGGTTGCTCGAAGAGCTGCAAGAACGAGTACTGTGGTGACGGCGTGGTGCAGGACGGCGAAGAGTGCGACGACGGCAACTCGAACAACAGCGATTGCTGCAACAATTCGTGTCAGCGTCGCTACTGCAACCAGCCGCCGCATTGCCACTGGAAGATGAACGAGGACCACGATCAGTGGTGCCGCGACTCAAGTGGTCACAACCACCATGGTCGCCGCGGCCATTCGTGGAACTTCGACGATCGCGATCCGAAGTGGGCGAGCGGACGCAACGGTTCGTGCCTGCGGTTCGACGGTTACAACGACGTGGTGGATCTCGGTGGCATCGATCTCGATGGCGGCACCGGAATGACCATCTCGATGTGGGTCCGTGCGGACGACTTCGATGTGGCCAACGCCCGCCTGATTTCGAAGGCGTCGGGCCAGTCGTCGGATGAGCACTTCTGGATGGTCGGCACGGGCGCCAACGGCGCGCTGCGTTTCCGTCTGCGTGCGGGCGGCGCGGTGTCCACGTTGGTCAGCTCGGACAACGAGATCCAGGCCGGTCAGTGGTACCACGTGGCTGCCACGTACGACGGCACGAAGATGCGTCTGTACAAGAACGGCACCGAGATCGCGTCGCTCGACAAGACGGGCGAGGTGAACGGTGATCCGAACGTGTCGGTGGCGATGGGTAACCAGCCGATGAACGCCGGCAGCGCTCCGTTCGACGGTCGCATCGACGAGGTTCGTACGTTCACGTACGCCCGCACGCCGCTCGAAATCGCCGGCGAAATCGAAGCCGACGGTGGTCTTAGTGGTGACGGCGCGCCGAGCCTTGGTTCGTCGCTGATCTACGCCTGGTCGTTCGATGAAGGTTCGGGCCAGACGGCTGCGAGCACGGGTACGCAGGCTGCCAATGGCCGCCTGGGTGACAGCTCGGGCAGCGACTACTCGGATCCGGATTGGACGCAGGGTCTGCTCGGCACCGCGCTCAAGTTTGATGGGCGCAATGACGTGCTCGACCTCGGTCCGGTGAACTTCAGCGGTTCGGCCATGACGATCGCGTTGTGGATGCGTGCCGACGACTTCGACAACAACTACGCCCGCCTGATCTCGAAGGCATCCGGCACGAACGTCAGCGATACGTACTGGTCGCTGATCGCCGACGGCGATGCCCGAGTTCACTTCGTGCTGCGGACGAGTGGTTGGTCGAAGGAAGTTGAGACCAGCCGGAACATCGTGAACCGTGGTGAATGGCATCACGTGGCTGCGACGTACGACGGTGACAAGATGAAGGTCTACGTCGACGGTAACATGGTGGCCAGCACGAACAAGTCAGGCATGATCAACTCGAGCAATTCGGTCAATGCCGCGATCGGTAACCAGCCGACCGGTGCCGGTGACCGTCCGTTCGACGGTAAGATTGACGAGGTGTACCTCATCAATCGTGCGTTGTCGGATGTCGAGATCTCAGACCTGATGGGCGACATGGGCGACTAGTCGCACTTGTCGAAGTTCAGTGAAGTGTCCCGAGGGGCGACGGGTAACCGTCGCCCCTCTCTTTTTGCGCCCGGGCAGCGAGGAAGTGCTTAGGTGCTGGTCGCGCAGTCGGTGCATGACCACTGACATGCAGAGCTTGTCAGTGCTATCCAAGCCGCGTGAACGCCTCCCGGTTCGGTGACGTAGCAAATTGAGGCTGGACGTGGCAATTTGTTAGGTGGAAACGTCATGGCGCGACCCAATCGACAGCGTTCGCTTGCTGGCGCGGGGGTACGCGCGTTCGTATCTGCGGCCGCCGTCTTGCTGATACTGGGGGGTGGCGCTGCATTGCTTGCCATGTTCATTGCAGTTGGGTGGCCCGTTGAAGGTGCGGTCAAGACAAGCTCCAGCGACTACTCATTGAGCTTTTCACGCCTTTGCGGTGTTCCCATGTTGGAGTTGGTCCGCGACCGCGAAGGCAGGATGGCGGCGGATGATTACCTGGCGCACGTTCAGAATCAGGGCGAGCTATCTTCCTTCCGTAGTCGTGGCCAATGCCAGTATTGGTTGACGCTCTATCGCCGGAACTCCGTACCGTTGACCTCACTTGGGGAATCTATTCCGGTTCGCGCGCGTGAGGTGTGGTCGCTCTACCCCGTCATTCCAAGTGGCGACTGGGGCTACGCAGCATGGTGCCTGGTGTGGGGCATTCCGATTTCTGTCTGCATAGTGCGGTGCGTGAGGGCGATTGAGCGCGAGGCGGCGGGTCGTTGCGAGCGTTGCGGTTATGACCTTCGCGGGAATGTCAGTGGTCGATGTCCTGAATGCGGGGTGTACGTTACGGGAGCGGTTGCACCTGTGTCGGGCGATTAGCTTGCCTGACCACGGACAAGCAAAGCTTGTCCGTGCCACCCGCCGATCTTCGATCCACCCCAATCGACATTTTCCGACGCCCGCAGCGTGTTGAAAACGATTCGCCCGTCGGTTATCCTCCGCCGCACTATGGTAGCCTGAGCACGCCATCTCGATGTACGGGACGTCCGGTGATCTCGCCGGCGAATCTTCCCGTGTGTTCCCGACCCAACAACTTGCGGGGCAGTACCAGTGGCAACTGGAGCCTCAGGCGGCAACCATGACCAATCTGTCTGACAATTCGCTCGAACTTGACCTGCGTTGGCGGCGCAAGGAAGAAGTGCGCGGTGTGGTGCGCATGGCTGTGCCCATGGTCATCACGCTTTGCTCGCGCATGCTCATGGATATCGCGGACTTCGCGATGATCAGCGCGCTGCCGGAAGGCTCGGAGTCCGCGCAGGCGGCCATCCTCCCCGCGCAGATCACGCTCTGGACGTTTATCGTGACCGGTCTGGCGACGGTGAGCATCAACAACACGTTCGTTTCGCAGGCCATCGGACGCGGCAGGCCGCGTAATGCCGCCGCGTACACCTGGCAGGCGTTCTACATGGCGGCGCTGTACGGCACGTTCGCGCTCGTGCTGTATCCGCTGCTCCCGCACGTTTTCGCATGGATCGGGCACTTGCCCGAGGTGCAGGCGAAGGAGTGGGCGTACGCGCGGATCTGCCTCTTTACGGTTTTCCCAACGGTGGCGGCTGAGGCGTTTGCCGGGTTCTTCAACGGCATGCATCGCCCGAAGGTGACGATGTGGTCGGCCATCGAAGCCAACCTGCTGAACGTGGTGCTCAGTGCGATCTTCGTGTTCGGGTGGTTGGGTTTTCCTGCAATGGGCATTGCCGGGGCTGCGCTGGGGACGCTGATCGGCGTGTTCTATCGCATGATCCGCCTGGCTGTGACGTTTGCGAGCGGGTACTACGCGACGACGTACGCATCGCGGGAAATGTGGCGACTCGACGGGAAGAAGCTGTTCGCGATGCTGCGCACCGGTTTGCCGCAGGGCTTGCAGGCGACGAGCGACGTCTGTGTGTGGGCGGTGTTCATCAACGTGCTGACCGGCAGGATTTTCGGCGAGACGTCGCTGGTTGCGAGCAACGTTGTGTGGCAGTACCTGCGGATCAGCTTCATGCCGACGTTCGGGATCGGGATTGCGCTGACCGCGTTGGTGGGTAAAGCCATCGGCCAGCGCGACCACGAACTGGCGATCCGCGTTTCGCGCATCGCGGTGGGCATCATCGTGGCGTATCTCGCGACGCTGTCGCTGGTGTACTTCTTCTTCCGGCATCAGCTCATCGGAGTGTTCAACGACAACCCGGAGGTGGTGAGCATCGGCGCGTCGGTGATGATCTGTGCCGTGGTTTGGCAGGTGTTCGATGGTGTGGGCATCGGCTACTACAACGCGCTCAAGGGCGCGGGCGACACGCTCTGGCCGGCGGTGCTGCTGATCGTGAGCCACTGGTTGATCGTGGTCGGTGGCGGGTATGCGATGGCCCGGATGTTCCCGGAGTGGGGCATCATCGGGCCGTGGTCTGCCGCGGCTGCCTTGATCATCTTCCTCGGTTTCGCGATGTGGTGGCGCTGGCGATCGAATAAATGGCAGCGGATCGACCTCTTCCGCCACGACGCCGATGAGACTCCGGCGGAACTGCCGGACGAAGCCGAGTTTGCACAGGTCTAGCGGTTCGCTCATTGGAATTCCACTTGCATGCAATAGCGCGGGTGGCACGGTCTGACGAAGTCAGGCCGTGGTGGGTGCGTGTACAACCGTGGTGGCAACCACGGCCTTGCTGCGCAAGACCGTGCCACCCGGTGCGCTGCGATTGGTGTTGAGCTTCGCGAATCGGTGGTGGCGTGCATTTGCGATTGCGGCCATACTCCGCTTGATGACACGCGGCGAACCATTGCGAATCGGCGGGCTGGTTTCCGGCGGCGGGCGGACGATCCTTAACCTGCACGAGTGTATCACGCGCGGCGAACTGGACGCGCGGGTGGCAGTCGTGATCAGTTCGCGGGCGTCTGCCGGTGCGGTGGCGCGGTGTCGCGACGCGGGCCTACCGGTTGAGGTGGTCGAACGTTCCGCGCATCCTGGCCCCGAGTTTCATGCGCGGATTGCCGAGCTGCTGCGTGCCGCCCGCGTCGAGCTGGTGTGCATGGGCGGGTTTCTGTCGCGCTGGGAAATTCCTAGCGACTTCGCCGGTCGCGTGATCAACATTCACCCGGCCCTGTTGCCCAAGTTCGGCGGCAAGGGGTACTACGGCGACCATGTGCACCGTGCGGTGCTCGATGCCGGCGAAGCGGAAAGCGGATGCACCGTGCATTTTGCGGACGATCAGTACGACCACGGCCCGACCATCTTGCAGCGTCGCGTCCCGGTGCTACCGGGCGACACGGTGGATGCGCTGGCACATCGCGTGTTCGAGCAGGAGATCGTCGCCTACCCGGAGGCGGTGCGGATGCTCATCGAGAGCCGAGTGAACGCACCCACCCGGTCGTAGCATGCGGTTGCGCTGCCGGTTTCTTGATGGGATAGAGATCGCCCGAGGCTTCCTACTGGGTTCCCTTGACCAGCGTCATCCCAATGTCGTCCACGCTGGATTTGGAGTTCGATAACACAACCACGCCACGCTTCCTTTCGCGGTCGAAACCGACGAAGCTGCGAAACCCACCGGTTCCACCGTTGTGCCAATAGACGGTTCCCGACTTGGTTTCGGTCACATGCCAGCCGAGCGTCACCGTCGTACGTGCTGAATTCGTTGCGAACTCGTTGGTGCGGTCCAGGCAGGTGCGGATGGCTGGGCACAACGGCGATTCGTTGCAGTTCATCTGCGCTCGAATAAAGCGAACAAGATCGGTGCATGTGGAGTGCAGTCCGCCGCATCCCGCAAGCGCATCCATGTGCCAGGCTGGGACTTCGGCGACACCGACATGGCCGGTTGCGACGCGATCTTGAGACGCAGCCGGGACTTCAAACGATGTATCCGACATGCCGAGTAAGTCGCATATTCGCGTGCGCACGAGCGACGGGTAATCGCTGTGTGCGCGTCTGGCGAGCAATTCACCGAGCAAGCCCACACCGAGGTTGGAGTATTCATAACCCGAACCAATGGCGCGGGGCAGTTCGTAGCCGTCGAGAAACGCGAACAGTTTGTCTGACGTGTACTTCGCGTAGGGGTCCAGCATGTTCGCGTCGTTGAACAGGTTTCCGGGCAGCCGCGGCAGGCTGGACGCGTGCTGCGCGAGGTTACGCAGCGTGATCGATTTTCCATCGCGTTTGGGCGGGGTGATGCCGTTTGGGAAATACCCATCAATCGCGTCGTCGAGTCCGACCTCGGCCTTGTTGGCCATGTCCGCGAGCAGCAGCGCGGTGAACACCTTGGTGATCGACCCGATTTCATAGATGGTGCTCTCGGTCACCGGCTTGTCGGAGCTGTATGCGCACTTGCCGGCGTTGAAATACTGCACGTCGTCGCCCTCGATGATGGCGGCTGACATGCCGACGGTGGTGCCTGATTGCACGTGGTCGTTGAGCAGGTGTTGCACATCAGCCTGCGTCAGCTTTCCGTCAGCACCAGTCGCAGCCATCGCGCTGGCCAGTGATAGCAGGACGCATGTTATCGTTGACATGGGGGTACCCTTACTCGAATTGCGTACGCCTTACGGCAAGTCGCTCCGGTTCAACTTCTGTGCGTGAGCTTAGCAGATGGTCCGCGCGAATGCGTATCCAGACCTGTGGCGAGTTGTGCGAGTTCGTGTGGGGTGATCACGGTGCGTAATCGATGTCGTCGACACCGTTCTGATCCCAGTCGCGGGCGAGTTTTTTGCGGAGGCTGGTGCTCCACTCGGCGTGGAAATCCTGGAAGAGGTAGTTGGTTCCGCCGTAGTGGCGATCGGAGAAGCGGTTGCCGTCTTGGCCGGTGGGACCGGCTTCGTTGGCTTCGCCGGCGTCGATGAAGCTTCCGTCGTCGCCCTCGTGCAGGTTGCTGGAATCGCCGTCGCCGCGATGCGAACGTTCGTTGCTGTCGCCGAGCAGCATGGCTTTGGGGCTCAGGGCTGTGCGGGGTACGGAGAATTCCGGATCGGCGCCGTTCGATTCATCGTACGTGCCATCGGTGTTCAAGCCATACGTGCCGTCCGCCCATGAGGGGAGGTACACGCGGTAGTGCCCGGCGTTTTCGCTGTTGTACGAGCTGGCTTTGCAGAGGAAGTACTTCGCCCAGCGTTCGGCATCGAGGTTTCGCTGTACGGGGAAATCCACATTGTGCCCGTCGTCGAGGAACGGGTCGACGTCTTCTTTGTAGACGAACTGGAAGATGAGTTCCTCCCAGCCGTAGCGTATGGGCCGGTTGTGCGTGTCGCACTCGCCGGGCGACCAGAGCGCGGGGGGCAATTGATCGTTGCTGATGTTCTCGTACGACGCGAACGCGGTGCCGAACTCGTGCAGCCGGGCGAGACAGACGACGCCCTTGCCCTGATCGCGTGCCCGGCTTAACGATGGCAAGAGAATCGAAATCAAGAGCGCGATGATCGAAATCACCACGAGCAATTCGATGAGGGTAAACGCATGGCGTCGATGCGTTGCGCGCTGTTGCGATGTCTGGGGATCGGTGATGAGAATGATACCGGTCTCCTGGGTAGGTGCGTACGTGGTTTGCGCCGTCAAATGATCCTAGCCCGTCGAACCAAGCGAATCAAACAATTGTGTCGGCAGGCCTTTGGGCTTGAATGCGCGAAGGGCATTTCAGCAAGTAGCCCAGAGTCGTCGCAAGGCGACTACCCTGGGCTACTGACGACGAATAATCCAACCCCAATGGGGGCGCCGCAAATCGAAACTCGGCGGCAGTCCCACGGCAGCGTCAGAGCTGCCTGACCCGCCATCCGGCTACAATTCGTAGCTTGCGTCCAGCGCCTTGTCGATGCGTGCGACCGAATCAACCAGGTGGGCGCGGGTTGCGGTATCGACTGGTGCCGACGACGCCCACTTCGAGATCCGCTCGCGGAGGTTGCCGAGCGTTTGCCGCGCGACGGCGATCGCATCCGGTGGATAGGCGCCATTTTCCCGCGACATCACCAGGCGCGTGAGCATTTGCAGATGTTCGCGCTGCAAGTTGCGGCGGATGCTCGGGATGAGCGGGTTGCGCGGCGTGTAGCTGCCGGACGGCGTCGTGCCGAGTTCCGACCACACGGTGTCCGCGACCTCTTCGATCAACGACGCGACTGTCATCGCATCTTCACCGGCTGGTACCTTGAGTTCCGCGTCGTACACGCGGCGGACCGTCACCGGGTTGGTCAGGTGGAAGAGCACCCAATACTGCATCGCCGCGATGCGCTCGTGTACTGGGTAGTCTTCCTGCGAGTCGTACTCATCGCTACCCCAGTGGGCCCAGCGTCCCGGCGCAAGTTGGTTGAGCAGCGCGGGGTCGAACTGCATTGCGGACGCGGAGAGCACCCGGCTGTTGAGAAATGCCAAGGCGTCGCGTTGCAACTTCGCGGGGATGATTTCGATCGGCGCGGGCGCTTCAGGATCGCCGCGGTGCGCACGGTGCAGGTACTGTCCGCCAATGACACGGGCTGCAAAACGCGCCGTCCGGCTGTATTCGAAGAGCAGCATGTCGAACTGGCTGCGAAGTCGAGCGAAGCTCTCACCGTCCTTGATCGCCCAACTGGCCATGTCCTTGCGCAGGCCGTCGACGAGGTCCATGCGATACGCCGCCCACGCCACGGGGTCGTTGCTGTGGTCGTACGCGTTCACCAGCGGGTCGGGCGCGAGGAAGCTGCTGTTTTCGTCGGTTGAGAAATCCAGGCCAGCCGCCGGCAGACCGGACGCGATCTTCGCCAGCATTTCGCCTTCCTTCTCGTCGCCGGTGGGAATGCGATAACCGTACTCGATCGCGATATTGTCGTACGGTCCGACGACCTGCGAGAGGTACGCCTTGCGCGGAGTGTGGTCCAGATTGTACACGGCTGGGTTGTAGTCCATCACCGAACCGGTCGTCGGCACCTCGGGGTTGTCCGCTGCCAGGATCGCCTCAAGCGGCAGCCAGGAACTGGCTTTGAAGTTGTGGCGCAATCCGAGCGTGTGGCCCACCTCGTGGCACGCGACCAACCTGATCCACTGCCCGACGTATTCGTCGCGATTGATACCCAGCGTGTTCTCCGCGCCGAGCAGTGCCATGCCCAGGCACATCTCGTGTGCGACGCCATTGGCATAGCTGCACGTGTCGTATTTCTCGCCGTGGCTGAAGAGGTGTGACTCGATCGGTTCGAACTCAAGCGTATTGTGTTCGACCGGCTCGAAGCCGGGCATCAACCGCTCCTCCGCGGACTGGTAGCGCCACTCCGGATGGGCGTCGAGGAACGCGCTGAGCTGCGCGTCCGCGGCAGTTGCCGGGCCGGTGGCCATCAAGCGGTCGTAGCGGTCATACCACACGCGAACGATTGAGTCGTCCATGATGATGTCGGCGTCGAGGATCTGTCCCGTACGCGGATTCGCGCGACTCGGGCCGCGTGCGAACGCCCGCCCGCTGACGATCCAGCGGAAGAAGTTGTAGTTCACGTCTTCGGGATCGATGTTGGCGAATTCGTTTGAGTCGGTCTGCTGGCGAACAACGACGGCGTTCCGCAGGCCCGCTTTCTCGAAGGCGGTGTTCCACATCTCGATGCCTTCACGGATGTAGCGGCGGAACTTCACCGGCACCGTCTTCTCGATGTAGAAGACAATCTGATCGTCGGGGTGTACGTCGGAGACGGCTTTGTCCGGTTCCGCCTTCCGCAGCCGCCAACGATGGATGTAGCGTTTGAACGTGGTGTGCGCGTCGTGGTCGGTGTTCCAGTCCTGCCGCGCGGTTAGGAAATAGCCAATGCGGTCGTCGGCTTCACGCGGCTGGTAGTCGTTTTCCGGGAGTCGCGAGAGGCTGTAGTGGATGGTGGCTTTGTTGCCGCCGTCGGGCGACATGAAGACTGCTTCCACGGCGAGTTCGACGTTGTTCTCAAAGCCTTTCTTCTTGACCCACTTGCTGATCGAGGGGTCGACCTTGCCGCCGATGAACTGGCCGATGTTGTCGGTGTCGCGCTTGAAAATACTGTCGAGGTCGATGACCGGGTCGTTGCCGCGCTTGGTGACGATCGGCGTGGTGAGCACGACGGTGTCGGTGTAGGTGCGATCAATAACGTCTTCCAGCGTCGACTTTTTGTCGCGAATGCGGCGCAACTCCGGTTCGACGAGCAGCAGCTTCTTGTTGAACTCTTCCCAGTGAACCAGCGAGTGACCGAACTGATTGCCCGTGAAACTCCCACCGGCGGCGAAGCTGCGCGCGATGAGGAAATCGGTACCGATCAGCTTCTGCGGAATCACCGCGAGCAGTCGGTCGGTCTTCGCCTCGTAGTAGAGCGGGAAGAATCCGTCGATCTGCGTGAAGTCTTTGGTGACCTCTTCAAACGGCGGGTATTCTGGTTTCTCCTTCTCGTCGTCGCCGGCGCGAGCAGCCGGTGCCAGCGCGAGCAAACCAGTGAGCACCATCGCCGGGAGCACGAATGCGCGGCGAATCCGATCAATGTCGTTAGTTCTCTGGTACATCAATTGCTCCTTGGTGATTCCGGATCATCCCGGTTCGTCTGATTTATCCAGACTGCCTAGGATAGTTGCTCACGTGGCCAGGTCCGGGTAGCTTCTCGTCACGGATCGTCGGGAGTTGTCAGCCCGACGTGAATCGCTCGCCAATCCGCGAATCCACCCCGGTGCGAGTCGGTGGCGACGATGCCCGGGCGGGTGGAGCGTCAATTGCCGCCTTCCCGCAAGCGGGCTATGATGTTGCCGCACACGATATTATCGGGAATTGCTTATGTTTGCTGGACTTACGCGCCCGGGGGGCACATCCGGATGGTGGTTGGCCCTGCTACCTGTGCTGCTTTGCGGGACGCTCGGGTGCGAACGGGATACCTCTGCGGAAATCACCGCCCACGGCGATGCCAACTCGGCAGACTCGCTTGTCGTGTTTCCCGAGTCGCTCAAGACGGACGATCCAACCGTCAACGCGTTCATCGAGCGTGCGATCAAAGTGTCGATGGCGGAGGACTACGAGTCGTTTCGCCTGCTGTGGAGCGCACTGGAGCAGCCGCTGGGCGAGCAGGAATTTCGACTCGGGTTTCGTGCGGCGCGGAAGATCACCATCCTCGACGTGGAGAAGCGGCGGACGCGGGACGACGAAATCGTCTACCTGGTACACTGCCTGATCGAACTCGACCCCAACCGCATTCCCGAGACGCGTCGCGACGTGAAGCCGCAACGCGATGTTGTGCTCCTGCTGCGGAAGGAAGGCGAACAATGGCGCATCGCCACGCCCCCGCGCCGCGAAGCCCGAGCGCTCAAGGCACAGTTCGCCAAGCGACACAATACCGACGCCGACACCAACGGAACCACTGCGGAAGCGTCGAGCAACGCGGTTCAACCCGCCCAGTCAACCGAGAAACGAGACAATAACGACAACTAGCACGCGCGCAGGATTGGTGCGGACCGTGACAATGGCCCGTATCGACCGGACGCGGTACACTTCCACGCTTTCATGGACGGCAAACTCATCACCGCTGACGAAAAGAACCGCGCCACGGGCGGAAGTCTGCGCTCACCCGAGTCGCGGCGGACGCTGCAACTGGTCTGGCCGCATCGTCGGTTCATCATCATCGGCCTGCTCTCGTCGATCGTCTTCGGCATGCTGCACTCGGTGAGCATCATTGGCGTACTGCCGGTGCTCAAGGTCATGCTTACCGACGAGGGGCTGCATGGCTGGATCGACCAGTCGGTCACGCGCGACCGCATGCGCGTCGAATTGGTCTGGGACGATGACGCATACCGTGTCATCAAGTCGAAAGCAGCGCCATCGGCTGAGGGGGTCACGCTGAGTCCTGGCGACCGCGTCGTCGGATTCACGCTCGCGCACGAAAATCCGGAAGGGGGGTCGCAAGACGCGCCGGAAGCGGCGGACCACTGGACTGCACACGATCTCTGCCAAGCCGTTGCCAACGATCGGGCTGCGACGGGTGCAAGTTTGTTCGTACTGTCCTCAGCCGCGGATGGTACGCAAGTGGTGACACTACCGCTCAAGCGCGCGTCCACGAAATGGCGGGCGCTGCGCGCGGTGGTGTCAATGATTCCGCGTCCGCAGCAGCGCAGCGATCGCGTGTACACGCTGATTTGGGTGCTTGGCTTCGTTGTGCTGATTGCGATCCTCAGCAACGTCGCCCGCTTCATTTCGCAATACTACGTCGGTGTTGGCGTGCTTCGCGGCGTCATGGACCTGCGACGAATGCTCTACCGCAAAGTGCTGCGCCTGCCAATGGCGTTCTTCGCGAGCGACGTCGCGGATATTGTTTCGCGCTTCGTGCAGGACGCGCAGGAGATTCAGCGCGGGTTGATGGCGCTTTTCGGTAAGCTGCTCCGCGAACCGATCAAAGCCTTCTTCCTGCTGATCGCCGCGTTGTGGGTCGACGCGCGCCTGACGCTCGCGCTGCTTGTCGTCGCGCCGGCGGCGGTGCTCATCTTTCTCGTGATCGGCCGCAAGATCCGCAAAGCCAACCGGCGGCTGCTTCAGATTTACGGCGTGATGATCGGAGCATTGAGCAGCACGCTGAACGCGATCGGCGTGGTCAAGGCGTACGGCGCGGAGAACATCGAACGCAAGCGTCTCTGGCAGATCGACCGCAAGATGTTCGTACACATGCTGCGGATTGTGCGGCTGGAGGCGTTTCTGCGTCCCTTGCTGGAGGTGCTCGCGATCGTCGGCATCGCAGCCGTCACCGTGTGGCTCGGGTCGCAGGTGATCATGGAGAAGGTGCGGATTGAGGATTTCGCAACGCTGGTGCTGCTGCTGGGCATGTTGATCGATCCGCTGCGGAAAATGTCGGACGTGTACCCACGCGTGATGCGTTCAACCGCGGCCTCCACGCGCATCTTCAGCGTGCTCGACGCGCCGGAGGAAGAGGAACTGAGCGAAGGGGCGATCGAGATTCCACCGCTTGCCGAGGAGATTCGCCTCGATCACGTGACCTTCACCTATCCGAACGCGCCGGAGCCGGCGCTGCGCGACGTGAGCGTGTCGATCGCGTGCGGTGAGACGGTGGCGATCGTCGGTGGCAATGGCAGTGGCAAGACCACGCTGACGCGTTTGCTCAACCGTTTCTACGATCCGCAGGAAGGCGTCGTCACGTTCGACGGCCGCAACATTCGCAACGTGACGCTGCGCAGCCTGCGCAAGCAGATCAGCGTGGTGACGCAGGACCCGGTGGTGTTTGCGATGTCGCTCGCGGAGAACATCGCGTACGGATCGCGAAATGCGTCGCGCGATCGCATCATGGACGCGGCGCGGCAAGCCCACGCGGACGAGTTCATCCGCGCCAAGACCGGCGCGTACGATGAGCTTGCTGGTGACCAGGGTTCAACGCTTTCGGGCGGGCAGCGGCAGCGGCTGTGCATCGCGCGGGCGATCTATCGCAACGCGCCGATCCTCATTTTCGACGAAGCCACCAGCCAAATCGACAGCGAATCGGAGCGCAAGATCCAGGACGCGATCCGCGAGATCTCCGAGGGGAAAACCACGATCCTCATCGCGCACCGCCTGAGCACGATCCGCTTCGCGAAACGCATCATCGTGATGGATTCAGGCAGGATCATCGACTCGGGCACGCACGAAGAACTGCTGGCCCGCTGCGAACCCTACGCCACGCTCTGCGCCACGCAGTTGGTGGAATAATCCCTCCGAATTGAGCAAAAGTACCACCTGGGTGGCACGGACAAGCTCCGCTTGTCCGTGGACGTCATTTGCATGCCCGTCACTTGCATCAATCTCGCCGCCGCGCGAACCGGCTTCCTGGGAGCGCGATGATAGCGCCTTTGAGTTGCAACATGGTCAGCGCTGACATGGTCTTCGGGTGGGGGACTTTGCTGCGGTTTGCGATCTCGTCAATGTGAAGTTCGTCCGAGCCCAGGCAGTTCAGGATGGCACGCTCGTTGTCGGTGAGAGCGGCTGCGATCTTGTTCGCGGTATCGCCTGATTTGCTTTTGACTTGGTCCGGTTGGCTGGGGACTGCTCCCATGGTTTTCCCGGCATCGCCGAGTTCGTCGAGAATGTCCTCCAGTCCGGCGACCAGCTTGGCTGCGCCTTTGCGGATCAGATCGTTCGGCCCGTAGGCTGTCGGCGTGTCCACGCGTCCGGGGATGGCGAAGACTTCGCGGTTGTACTCGCTGGCCAACCGAGCGGTGATCAGTGCGCCGCTGCGCTTCGACGCTTCAACCACCAGCACGCCGAGGCACATTCCCGCGATGATGCGGTTCCGCCTGGGGAACGAGTCCGCCGTCGGCGGGCTGCCCAGCGGGTCTTCGCTGATGACCGCACCCGCGTGTGTGATGCGTTCCGCGAGGTCGACGTGTTCGGGCGGATAGATCTTGTCGACTCCGCTGCCAAGCACCGCCACCGTACGCCCGCCGGCGCTGAGCGCACCTTCATGGGCGTAGCTGTCCACGCCGCGCGCGAGGCCGGACACCACAGTGAACCCCGCGCCGGCAAGCAGCGCGCCGAAGCGCCGCGCCTGGTCGTAGCCATACCGGCTGCTCTTGCGCGAACCGACGATGGCCACCGCGACGGAATCCTCAGCCGTCAGCGTACCGCGCACGTAAAGGCAGATTGGCGGATCGTCGCAGTGGCGCAGCGGCTGGGGGTATTCCGGATCTTCCCAGCAGATGATCCGCGCGCCGGTTGACGCGCACTTTTCGATTTCGCGTTCGACGGCGGATGCGTCGCGTGATTCGAACACGCTGCGCGCCCGCCGCTCGCCGATCCCCTCGACTTCGGTGAGTTGTGCCATGGATGCGCCGAGGATGGCGTCGACGGTGCCGAAGTGTTTGATCAACCGGCCGAGCAGCACCGGGCCGATCGCGTCCGCCAGGTGGAGTCGCAGGTATTGTCGCCCGATGTCGGAGATGACCATAGCGGAAATCACAATACCACGGATGGCAGCCCAAGCAAAGTAGGGTGGGCACCGCCCACCACCATTGAACGACAACGCAAGATGCAGTGACCAAGCCTATCCTTGTGGTGCAGCCATCTTGGCTGCACATGCAGGCAAGATGCCTGCACCACAATAAGACCAATGGCGGGCAATGCCCACCCTACGGTCCACTAGTCGAATTCGGGGTGCGTTGGCGGATAGGGCCAGAGCATCAGCATGCGTTTGGCGATGTCGGCTTCGTATTTCCGCGGTTCATAGCCGGCGTGATGTCCTTCGCTGGCGAGCAAGGCGAGCGCTTTGCGGCGCAGCAGGCGGAGACGAATCCGGTTGATCGGCCAGAGCAGCCCGATCACGCAGTACGGAATCGCGCGAAGTCGCAAACGATACCGGGTGCCCGAGTCGTCGAGATAGTAGTAGCCGCACGCGACGATTTTCTGATACTCGCGGACCATATCGTTCACGACGTCACCCACCCAGTCCGGCCCGGCCGTTGCGCGCTGCGTGCCCGCACCGTCGCGTCGTGAGAGGGCTGTGTGCATCTCGTACAACAATCGCAGGTCACCCAATCCGGGAAAGCGATAGGTCGTTTTTCCCGGAAGCTTCGGAAAACCGGCGGGCTGCACGACATTGGTTGTTTCCCAAGAGTACTTATCCGGCGACGAACACGCGAAGTTGACGGAGTAGTTGCGGATCTCGTTGGCCGGCTGGACCATGCTGACGCAGACGATGGCGGCAGCGTAGTCACGGGTGCTCGGCCGCTCGAACAGCGCGATGTATGTGTCGGAGTTCGACACGACCTTGAGGGCCATTACCCACGCCAATGGGCGAAACTCAATCTCCGCGAGCTCCTCCTCGATGAGGTCGAAGAACGCCTCGGCGTGACGCGGGGGAGCCGGGTACATCGGAGGGAGGTCGGACCGCGAGCTCTGGCAGTATTGTGCGGTCGGCGACGCGGAGGCAGAGAACATCCGCGCGGCAATCAGCGGAAGTACGACGAAGTAGCCGACAAACAACACGCCAATGATGATCAAGGCATACGTCATAGCGACCTGACCAGCGTTGTAGGGTGGGCACCGCCCACCAGAAGTACACGGCGAAGCAGCATGCGGTGAGCAGTGCCCACCCTGCACGCTGACAAGTTACAGTTTCCCACGCAGGACCGATTCCAACTCGTCGTCCATTTCCGACAGTAACTCGATTTTGTCAAGGCTGTCCGCGTCGGGCTCCCATTCCCACTCGGAATTTACCATCAACACTTCGACATCACGCAAGTTGCGAATTCCTTGACTGTTAAGGAACGCCTTGTAGAGATCAGCGTGCTTATATGCAAAGCAGGTGGGCTGCCCGCTGATACCGAAAAACCATAACCGTTCTCCGCACTGCATGCAGTCGAACACGCCAATCGGTGGCGCGGGCGGCGGCAAAGGCGCTTTTCCGCAGAATGGACAGCATCTCGAGCCGGCAGGCGGCATGGTGTTCATCCAGTGTCGGCAGGTGCAGGTGGTGGGCAATGCCCACCCTACTTGCAGGCAGGATGCCTGCACCACAATGAACTGGCGGGCGACGCTCACGCTACGCGCGTTCGACTTGCAGAACCACGTTCGCGCCGTCCAGGTTGATCTTGCTGGTGTTCGCGTCACCGCCGGCAAGTGCAGATTCCGTGAACGTGTCCGCGAGCGTTTCGGCGCAGATGTAATCGCGGAACGCAGCCACCGCGGCTGACACTTCCGCGTCGTCTGTTTGCACGCTCAGTTTGATGCGGTCTTCGATGTTGAAATCGGCGTCTTTGCGCAGGTTCTGGACGTTGCGGACGATGTCGCGGGCCACGCCTTCCTGCTTGAGCGACTCGGTCAGCCGCTTGTCGACCAGCACGACCGTCGCGCCGTCAACCACCACTGACCAATCATCGCCCGCCGATTGGGAAATCACGACATCCTCCGGCTCCAGCGTGACCGTCGCGCCATCAGCCGCGACGTGTACGTTGTCGCCCTTGGCGAAGGTGGCAGCCACTTCGGTTGCGTTCATCTCGGCGAGCGCCTTCTGCACGGCGGGCAGTTGCTTGCCGAGCTTCTTGCCCGCAACCTTCTTGTTCAACTCGACGGTCGTGGACAGCAAATCGTCCACGTTTTCCGCGAGGTTTACGGCTTTGATGTTGAGCTCTTCCAGCACGTGGGCTTCAAACTGCTTCACGGCATCGCGCTCGACCTCGCTGCCGGGTTTGACCAGCACCTGGGCGAGCGGCTGGCGCACCTTGAGCTTCGACGCCGCCCGCGCCGACCGCGCCAGCGACACGATGCGCAGCAGGGCGGCCATCCGTTCGGACAAACCGGCATCGATCTTGGCGTCGTCCGCTTCCGGATAATCCACAAGGTGGATGCTCTCGGGGGCGCCCGCAACTTGCCGCGCCACGAGGTTCTGGTACATCGACTCAGTGACGAAGGGCAGAATCGGCGCCATCAACTCGACCAGCTTGCTCAGCACTTCGTAGAGCGTTTGATAGGCTGCGAGCTTGTCGGTGTCGCCCGCGCTCGCGCCGCGCCAGAAGCGCCGCCGGTTTCGCCGCACATACCACGTGCTCAGGTCTTCGATGAACCGTTGGATGCGCTGGCACACCGGCGGGAGGTCGAAGGCTTCGAAGTCTTGCCGCGCTTCGCGAATCACGAGCTGCAAGTCGGAGAGAATCCAGCGGTCGATGTCCTGTCGATCCGCGAGCGGAACCTGAGCGGCAAGCGGGTCGAACCCATCGAGCCGGGCGTAGTTGCAGAAGAACGCATACGTGTTCCACAGCGGGATGATCACCTGCCGACGCGTCTCGTCCGCGGGGCCCGACGTCACCCGGCAAAGTCGTACGCCGTCAACCGTATGGGTTATCTCAACGCCGTCGTCGCCGTTGATCGTGACTTCCTCGCCGGGGTGACGCGTGCCGAACGCGAGGTCCATGATGGGCGGCTGGGCGCAGTACATCCAGCGCATGGTATCCACGCCAAGCTGCTCGGCTGCCTCTTCGAACCAGATCGCGGTGCCGTCGGACTTGTGCATCGCCTGCCGCTCTTCGTTGAGTACGAGCGCGTGACCGAGCAGCGTCTTGAACGGCGGGCGCGGCTTGTCGTTGCCCAGTTCCATCATCGTGCTCATCGCGAGGATCGCGTAGAACCAGTTGCGGAACTGTCCGGGGAAGCACTCGGTGATCATGTCGGCTGGGATCCACTTGTCCCAGTATTCACGGTTCGAGTTGTAGTGCGTCGTCGAGTACGCCACGATGCCGGCGTCGAGCCAGGGATTTCCAACATCGGGGATGCGCGAGACTTCCATGTTGCCGCACTTGGCGCACTTGATCTTCACCGCGTCCACGTACGGGCGGTGCGGCGTGTTGCCCTCGAACTGCTCCCAGCCGGCGACCGCGCGCTCCTTCAGTTCGTCGTATCCGCCGATGACGTCGAAGTGCCCGCACTTCTGGCATTCCCAAATGGGCAGCGCGAGGCCCCAGTAACGCTTCTTCGAGATCATCCAGTCGCGCATGGTGGTGAGCCAGTCAAGCTCACGTTCCTGTCCGCGCATGGCTGCGGGCAACCAGGTCACCTGCTGCGCCGTTTTCTTGATCTCCTCGCGCCAGTCCATCGAGATGTACCACTCATCCACGAGGCGGAAGACGAGTTCATCGCCGGTCCGCCAGCAATGCGGGTAGATGTGCGGATACTTCTCAGCCGCGACGAGCAGACCCTTTTCCTTGAGATTCGCGAGAATCCACTCGACCGTGTCGGGATCGGTGGCGCGCTTGCCGCTGAGTTCGCCAAAACCGTCGATGAATCTGGCTTCGTCGTTGAGCGGGGCGATGCCGACGAGCTTGTGCTCGACACCCCACCCATGGTCGACGTCACCGCAACCCGGCGCGGAGTGGACGATGCCGGTACCCTCGCCCGCGACGACGTAGGCTTCGCCTTTGCTGGTTTTCCCAGGGTCGAAGACGCGGTGGCCTTCGGCGCCGCTGGGCCAGTCGCGCTGTTCGGGCGGAATCATCTCGAGCGGTTCGGTGAATCCGCCGCGGTGCTGCTGCGCAGCAAGTTCGTCGAACGGTCCGTCATAGGTCCAGCCGACCATCTCGCTGCCCTTGACCGTTCCGAGGATTTCATAGCCGCCTTGCTCGTTGAGAATCTGGTGGATCGTCTTGAGCTTGGGCGTGTCCGCGGGCCAGGGCTTACCGCTGAACCCTTCCTTGAACTCCTTCTCAAGACGCTTGTAGTTGAGGTTTTCCTCGGCGAAGTAATAAGTTGCGCCGTCGCGTTTGGTCTTCAGTTTGACGTACTTGAGATCGCCATTCACCGCGCAGCCCGTGTTCGAGGTGAGCGTCCACGGCGTCGTCGTCCAGACCAGGAGGTACTCGTTTTCCCTACCGCGCAAGGGGAAGCGCACGAACACGGCAGTGTGCGTGACGAGCTTGCGTCCCTCGGCGATCTCCATGTGCGAATACGCGCAGCCAGCCTTTCCCGACCAGGGCATCACGTCCGTGCCCTTGTAGAGATATCCCAACTCGTGACACTTCTTCAGGAAGGTCCAGATGGTGTAGTTGTTCTCGTCGGCCATCGTGAAGTACGAATTGTTCCAGTCCATCCAATAGCCGAGTCGCTTGGACTGTTCGCTCTGGATGCCGGCGTACTTGTTCACGCGAGCCTTGCACGCTTCGGTGAACTTCTCGAGTCCGACGCGTTCGATGTCTTTCTTGGTGTGCAGGTTGAGTTCGCGTTCGACCTCGACCTCGACCCAGAGGCCCTGGCAGTCGAACCCGTTCTGATAGCGCAGCTCGTGTCCGGTCGCGGCGAAGTAGCGGCAGAAGGCGTCCTTGTAGGTCCGCCCCCACGCGTGATGCACGCCCATCGGGTTGTTGGCGGTAATCGGGCCGTCGAGGAATGACCAGCGCGGTTTGCCCGCGTTCTTTGCGCGCAGCTTCTCAAATGCCTGCACCTCGTCCCAGAAGCGCAGCGTCTGCCGCTCCAATGCCGGGAAATCCACCCGCGTATCGACTTTCTCGAACGCCATCGTCACTCCTCCGGCTTGTCGCCGGTTGCCTGGCCAAACCGCCCTTGCGCAATCAAGCCCCGCAATATAGTCCGTCAGCCAAATGTTGTGAACGCGGGTGGGTGTGGGTCCGGGGGGGCCGGCGTTTCCGCGCCGGGGTGGCACGGTATTGCGCAGCAAGGCCGTGGTCGATCCTCGATGCCCCCACGGCCTGACTTCGTCAGACCGTGCCACCCGTTGCGCGTGGCTTTGCGATACGTGGACACCGATCATGCAAGATTGCACATCGCCGGGTCGTGACGTAATATGCTGTCATCACTGAGGTTATGGTTTTATCGGTAAATCGTGCTGCCCTTGTCGGCGGGAGATCGTCGGTCATATAGCGTCTTGCGGCGTATTCTTCTGCATGGCAGAGCTTTGTAGACGTACCAACGCACGTCAGGCCGGGAGGTTAAACAGGTGACGCAATTCCCCAACCACCATGAACCCGCCGCGCCCCCGCAGCGCCGCTCCGTCGCACCGCTCGTCCTCCTGGTGGTGAGCAGCGGACTGCTGGTCTTCGCGTCGCTGCGTTTTGGGCAGCGCGCGCTCAGTGCCGATCGCCCCAGCGCGTCGCCGCGGCCGGTGACTGCGCGCGGTGATCTGGCGGCGGATGAGAAAAGCACCATCGAACTCTTCGAGCGTTGCTCGCCGTCGGTGGTCTACGTCAGTCCGCTCGTGCGCACGGTGCGCCGAACGCTGTTCGGTTATGTGGATGGCGGCGTTGTCGAGTCGGGCACCGGTTCAGGCTTTGTGTGGGATGCGCAGGGCCACATCGTGACGAACTTCCACGTGATTCAGGAAGCGTTTCGCGGCGGGACGGGCGCGACGGTGACGCTGCCGGACAACACGCACTACGAAGCCGAGATCATCGGCGTCTGGCCGGACAACGATCTTGCCGTGCTGCAAATCGAAGCGCCCGACGCCGAGTTGCACCCGATCACCGTCGGCACGTCAAACGATCTGCGCGTCGGCCAGCGCGTGTTTGCAATCGGCAATCCGTACGGTCTCGACTTCACCTTCACGACGGGCATCGTCAGCGCGCTCAATCGCGAGATTCGCGCTGTCACTGGCGATACGATCAGCGGCGTGATCCAGACCGATGCCGCGATCAACCCGGGCAACAGCGGTGGTCCGCTGCTCGACAGTGCGGGTAGGCTCATCGGCATCAACACCGCGATCTACAGCCAATCGGGCAGCAGCGCGGGCATCGGATTCGCCGTGCCTGTCGATACGATCAATTCCGTTGTCCCGCAGCTCATCGCGCACGGCAAAGTCATCAAGCCGGGACTCGGTGTCATCCTCGCGCCCGATGCGTGGGCGCGACGCTGGGGCATCGACGGTCTGGTCATCACCGGGGTGAGCGCCGGCAGCGGTGCGGAACTGGCGGGGCTGCGCCCGATTACGGAGGGGCGCGAAGGCATTGCCCTGGGTGACGTGATCGTCGGAGTCGATGGAGCGCGGATTGCGTACAACGCGCAACTCGCCGACGCGCTCAAGGAACATCACGTTGGTGACACGGTGAAAGTGGCGATCGAACGCGAGGGCAAACGCGTCGAAGTACCGGTGACGTTGCAGGCGGTCGCGGAGCAGCCCAGGGTCATGTCGCGCGACCGGTAACACCGTGCGGCTGCTACATGTGACGCACGCGTTACAACTTGTGGTGAGTGCGCCACAGATCGATCGACGTGAACGCGAGCCCAATGCCGACGGCTTCATAGATGACGCCAAGCCAAAGCAGCGGCATACCCGAGCCGCGAAGCACTCGCCCGAATGTCGCCATCGCCGCGACGACCAGCCACGACTTCCACGAGAGGAATCCGCCCAGGCAACGATCGTCGCCTTGTTCGACGATGCGCGCGGTCGTCCGCGATGCCGTTTTTCGCAGGATGAAACGCGATTTGAGCACGCCCGCGACGCCTGCGGCGACGAGCGCAGAGACAACGACCACGACACGACTTCGCGAGATGATCACCCAGCGAACGCCCACGGTCGCAAGCACGCAGCCGACGATGGTCCACATGCCCGCAGCCGCAGCCAGTCGCGTCCGCATGGTCACGGTGGGTCGCCACCGGATGTGCCAACTTCGCTCGCTGCCGCCCATGGTCCGCAAACTCCGATCGCCGCGCGTCACCATAGCCCCTGGGGCAGGGTGGGTCGCGAATAATGCAGCTTATCTGCCGGGCGTTCCTTTACAAATTCCGGAAGCAGAATAACCTCGCGAAGGTGCGAGCGCCGGAGTGATCGACCGAGTTCCCCGCCGACGTGCGCCGCGTGACTTCCCCGGAGCGAGAAACGTGAACAAGCGGATTTTCCGCATTCCCATGCCCATATGGCTGCCCCGTTGGGGGCGCTTCATGATGCTGGGCGCGCTGTCGGGTATCGCCGGTGGCATCGCGGCGGCTGGCTTTGAACAAGCGCTGACGCATGGCACGGAGTTTCTCGTCGGTCGCTTCACGCACCTGGGTTCTTCGAAAATCCTGAGTTTTCACTGGGGCGTGCTGCTGTTGCCCGCCGCCGGTGGGTTGCTTTCGGGAATCGCGGTCCGTCTCCTTTGCCCGAAGTCCATCGGGCACGGCACCGACGTGTTGGTGCGTGCGTTCCACCACGGCTTGGGCAAGCTGCCGTTTCGTGGGCCATTGGTGAAAGCCATCGCTTCGATCTGGGTCATCGCCTGCGGCGGATCGGCAGGTCCCGAAGGTCCCATCGCCGCGCTCGGCGCAGCCATCGGCTCGACGATCGGCCGTATGTTTGGGGTGACACCTCGCGAACGACGCGTGCTGCTGATCGCGGGTTGTGGGGCTGGTATCGGTGCTATCTTCCGTTGCCCGCTGGGCGGCGCGTTGTTCGCCACGAGCATCCTCTATCGCGAGCCGGACTTTGAGTCCGAAGCCATCGTGCCTTCGGTCGTGTCGTCGGTCTTGGGCTACTCGACGTTCATGGTGTTCTGTGGTTCCGGCGAGCACATGTTGCGCGGCGCGTCGGCGCTCGCGTTCCGGTCGCCGATTGAGTTGATCCCGTACACCATTCTCGGTTTGCTCTGCGGATGCGTGAGCATCTTCTTCTACTACTGCATGCACACCGTCGAAACGTCGTGGTTGCCGAAGTCGCGATTGCCGCGTTGGCTCGCGCCGATGGTCGGGGGGCTGCTGACCGGAGCGCTCGCGTGCCTGCTGCCACAGGTGATGGATGGGCAATACCGCTTCGTGCAAAACGCAATGACGTCTCCGGGTTTGCTCACCAGTTTCTACGGGGAAGCGGGCACCGTGAACTGGTGGACCTGGGCTGCGCTCTTCGCCGCGGTCGCGTTGGTCAAGTGCGTCGCGACGGGATTGACGGTGGGCAGCGGCGCATCGGGCGGGGTGCTCGGACCAGCCGTCTTTATTGGCGGAACCGTCGGCGCGTGTCTCGGCGCGGTATGTGAAGCCGCGATGCCCGGTACCTTTCCCGAGGGGCTGCGCGAAGCGCTGATTCCCGTGGGTATGGGCGGGGTGCTGGCAGCCAGCATGCGCACACCACTAGCCGCGATCGTCATGGTCACAGAGATGACCGGCAGCTACGGGTTGATCGTTCCATTGATGCTTGTTTGCATCAGCGCGTACGTCGTTGGTCGGCGCTGGGGCCTCAATCATGAGCAGGTGCGTTCGTCAGCAGAGTCGCCCGCGCACGCTGGCGATGCGATGGTCCACCTGCTCGAGTCGTGGCGCGTTGGCGAAATCATGGAGCAAAACTGGGAGCCGGTCGTATCGCAGGAGGTGCCGTTGTCCGATCTGCTCACGCAGGTGCAATATGGCACGCACCCGGTGTTCGCGGTCGCGAATGACGGCAAGTTGCTCGGGTTGATTTCAACCGAGGAGATCGTTCGCAGCACCGACGATCCGCAGCTTGTGGATATCATCATCGCGATGGACATGATGAATACCAACTACGCAGCCGTCTATCCGGACGAGAGTGTGTACGAGGCGCTCAACCGCTTCCGCGCCGGTTCGCAGGACGTGCTGCCGGTGATGTCGCGTGATCCACAGCGACGTTGGTTGGGCATGCTGACGCGCGACCAGGTGCTGCGCAAGGTTCGCCGCCACGTTGAAGGGATGGAGCGTTTTGTCGAGCAGGAGCATCGGGCACTGGCTGCGATCAAACGCGAGGGCCAGTTGCAGGAGTTGCTCAGCGGTATGGCGCCGGCGCGCGAGCATGAATTGCAGCGCCTTTTCGTGCCGCTTCAGGCGATCGGCAAGTCGCTTCGGGAAGCCGATTTCCGCCGGGAATATGGCGTGCAGGTGGTGGCCATCGAGCAGTCGGACGGATCGCTGCAAAGTCCGCCCGATGTCGATACCCCCTTGCGGACCGATCAACGTCTGGTTGTACTGATGCGCCGCCGCGATACCGCGGAAAACAACGGCGGAGATACCGATTAAGCGCTCACGCGCGCCGGATGAACACGAAGGCGAGTCGGCTGATGAACGGTTTACTGGTATTGGGTGCAACGGGTGGGGCGGTCGCGCTGGCGGTCGTCGCGTACGAGTTTGGTAAACGCCTGCAGCCCAGCGCTCGCGGCTTGAAGGATTATTACCGCCGCCTGGGACAAGCAGCACCGGGCGATCCCTGTCCTTGTGGCAAATCCGCACAAGCGGGCGTGACCTACGCCGAGTGCTGCCGCAAACGCGACCTCGAACTGCTCGAGCAGGAGGTCAAGGCGTTCGTGTGGAACGAATGGTCGCGGCGCAGCGCGGGCCGGTCGAAGATGCGCCCGATGAAGGACCGCCTTGCGGATTTCCCCATGTCGGCATGCAGCATTCCCGAATGGGTGTCTGAGCCCGAACGATTCACGTTCCCAATCCCTGAAGAAACCCTGCGAAGCTGGACCCCGGTCGCGCCGGAAGACAACGCCGATTTCACGATGATGGGCTCCGGCGACGATGCGATTCCGCTATAGTACCTGCGACTTTTAACGCCGGTTATTGCGGTGATGCCAAACGCCCCTCCCTCTGGGAGGGGTAAGGGGAGGGCATCATGTGGTAACGCGTCGTTTTGACAAGATGCAATTCGTGAAATTCCCCCTCACCCAACCTCTCCCGGAGGGGAGAGGGGTTTGCGCGCTTTCATCAATCGACAAGGCCGCTGAGTGCGACAAGAACCAGCGATGCCGGTGCGTTTGCGGAACGCAGCGTCATTGACTTGATGCGCTGTTCGCGCGTGTTGAGGTTCCACACCGTCGCACGGAGCACAACGGGCGTGCCCGCCCGGGTTATGCCGCGCCAGATGGCGGGCGCGTTGGCGGAGGGCGTCAGGTCGGTGTGTGCGAAGACGTTCTCGCCATAAACCAGGTCGATTTGTTCCGTGGTGTCATCGCTGAAACGCACCTCTGCCGATACTACTGGCGTGCCTTGTTCGCAGGGGAAATCTGTGGTCGTGACCAGTATGAGCGTGTCCGCAGGTTGATCAATGCTCAGGGTAACGACGCTCGGCAGTGTGAGCCTTTGCGGCGCGAGTTTGCCTGCGATGGCGACCGCGTTGCAACCATCTCGATCCGCGACCTGTACTTGCATGCCGCGCCACCTTGTGGTTTTGCCAACCGGAACGGCTGACAGGTCGTGTTCTGGTCCCAGGCCAAACCAGTTGCCGGGTTCGCGCGCGGTCAGCGAGAGATTGACAGCCGAGGTGAGGTCCGCGGCCCAACCCTTGCGTGGCGCGTTGGGCAGGGCGGACATGCCCATCATCTCGAAGAACGCGTCGGCAGCATCGAGCAGGTCCATGTCGATCGCGCGGTCCGCGTTCCACGCCGCCTCCGCAGCCAGCACATATGCGTAGTATTGGTGCAGTTCGCGGGCGAACGATTCGGGATCGAGCGAAAAACCCGCCCACGTCGTTTGCAATAGTCCGCGCGCTTTCGCCTGATGCGCTGCCCGTGCAAAGTTGATGATGTTGCCCTCGCGAAACCAGGTGGCTGCGAGCGTCGCATTGCCGTCGCGTTGGAGCACATCGAGGCTGGTGTATCGCTCGGGCGGCACGACTTCGTAGTGCCAGTCAGCGACGACGACGTCGTCGGGCAGTTCCGCGCGCAATTCTGCCGCCGCTGCCGGTGACTTGGCGTGACAGGCATCGGCTGCTTCGCCCTGCGCGAGCAGCATGTCGCCCCACATCATCACGCCCACGCCGCGTTCGCGCAGCCACGCGTGCAGCTTCAGCGTATCCATCATGAAGAGCTGCTCGACGCTGTAGGGCTTACTCGATTCGCGATAAGGCACGCGCCCGCGATCGGCGTACTCGTCGTGGCCGATGTGCATGGTGCGCGGTTTGAAGAGTTCCAGCGCCTCCGCGTACACCTTGAAAATCAGATCGTACGTCGCGGGATTGGTGACGCAATACGCCCAGCGCGCGTCGGGGTCTTCCGCAAGGTTGAGGTGTTGGCCGCTCGCGAAAATCCAGTCGCAGTGGCCCAGCGTCTGAATGAGCGGGATGACTTCGACGCCCAGGTCGCGACAAGTGCGGAGAATCGTCCGCACCTCGTCCTTGCTCATCCCGAACCGAGAATGATGCAACTCGGGGAACGCGTCCCACGCGATGTACTCGGATTCGATGACGAGATGGTTGAACTTCGTCGCGGCGATGACGTCGCGAATCAGGCGTTCGTGCAGGTCTGTGCCGTGCCCGCCGGTGAAGAGGTGTATGCCGCGAAACGGCAGGGCGGGCCAATCGCGAATGCGCACGCAGTGCACGTGCATCCGCCCGTCCGCGTCGAGCCAGGACAGTTGCTTCAAAGTTTGCACGGCATTGAGAAATCCAGTGGCGTCGGCGGCAGTGATGGCGATGCCGCTTGGCTCAACGACCAGTTCATATCCCTCAGCCGGTGGGATCCAATCGCTGCCAGCGTCCGCAAAGCGAAGCAGTACAGTAGTGGTCTCGCCGCCGCTATCCGCAAGCAAAGACGTCCAGCATCGACGTAGTTCAAGATGCGCATCGGACCAGGGCTGCTTCGCGTCAGGCCCGACAAGCAGTGAATCCGGCAACGCGGAAAAGACGACGGTGCCCGGCAGGCGTTCCAATTCCTTCGGCGTGGGAATCACGCGCGGTGCGACCGCCCGCGCCGGAATCAGCGCGTCGTTGCACGCGTGTGTTGCGATGGTCGATCGCTTTTCGCTCTGGCGAGCCATACGGCGGGCCATTTTATGGAATTCGTAGCGAATGTGATAACGCACCGTCACACCCCGTTCGAGCGTGGTTCCCATGTCGCCGAACCAGAAGCAGGGCGAACGCGTGTCCGCCCAGTGCGACGCGCGATAGTCGCATAGCGTCAGCGGACTCGGGCTGTCCACGTGGATGAATAGAAGCCCAGCCCGAGTAATGGAACGCACTTCCGCGAACCCGCGCGCGAGCGGCGGATCGACCGCCTGCGGTGCAACGGGAAAGACACGCTTCGTCAACGCGCCGCCGGCATCAATGATCGTCAGATCGCGCCCGACAAGGATGCTGGGATTGAGCGCCGCGATGCGCCACTGCATGAGCGCTGAGTCGGCAGGTCCATTGAACCGCGCCTCCAATGTCTGCACGATGGTGTCGTCCGCCCCGACTGTGATCGTCTCCGTCGCGACGAACGCGTCGTCCGCGTCGCGATGCGTGATGGTCAGCGTCGCAGCATCGGATGCGATCGTGCGCGCTGCGACAACCACCGCATCAGCGGATGGCCCCACGTAGTAGTCCGGCGACCATGCCGGTGTGGTTACGATCAATTCGCTGCTGGATATAACCGCAATGCCGTCAAACCAAACACGCATCCCCACGGGCTGCGACGCATACTCCAGTCGCAACGATCCAACCTCAAGGACCGCGTCATCGACAGCAAGCGCGGGTAACGGGAGGGACATGTAAAACGCGAACGCGATCAGCGCCACGCCGACCAGCCGCACTCGCCTGCGGTTGCACATTGATCGCTCGGGAATTCGCATCGCGCACAGCGCATACCCGAACGGGAGGCCGCTGACAAGCAGAGCTTGTCAGTGCCACCCCGAACGACTTGATGATGATATCAGCGACGAATACGGGAGCAGTCTGCGACACGGTCAGCCGAGCAACTTCGCCACCCGATCCAAACCCGCGTCAATCTGCTCCATGCTGCACGCGAAACTGAAACGCACGTGGTCGTCGCTGCCGAAGGCGATGCCGGGAACGACCGCGACCTTGGCTTCTTCAAGCACCTTGGCGGCGAACTCGACCGAGCCCTTCACGCCCAGCTTGGCGTATGCGCCGGATACGTTGGGGAAAACGTAGAACGCACCGGTCGGGCGGTTGCAGGTGACGCCCGGCATCGCGTTGAGCCGTGCATGAATCCGCGTCGCGCGTTCCTCGAATGCCGCACGCATCTTCACCACCGTGTCCTGCGAGCCGGTCAGCGCTTCCGCCAGCCCGTGCTGCACAAACGTACACGCGCCGCTGGTGCTTTGCGATTGCAGCTTCGCCATGGCTTTGATGATCGCGGCATCGCCCGCTACGTACCCGATACGCCAGCCGGTCATCGAATAGGTCTTCGACCCGCCGTTGACCGTCAGCGTTTGTGCGTACGCCTGCGGCGAACACGCGGCGAAGCTGATGAACTTCTGATCGCCGTAGAGCAGGCGGTCGTAGATTTCATCGGAAAGCACGACCAGGTCCTTGCCCGCAGTGACGGCTGCCAGCGCCTTCACCTCGTCCGGTGAATAGGTGAATCCGCCAGGGTTGCTCGGTGAGTTGAAGATGAGCATCCGCGTCTTCGGGGTGATGGCCGACGCGAGTTGCTCGGGCGTGATCTTGAAGTCGTTCTTATCGTTGCCCTCAATGTACACAGGCACGCCACCGGCAAGTTTGACCATCTCCGGATAGCTCACCCAGTAGGGCACCGGAATGATCACTTCATCGCCGTCGTCGATCAACGCCTGGATCGCCAGCGCGCACGCCATCTTGCCACCAGCCGTCACGATCACCTGCGACGGTTCGTAATCCAAGCCGTTCTCGCGCTTGAGCTTGGTGCAGACGGCGGCTTTCGCTTCGGGAATGCCGTGCGCGGGCTTCGCGTATTTCGTCTTGCCGCCTGTGATGGCTGCGATGGCTGCGTCCTTGACGTTCTGCGGCGTGTCGAAGTCGGGTTCACCGGCGCCGAAGCTGAGCACATCGATACCTTGGGCTTTCATGGCAGCCGCCTTCGCGGTGACTGCCAGGGTGGCGGACTCCGCCAGAGCTTGGACGCGGTTTGAGAGTTTCATCACGACTGTCTCCTGTTGTTGTAAAGCATGTGACCATCGCGGCCGGGGCAGAATCTACCGCCGCGCAACCAGAACGCAAATCGCTGCTAGTGAGGGGGATTGAGTCCGGAAATAACGGGGATCGATCACCCAGCGACTAGTTGCAGGTGTGTGTGCCTGCTGTTGTCGCTGTGTCGAGCTGTGCCGGTGAGAAGCCGTCGAAGGCGTTGGCGCCGTCGATCGACCAATCCGCATCGTTGAAGATGCCGCCATTGGGGGACCGGCCGGGGAGCGACTCCGCGTGGCTGTCGAGGTACTCCCAACTTGTGCCGGTACCATCAACACCGAGCGAGCCATAGGCATCGATCACGATATCGCCACCGATGTTGTCCGTGCGCAATAGGCGATAAACATCGTTGCCGTTGCCGTTGGCGACGTCGTGGTACAGGTCGGCTTCAAAGCCGTACACCGCGGCGAAGGAGTCGCCGGGACCATTGGCGGTGTTGGCGATCACGAAGCTTTCGCCGACCGGAAGCGAACCGACCATGTCGCCGTAGTCCATGCTCTGGAAATTCTCAGACACACTGCCGTTGGCGTACAGCGCGACGCGGAAGTTTGCCAGGTTGATCGGCGCTTCGCTGCAATTGGTGATTTCCACAAACTTGGGTTCGCCGCCGCTCAGCGTGCCGTCGAGGATTTCGCTGATGATGACTCCGTCTTCGGCAGTGCCGATGGGCAGCGAAAGGTTGCGCTGCATGCCGTCGAAGTCGCGCAGGTCAACGTCCGCGTCCAGATCGAAATCGAAGCACCCGCAGTTCAGCGGCGAACTCGCACCCGGGCCGCTCATGCACAGCGCGAAGTGCGCGAAGTCCGCGAGATCAACGAACCCGTCGCCGTTGCCGTCACGCATCGGACCACCGGTGTTGCACGAGCCTTGCACGACGCCTTCGAGATACCCGGGCGAACCCTGGTCGACGCCGTCATAGATATTGGTCGGCGAGACAAAGTACGCACCATCGATCCCGCTGGACGACTCAGCCCAGGCTGCGGGATCGTCGTTGGATTCGGCGGTATAGCCAGCCGATGGCAGCACGTAAATGCTCGGTCCATCGGGGCTTAGTGCGGGCCAAGCGGGATCCTCAAAGCCGCTGAAGTAGAACACGGCATCGTGGACCTTTGGCACACTGCCGCCCGGCGCCATCAATCGCAGCGCTTCGCCCGAGTTGTTCAGATTCGAGCCGGCAACAGACCCGCCGATACCGGTTTCACCAGTCGTCGAAAGTTTCACCATCGGCGCCGACCAAGCCGTCGCGAACTCAAACGAATCGCCCGCGGGCGGAATCACCGCAACCGTCGCACCCGCGCCGAGGATGTACGAGGGCAGATCGCCGCTGCGCGTGAGATTGTCCGCGATGTACCAACCCGCGAGATCGATCGGATGATCGGTCGTGTTGTAAAGCTCAACCCACTCGGCGAGCGACGGAACGTCCTCGAACGAGTCGGGGTTGTACATGATTTCGGTGATGACCACGTCGCCGCATTGCACGAACAAATCGACCGGCACCGGTTGGGACTGAATCAATCCGTCGTTTGATGCGAACGTAAAGGAATCGATGCCACACGTTCCGTTGTTGATGTAGCGAACGTGGTTGAACGGAATGCGCGGCATGAGATAGCCGGTGCTGCCCAGCATCGCGGGCGTGATGACTTTGTTCGACGCGACGTCGATGAGCTGACCGTTCTGCGGCAGCGTCTTGATGATGAACAGCAGCAGTCCAAAGAAGGGCCGCGTGCGGTCGGTCGCTTCCATGAAGATTTCTTCGGTCGCGCCCGGTGACGTGAGAATCTGCGCCGAAACCGCGGTGGGCGGTAGGTTGCCCGCACCGGTACCGAGCAGGCGGCAGGGCGAACCGACGTCGGCGCCACCGTACACGCCGACGGCATTGACCTGCTCGTAGCCGTTCGCGTCGTCGCCGATTTCGTGCGCAATCCAGTTCGCGCCGTCGTCGTTACCCTCAGCCGTGTAGCTGTCGAAGATTGTTGCGCTCGGGTAGTCGTTGGGTACCAGACTGATGCTGTTGTATCCGGCGGCATCGGGCCACACCGACGTAAACGGGAACGCATCGTCGTAGTTCACCACGTCGATGATCTGGGTGCCGTCGTTGAGCGTGACGATTTCGTTGTCGGGGCGCTCGAATCCCTCGGGATCGCAGGGGATCCAGAAGGGGGCGTTCAGCGGAAGATCATTCACGTCGAAGGTGTCGTTGACCGGATCATTCGAGAGGTTCCTGCCGACGATGGCGCCACCGGCGGTCCCGTTGGAATTCAATTGAATGACATTGTGGCTGGCGCTGAGATTCCACGCGGCCTTGAAGTCCGCGACGCTCGGGACCTCACCGAATACTTCCGCGCCGTCGGGAATCACGACGACGACTTCGAACGAGCGCAGCACGAAATCGGGAAAGGTCCCGCTCTGCATCGGCGTGCAGGCGTCGTTGTTCGTGTCAACGTCTTCGTCCTGAAAAAACCAGCCGCCGATTTGAATGTCGGTGTAGGTGGTGTTGAACAGCTCGATCCACTCCGCGTTCGACGTGAAGACGCCGTTGTCGAAATCGCCCTCCACGGACGCCGGGTTGTACATGATCTCGGAGATGATCACGTCTCCGGGTTCGGGGTTGGGGTTGAGATCGATCTGCCCGCGGATTTCCCCGTTGGGATACGTGCCGGTGTCGGTGTCGATCTGCACGTAAAGGCGACCGGCCTTGAGTTCGACGACACCGCTTGAGTTGATGGCCCACGTGCCGTTGAACGAGTTGCTGTTGACGTAGTTCAGCGTGAACAGGACGGGGCCGTTGGCGCCGCGTTCATTGTTGCGCACGGTGGCCGCCGTTGCGCCCTGCAACCCGTGCTGGATTGAAAAAACCACCTGCGTTTCCGCGGTGTTCAGCGTTGCGACGCCAACACCGGCGCCAATGCTCGCCGTTGGCGGAACGACCTGGTCCGGTTCGAGCACAAAGCTGTATTGCACGTCCGCAAGCGCACTTGCGACCGAACAGAGTGTGACGGCAATAAACGTGGACTTGCGCATTGCGTTCGTTCCCCCCGCCCCCGGCGGTCATGGTGGACGCACACCCCTGGACCAATAAGACGTCAGTCAGCGATTACGCTCACGCGTTGCGCGACCCAACCCGCGCGTGCCCCAACCGGCGCAATCCTTGTCCCTATCCGCATACGACCGCGGGCCACGGCCCGAAAAAGCCCGGCGGATTGGGCCCACCGCCCCCGGCAATTCTGCTGCTTGCCTGTGAGCCCCTCGGACCAGCCCATCATACCGGATTCGATAGGCCAAAAACAAAGCGAATTTGAGTAGGAGAAACTCCGATTTTGACGATTCTTCTTCCTGCGCTCGATTCCGAAGGAGGCCGCACGAATGGGCGACCGCTTGCACTCTCACTTTATTTTGAGCCTGTGCGTCAGCGAACGGAACAACGAATCATCCCGATCGACGAGCGGCTAGTCGCCTGGCGCGGTGCCGAAGACCTGCGTGAGGGCGGCGAAGTCTTCGAGGTCAACATCAGAGTCGCCATTGAAGTCGAAGATGTCGCCGCAGGGGATCGGCGGCGGTAGAAAACCGGGTCCCTGCCACGGTCCGCTCATGCAGAACGGGACGACCTGGGCGTCGCTGATGCCGATGACGCCGTCATTCGTCCAATCACCCTTGAAGAGACGGATGCCGGAATCGCGTGCGAATTGCAGTGCGTCGCAGGGCGACGAGGGGGTCCCGCAAGGGACGATCTCCAGCGCGTCGATATCGTCCTGCCGACCGACGAGACCGAGTTGTTCCGCGAACACGAACGGCTGGATCACCGGGCTGCCGGCTGCGTCGTACTCGGAAACGTAGACGTCGGCGGCTCCATTGGAACTGGCGAAGGCCAGATTGAGCAGCGTCGGTGAGAATCGCGCCAGCGAAAAATACACACGATCGCCGGGGTCGTACCAGCCATTGGTATTGAAGTCGTCGACGATCATTGCGCTGATGTCATCGAACGGGCTGAGCCCGAGCATCTGCGCGGTGGCGTACGGGAATTGTCGCTGCAAACCGGGCAGGTCGGGCCGCGGATCGAAGAAAATGTCCGCGCCACTGGTGCCGGGAAGCGACCCGTCGAGCGACGGCGAATTGCGCGACACCGTGAAGTACAGGCCGTGTACCACCGTCCGGTTCGACGCTCGGTCGGCTGATCGCTCCGGATCGGGGTCGTCGTACGCCGTTGAGTTCGTGTTGTCGGTATCGGCCGTGCTGGGTTGCTTGGAACCCACCGGTGGCTGCGCTTGATAATCCTGCCCGCCTTCGTCGAAGTGCGCGACGGCTTCCACGTTGCCCGGATTGGACGTGCGCAGGAACAGGTCGATGGGACCGTTGGTGTTGATCGCAAACAGCGAGATGTAGCCGTCGCCATCGGCGTGGCCGCGTGCCGCTTGGTCAGCCACGTTGAAGGGCAGATTGCCCGCGACGAGCACGGGGTCTTGCGGCACGTCGCCCGTCGTGTCGCGACCAACGGAGAAGAGCAGTACGAATTCCGTCGTACGCAGCACCGTTGAGCGGTTGTACGACATGCCGTCGAGTTCGTCGCCCGGTATTCCGAGACCGAGGTTGTCACCGGGAATCACAATTTGGGGAAGCTGCGCGCTGACCGGCCCCTTGCGCAATACCGCGTCCGACGGGACGGTATCGCTCGGCGGTTGCATCATGATTGTCGATGGCGACTGCGCGTCGAATGAATAATACGGGATTGGGATTGGCTGCACAGGTGGTACAGCCTGCGCGGACGCGGCGATCGTCAGGACAATCAGCGCATGGCAAGCGCTTGCGCGCCGCTGGGCGGCGCGTAGTTTCGGTATGGCTCCCGGCATCATGATGATCTCCCTGACGACCCTCGTCTCCTTTGTATGCGATTCGGGACGGCGGAATCAAGTCCCCTTTGATTTGATCCAGGACGGCCATTCGGCATCCTGAGCCATGCGACGGGCGAGCAATTCGCCAAAATAGGTGTAACGCAACTGATCGTCATACGCGTGCCACGCGTTCTTGAAACGCTCCCGGGCGGTTGCACGGTCGCTGGCCACCAGCGCCATTGCGCCCGCGTGAAACTGCGCTTCGCCGGTAAGTCGCCAGGGTTGCGGCGTTTGCAGCGCCATCGCCTGCGTCTCTTCAAGTGTGATTTCACCCGCCGTCATCCGATAAAGCGCGGTGACCCATTCCGAGGTCTGCTCGGGGATTTCCCCGGCAATGAATTCCAGGTGACTTGCTGTGTCACTCAAATACGTTTCTGCAAGTTCTGCTTCACCGAGCACACGCAGTGCCGTGACAGTCCAGACGACGTGCAGCGCGTTGTACTTGCCATCGTCAGGCGCTGACATCGCATATGCCCTTGCGATGGCGTCTTCATGATCGCCGCGCTCGGCTGCGATCAGCATTGGAAAAAACTCAAGATAGTAAGCACTCGCGGTGTCGAACTTCGTCGCGAGCTTCTTGTATGCGGCGAAGTCTGCGGCTGCGGCATCGTACTCGCTGAGCCAGTAGTGCAAACGCCATCGGTAGTGCAGCAACTCGTACATGCGCGATTCGCTACCCGCTGAAGGCGCCTCGGCTGCGTTGAATGCCGCAAGTGCCGCAGCGAAGTCGCCGCGACTCTGATGCACCATGCCCTCAGAGAAGTAGGGCAGCGGATCGGTAGGGTCCGCTTGCTGGCCTGACTGCGCCCAGCGGATCGCGTCGTGGTAGTGCTCCGCCGCAAGTCCTTCGGAATTACGTGCGCCCTCGCTGCCGGTGTAGACTTCCGCAGCCAGGCGATGCGCGATTGACAGCAGGTTGTGCGGGTATGCGCCGTAAAGGTTGAAGTCGACGATCTGTTCGAGCGGACGAACGATTGCGCCGAGATCGTCAACGGTGCGCGTGAAGTACATTTGCTGGTTGCGGCCGCGGGCGAGGAGGAGCATCGCCTGAAGAAAGATGTCACCATCCGCTGATCGCAGGTCGCACGCTTTTTCGTAGGAGAGAATGGCTTCATCGACATCGTCGTATTGCAGGGCGAGCCCGCGAAACAACCAACCGCCGGCCGTCGCGCCGCCGGCGGTATCGGCGTTCGCAATAACGGCGCGTGATTCCGTATCCCGCCCCGTACGCTCGAGCGCAATTGCGCGAAGGTACTGAATGTCCACGTTGTCGGGGTCTTCGTCGATCGCTTCATCGAGCAGCGCGAGCGCCGCTTTCGGCCCGTTGTCCGCCTGCTTGTCGAACAGCGTGGCCAGCGCGCGCAGCATGGTGATGCGCGTTTCGTCCCCGCCCATTTCTTCGGCGCGGTCGAGCGTTGCAAGCTGGTCTTCGTCCGCGCGGTAGTTGTAGAAAACCAACTCCGCGTAAACCTTGTCAACGGCTGTGTCCGCTTCCGCGTGTCGCGCGGAGATGACGCTCGCCGCCAAGCCAGCCGACAGCAGCAGCACGACGAAACTCGCGACAATCGCGGTGGTCGCGGCTTTGTGTCGCCGCGCCCACTTGATCGCCTTGGTCAGCGGGCCCGCGGGCCGACTCAGGATCGGGCGTCCGTCGGCGAAGCGTCGCAAATCCTCCGCCAGGGCGGCTGCGGTCGGGTAACGTCGTCCGACCTCCTTCTCCATGGCTTTGAGGCAGATGGTTTGCAGGTCCTTGGGGATATGCTCATCGAAGGTTCGCGGCGGCGTGGGTTCAGTTTCCTTGATGCCAGTGAGAATCTGCTCACGCGTCTCGCCACGAAACGGGCGGCGCAGCGTGAGCAGCTCATAGAGCGTCACGCCCAGCGAGTAAACGTCAGTACGTTGATCAATTGCTTTTTGATCCGCACGCGCCTGCTCGGGCGAAAGGTACGCAGGCGTGCCCATGACCTCACCGCTCACGGTGATGCTCGGCGCATCGGCAAGTCGCGCGAGGCCGAAGTCGGTGATGTGCAAACGCTCATCGACGCCCACCAGCAGGTTTTGCGGTTTGATGTCGCGGTGAATCACGCCGGCAGCGTGCGCGTGCTCCAGGCCATCCGCCACTTCCGAGAGCAAGCGCGCGAGGTGGCTGAAGTCATGACGCGTGCGGTGCAGTGTGCGCGCGTCCTGCTCGGGGGCAGCGTCGGGCACCACCACGCGCGGCTGGGCACTTGGCGGCAGCACCGTGGTTTCGGCATCACCGCTGGCGACGTCGGACCGCGAGATGTTCTGCGACAGCGCGGGATTTGAGGGGCTGAGCAGCCGCGTGCGACAACGGATCGCGGTGTCGAGGCTGGAGCCGTCGATCAACTCCATCGCGTAGAAGTAGGTTCCCTCGTGCTCGCCCTGCGCGTAGATCGGGACAATGTTGGTGTGTTGCAAGCGGGCGGCGGCGCGTGCTTCCGTACGGAAACGCTGAATGGCCATTGGCCCGCGGTGCGCGTAGTCGGGCAGCACCTTGAGCGCCACCTCGCGGCCTAGCGATAGCTGCCGCGCCCGGTAAACGACTCCCATACCCCCGCGGCCCAACTCGCTGAGGACTTCGAAGTCACCCAGGCAAGTTCCCCGACGATGGCGCGGCGCGCCACCAAAACCGCGAAACTTCGCGCTCGACCCCGCACCCGACGGCGGACTCAGGTCGACCTCGAAGCCGGACGCGTCCGGACCGAGTCCGAACGCATTACGCAGCTCCTGCGCGAGCATTTCTTCATCGTGACTGGATTCGTTTGCGTCCATCGACACCTCTCGCCGACCGGTCTGGTCTGGATCGCGGCGAGTCGTACTGATCTTCGCGCGGCGCGCACGACCCCGTTTGCTGGTGGCTGTCCTGGGCACGCCCATTGTACCTAGACAGGGGCGCGAGAAAGTCTGACACAGATTCGCAATGAATTTCCCAAGTTACGCCAGATAAAGAAGATGGAACGATTGGGGCAGCGTGGCAGGCTACACGTCTTCGTCGGGATCGAGTTCGTCGAGCCGCTGTTTGACCTGCTTGAGGACGCGGGATTTCGCCTGGTAGACGCTGGCGGTGCTGATTCCGAGGGCGGTCGCGGTCTCATCGGCGGTCTTGCCCGCCAGGACGTGCATGCGAAACGCGTCGATGGTCACCTGTTCAAAGCTGGCAGCCACTTCGCGAAGTGCCCAGCGCAGGCGATGTGCCCGCCATTCCTGCTCCCAGCGATCGTCGGAGTCCGCGTCGCGAACGGCTGACATGTAATCGAAATTGTGCGGATCGACCAACTCGCCCTGGCGCGCCTCCTTGCCCGCACGGCGACCCATCGCGCGAATGACAGCCACGCGAAGGTACGCCCGAAAACGCCCCTTGGCGGCGTCATATTCGAACCCATCGAGGGCTTTGAGCAGCGAAATCTCCACCTCCTGTACGATATCTTCTGCATCGACTGCGGACGCGCCGCGCTGCCGGGCATAGCGGAAGAGCAGTTGCCCGTAGCGCTCGTGGAACTCCTGCCAACTGAGGCTGTCGGTGCGATCCCGCAGCCGGAGGAGGAGCGTCGCGCGTGTGCTGTCGAAGCGATCCATAGCCTTTGCATTGTCACCATCAGAACACGCTAGCTCAAGTCTGATTCAGATTCGCGGATGCACCGATTGATTGAGGCGCGAAATGCCCAAATCACCGGGCAAATACGCATGCCATTAAGGGTCAAGCCGCGCTTGAATGGCGCATTTCGCCGCGATTTTCCGCGATTTTCTCCAGATTTCTAAGGCTGTCAGAGATGTGGCACGCGCTGTCTATGACGGGCGAAGGAGCCGGGATACTCGGCGTGCCGCGGAGACGCGCCGGTCAAACACATCGAAAGTGACGAACAAGTCATGCATTACCCAGTTTCAATGATGCGTCGAGCCAACACGAACGCGAATAAGCGCGTGCGTGGGATGGCTCATCGTGTTTTTCAATGGTTGCCTGCACGGCGACAGAGCACCGCAATACAGCGGCACGACGGTTCGTGTCACCAGGGTCGGGGTGCGCTCGCGAGTGGGGGCTGGTTTGAGAGTTTGTGTTTGGCGATGGGATCGCCAAGGAGGTCTGTGACCATGTCAGCTCGAAGGAAGTGTACATGTAGTTTGGCGGCGTGTTGCGCGCTGATGTTGTTCGCGCAGTTCGCCGTCGCCCAGCCAGTGTGTCCGATGCCGAACACGGCACCGCCGCTGTGCGCGTCGCTGCAAACGTCCGATTGCATTAGCTCGGACCCATCGTCGGAATGTCTGCCGCGTCAGGCGTTCAACATTCCCACGGGCCCGCCCGCGATCATTGAGTGCGGGTGTACCACCTACACGGAATGCGGCGAGATGGACATCCGGCAGGACAGCCTGACCGGCGAGTGGAACTACCGCTGCGTAGGTCAATGCCCGATTCCCGGCGAACAGTGCGAACTGTACGCGGACGGCATCTCGACGGGGCAGTCATTCGGAGGTTCGTTCAGTTTTCCGCCTGATGCGCTGATGACCTGCGAGTGTCCGAAGGTGACGACGGACTTCTGCCCGTTGGCGAGCCCGCTCTGCCAGCAGCTGGCGCAGACCGATTGCATTTCGACCGATCCGACCGTCGAAGCCTGCTGGCCTAAGGCGATCTCCGGAAACGCGGCAGGGCAACCGAACGTTGACGCGTGCGAATGCTTCACGCAGGAAGAATGCGGCCCGATTCATGTTATCCCAATCGGCCAACCGCCCATCGACTACGAGTATTCGTGCATCGGCGTGTGTACGAACGGCGCCCAGAATTGCGAGGTCTTCTTTGACAACGGGTCTGGACCGATGCCCCTGGGAACATCGGTGGTGCTTGCATCCAGTGTTCCTCCCGGTGTAACGGTGACCTGCGACTGTCCCGAAACACAAGTTGACGAAGCGTGCTGCGTGCAATTGAGCTGCTTCCAGACGCCGCCGGCAGACTGCCTGGCGATCGGTGGAACGCCGCAGGGACCGGGTTCAGTGTGCAGCGGTACGATTGAAGCGTGCTGCCTGCCCGATGATACGTGTGTTGATCTCGATCCGCTGTGCTGCGATGACCTCGGTGGTACGTCGTACGGTGCCGGTAGCGCGTGCCTGGGCGATAACGACGGCGATGGCAAGGACGATCTCTGCTCGCCGCCGGTCGAGCCCTGCCCGTTGTCCGCGGATCAGCTCTGTGCAAACTTCCAGTCGACGCAGTGTGCGAACGGCAATGCCACCGACGAGTGTACGCCGACGACCGTGATGGTGACGGGCAACTCGCCGAATGGCACGAGTGTTGTGGCTGAGGCGTGCGACTGTGCGGACTTCACGTCGTGTGGTCCGGTACACGTCGACCCGATCGGCGTCCCGCCGTTCGACTATCGCTTCTCGTGCCTGGGTGCGTGTCCTCCGGGTCAGACCGGTGAGTGCCTGGTACATATCAACGGTCAGTCGACGGGACAGGTCAATGTGACGGCATCAACGATTCCGGTGGGTTCATTGGTGACGTGTGATTGCGACGACCCGATCGATTACTGCCCGCTGGGAACCGACTTCTGCGCCAACTTCCAGCAGACCGATTGCGTCTCCACGGGTTCTACGGCGGAGGCGTGCTGGCCGAAGGCAATTGGTGGCGGATCGGGCTTCCCCGAAGTGCTCGCGTGCAGTTGCTACGACGATGTTTGTGGTCCGGTGCATATCGAGGATGATCCGACGGGTGTGGGTTTTGTCTACTCGTGCCCCGGCCCGTGCCCCGATCCGAATCTGCCGTGTCAGATTCACTTTGATAACGGCAACGGCCCGATGCCCACGGGACAGACCAGCATCAATTCGTTCAACGTGCCCGCCGGTGTGGTCGTGACGTGCGACTGCCCGAAGGAAGAGGACGAAGGTTGCTGCCTGCCCGATGGCACGTGTGCGAACATGCCGCCGTCCGCGTGCATCCAGTTGATGGGCACGCCGCAGGGCGCTGGCACCGCGTGTACCGGTATTGTTGAAGCGTGCTGCTTGCCCGACGACACCTGTGTCGATGTTGATCGTCTCTGCTGCGACGACCTGGGCGGTACGCCGCAAGGTCCGGGCTCGGCGTGTCTGGGCGACAGCGACGGTGATGGTAAGGACGATCTGTGCTCACCGCCAGTGGAGTATTGCCCGCTGTCGAGTGATCAGTTGTGCGCGAATCTCCAGTTCACCGATTGCCTCGATGGTGGTGCCGACGACAAGTGTACGCCGTTGATCGTGATCACGTCGGTTGGACCGGCAGGTGAGATCGGCGCGTTCGCTGAGCTGTGCGATTGCGTGGACTTTACGTCGTGCGGTCCGGTGCAGGTTGATCCCATCGGTTCGCCGCCGCAGGACTACGTGTTCTCGTGCAGTGGTGCCTGCCCGCCGGGTCACAACGGCGAGTGCGTGGTGTTCGCCAACGGTGTGTCTACCGGTGCGGTTTCCATCAACGCGTCGTCGCTTCCTCTGAACTCGCAGGTGACGTGCGATTGCGACGAGCCGGTGGACTACTGCCCGCTCGCGACGGACTACTGTGCGAACTTCCAGTTCACCGACTGTGTTTCGACCAACTCGCTGGCTTCGGCGTGCTGGCCGAGCAGCGTTGGCGGAAGCACCGCGGGAGCGCCGGAAGTGTTGGCGTGCGATTGCTTCGCGGAAGAGTGCGGTCCGGTCCAGATCGATCCGGGCCCCGGCGGACAGGGTTACATCTATTCGTGCCCTGGTCCGTGCCCCGATCCGGACAGGCCTTGCGAGATCTTCCTCGACGATGGCACGGGACCGAAGTCGACCGGTAAGAACGACATCTTCTCGCTAGACGTTCCGCCGGGTGTCATCGTGACCTGCGATTGCGGTGACGGTGGTCAGCCCATTCCGGTCACGATCGAGTGGTCGATCGACATCGGCAGTGATACCGAGTTGAGTGATCCCAATGCCGATGGTGACGAAGGCGCCGATCCTGGTGACGTGTACATGTGGCAGAGCGCCCCGTACCGCGCACCTGGTCAGCCCTGCGGCCGTGATGGTTTCAAGGATGATGCGTTCATCTTCGGGTTCGACCCGGCACCGAGCGCTCCGGACTGTGCGTCGCCACCCGCGACTGCGGTTCCGGTCGGCAGCGGTATCGATCCCAATGACGGGTACGCACAGTACTTCGACCTGGATGGGCACGATCAGACGGACTTCAACATCCAGCAGTTCGTGTTGCCCGACGTCGCGTTGGACCAGCCGATACCGCAGGGCGCAATCGCGCCAAATTCGGCATGTGTGTTCCCGCCGGATTACCTGCTGTACTCGTACGATGACGACCGTGCTCCGGGTTGGCCTTCGGGTAACGTTCCGGTGACGTCGTTGTCGCCCGCGGGTCGCACGTATGGCAAGTCGAAGCTGTACGACGAGGTTATTGGCAAGTCATTGACCGTCGCGCTTCCGCTGCCGTTCTCGACGGCATTGGATTGGAAGTTGACGTTCGAACGCGGTGTCCACAGTGACATGGGTCCGAATCCCGATACGTCGGAGAAGGATGACGACGATGTCGATTCGCTCGATGCCGTGCGTTCCGCGTCGGATTGCCCGTACTGGTATTACAGTGCGGACCACGAGGCGCACTTCGGTCTGGATCCGGGCGACATCTACCTGGCCAGCGGTGGTTTGATCGTGAAGGTGATCGATGAGGCTATCCATCTGGGGTTGCCGGAGTCGACCGACATCGACGCGTTCGAGTTCACTTGGCTGCCCGTCTCGGGAGCGGCAGGTCCTGCGTTCGCCGTGCTGTTCAGCGTGGACGAGGATGATCCGCTGACGCCGCTGCCGATCGATGAGTCGGGCGGTCTGGATCCGAAGCAGATCTACGGTTCATTCCTGACCGGAAGCAGCTTCCCGGTGATCGTGGCTGGCGAGCAGCCAAAGGATGACATTGATGCCTTGACGATCTGGGTTGAGGAATTGCTGCCGCGGTGCGTTGCTTCGGACGTCAATTGTGACGGGAGCACAAACGCGGGTGATATTGGTATCGTCGCCAGCGCGGTGAACTTCGGCCAGGACCCGCCCGCCTGTGATCGTGCTGATACGGATGGCAGCGGTGGTCCGATCAATGCCGGTGACATCGGTGTGATCGTCAGTGGCGCGAACTTCGGAACCAATACCGGTCCGTGCATCTGCGATACCGCAACGCCGGTCGCTTGCGGCGTGCCCTAACGGCCGCATCGCCGTGAATTGATTGTTCACTACTTCCCGCCCGGGGTCGAGGTGCCCCGGGCGGGCTTTCTTGTGCGCTGGGCGCGCGGGTGCGTGGCTCTTTCAAAGGATTGAAACAATCGTACAATTCCGCCCTTCGTGCCCTGATGAAGCGAATTGTTGAGGCGCGAATTGTGCGGGAGTACTTTGATGCGGTGGATACCCAAGTCGGTCGTTTGTTTTCGCCAAGGCTATTCACGAACGCAGCTCGTGCGTGACGTATCGGCTGGTCTGACGGTGGGGATCATCGCGCTGCCCCTGGCGATCGCATTTGGCGTCGCGTCAATTCCCGCGCACGTGGCGGCTGAGGTTGGACTCTCGCCGCCCGCGATGGGTCTTTACACGGCGGTGGTGGCTGGGTTTCTGATCTCCGCGTTGGGCGGCAGCCGGGTGCAGATCGGCGGGCCGACGGGCGCATTCATCATCATCGTCTACCGCATTGCGAGCGATCACGGTTACGCCGGATTGGCCACCGCGACGCTGATGGCGGGGGTCATCGTCATCATCATGGGCGTGTCGCGGTTCGGCGGCATGATCAAATTCATCCCTTATCCCGTAACCACCGGGTTCACTTCCGGAATCGCGGTGATCATCTTCACGACGCAGGTGAAGGACCTGCTTGGGTTGCAGCTTGCGGAAGTGCCCGGCGAGTTTGTGGGCAAGGTGCAGGCGTACGCCGAGCACATTGGAACAATTGACGCGAACACATGCGCCGTGGGCATCGGCTCGCTGGTTGTGCTGATCTTGCTCCGGAGGTTCGCGCCGCGTCTACCGTGGGGCATCATTGCGGTGATCACCGGTTCACTGGTGGTCGCGATACTGAACCTGCCCGTCGATACGATCGGCAGTCGGTTCGGCGACATCCCGCGAACGCTGCCGACACCGCACATGCCGCAGTTCAGCCTCCCGATGATTCGCGATCTCGTGCCCGAGGCGACGACCATCGCGATTCTTGCGGCCATCGAGTCGCTGCTCTCCGCCGTCGTCGCGGACGGCATGATCGACGATCGCCACCACGCGGACAACGAACTCATTGCGCAGGGACTCGCGAACATCGGATCGGTGTTTTTCTGTGGAATTCCCGCAACCGGCGCGATCGCGCGAACGACCGCGAACATCAAGAGCGGCGGGCGCACGCCGGTGGCTGGGATGGTTCACGCGGTAACGCTTTTGTTGTTGATGCTGCTGGTCGCGCCGCTCGCCAAGCGGATTCCCATGGCAACGCTGGCGGCGGTTCTGGCGATTGTCGCCTGGAACATGAGCGAGATTCACCACTTTCGGTATCTGCTGCGCGCGCCGAAGAGCGACATCGTCGTGCTGTTGACCACGTTCGGTCTGACCGTGTTCACCGACCTGACGATCGCCGTTGGCGTGGGCATGGTGCTCGCGTCGCTGCTGTTCATGAAGCGCATGGCCGACGTATCCAACGTCAGCGCCATCACACGTGAGTTGGAATCGCCCGATGAACTGCTGGTGGATCAGAAGGATCCGCACGCGATTGCGCGGAGCGAAGTGCCCGACGATGTGGAGGTCTACGAAATCAACGGGCCGTTCTTCTTCGGCGTGGCTGACAAGCTGCAGGACACCCTGCGCGGGCTGGAACGCCCGCCCAAAGTGTTCATCCTGCGGTTGCGCCATGTCCCAGCGATTGACGCGACGGGCCTGCACGCGCTGAGGGAGTTTCGCCATCGCTGCCATCGACAGGGAACGACGCTGCTGCTGTCCGGAGTTCACGCCCAGCCGATGAATGTGTTTGTGCGCACGGGATTCGATCGCGTCGTCGGCGCGAACAACCTGTTCGGTAATATCGATGATGCAATGACGCGAGCGCGCGATTTGTTGGCGACAGCGCGCGAGTCGTCGCCAGCCAACAGGTGATCCATTCACCCGTGGCGTCGTCGCGCGAGCCGAGCAGGTCGCGCGCCATGCCGCGTTCAGTACCGCGCAGCAGAAGCGAACAGACCAGCGAGCCGCTCCATACGCATTGTGGCGACGGTGCTTTCATGCGCAACGTCTGACAAGTCGAGCCGAGCAGCCGCTGTCGCGAGGTCAACGGCGTTTCCAAACATGGCGTGAACCACGGCAATGTCGAGGTCAAGCGCGCTGCGCGTGCGATCGCGATCAGAGGCGCGGGCCATCAACGACAAGTGTGCCTGCGACCACACCAAATCCCTGTTGTCCTTGTACGTGGGATTTGACGAGACGCTCAAAGCGGGTGAAGTGCGTACGCAGACGGTGCAATCAGCCAGCGCATCCGAACACAGGCTGAGCGAGACGCCGTCGCATTCGCTGGTACTGTCGAAGGCTGCGAAGTCAGGAACCAGCACGGTGGCGGAAGCGCTGCCGGCGCACAAACCGACCGCCAAGAGGGCTGCGAAGACAAACTTTGAGCGCAGAATCCAAGCCGACGTGTCCATCTCTGTCTACCTCCCGTTGTGCGTGACGCAGGAGAGAGCCGGCGTCGCGCGACCGACACAAAAAAAGAGAGAGTCGGCGCGCACGCGCACCAACTCTCTCTCTCACATTCCCTGAGCGGATGTTACCGGAACCACCGGAGGTGGGTCAATGCACTAAACGAACATCTAACATTGCGCTCGGGGGGAAGGCTGGCGTGACGATAAGTCCTTTAGAGATTGGTAGATACGGCGCTGAGCACCGGCAGCGGACGGCGCGCCGAACGAGGTCGGGTCCTCTGGATTCCGCTTCAAACCCTGCTGAGGATGATCGCGGTGATCAGCAATCCGCCAACGATGACGACAAACGCGACGATCGCGCGTCCGCTGGTGGCATCGTTGCTTTCGGGTGGGGCGAGGTCGTGGCGACAGCAGGAGCAGAAATTCGCGTCGTCCGGAACCTGCGTACCACAGGCGGGGCACTCTTTCAGAATTGCCGGTTGTCTGGTCATCCGCGTGCGACCGAGTCAGGGATTTGAATCGACGAGCATTGTACCGGCTACCCGGCCGACGGCAAACTCAAAAGCCCGCAGACGTCTCGCAGCGATGCGGTCCAGGTGTCGAGAGAGAGGAACGGCCAAGTGCCGCGGTGTTGGGTCATTCGCCGAATGCAGCGCGTTGGCGAATCACCAACCGACTGCGTCCGCTTGCTGCGGCATTACCGGCGGCACATGTTGGTGAATGCATCGGGAAAGTGTCCGAATTGTGAGGCGTTCATGTGTGTGAAAGCGCGCTCGTGCTTGCGTAACCGATGGCACTTTTGATAGCATAAAAACCGCGGTTGTTGGGGGTCGCCCGCGTGCTTATAGGTATTTCTCAATTGCGTATTTGTGATAGCCCCGCCGAATCGAGTAGCGCTGTCCGCCGCAGTGCAACGGGCGTTGCCTTGCGGTTCGTGGGATGTTCGCACAGGTCCCGAAACCGATTCGGGGAGTTACAGAAAGGTCGATAATGACCCGACAGACGTTCACTGGTATTTCGCCGGCGTTCACTGGTATTTCACTGGCGATGTGCTCTTGCCTCTTCGTCGTGTTGCTCGCGTCGTCGGCCGCTTTGGCGATGCCGGCATACCCGCTTCCGGTCGAGGTCGAGCAGCCGGACGGCAGCAAGATCACGATACGCGTCTTCGGCGACGAGCACTTCAATTGGTACGAAGACATGGCGGGCTACACGGTGGTGCCGGACCACGGGCTGTATGTGTACGCGCAGCTCGACGCGCAGAAGCGCTTGGCGCCGACGCATCACGTCGTCGGAAAGGCCGATCCCGCGGCGCTCGGCATGACGCGCAAGCTGCTTCCGCCGCCAGCCGTGCGGAACGCGATGCGTGAGCAGACGTTTGTCGTGCCGAGCGAGATACCCAATACGCACGGCGCGCATCTGCGTGCGGTGCCCCCGTCGGGAAATGTCAAGAACCTCGTCGTTCTCTGCAAGTTCAGCGATCACACGCTGGGCGTACACACGCGCGATCCCGCGGATTACGACGTGCTGTGGAACGCGGTGGGCGGCCACCCAAGTTTGGCGCCGACGGGCAGCGTGCGTGATGTCTACTTCGAGAACTCGTACGGTACGATGGACATTGATTCAACGGTGACCGTTTGGGTCACGTTGCCGCACACGCAGGCGTACTACGCGAACGGGAGCAGCGGACTTGACGGTTCGTATCCGGCGAACCCGCAAGGCATGGTCGAGGACGCGCTGGATGCCGTCGATCCGCTGATCGACTTCGGCGATTTCGACACCGATGACGACGGGTATATCGACGCGATCAGCATCATTCACTCCGGCTATGGCGCGGAAACGGGCGGTGGTGGTGGTAATTGGATCTGGTCGCACCGTTGGGCGCTCTTTCAGTTGCCGGGTGGCCAGTGGTTCAGCAACGATGTGAACGGCCTGGGCGCCAATGTCAAGGTGTACGACTACCACACCGAGCCCGCGTTGTGGGGCACGAGCGGGACATCGATCAGTCGAATCGCTGTGGCCGCGCACGAGACCGGTCACTTCTTCGGCCTGCCCGATTTGTATGACACGGACGGCGGCGGTGAAGGTATCGGTTCGTATTGCATGATGGCCAATTCGTGGGGCTTTGATTTTTCCCAGCGCTACCCCCCGCACTTTTCCGCGTGGTGCAAGATCTTCCTGGGCTGGGTGACCCCGACGGTGCTGAACACGCCGGGAATCTACAGCATTCCACAGGTCGAAACGTCGCCGGTGGTGTATCGCATCAACCAGGGCTATTCGGCGACCGAGTACCTGCTCGTTGAAAACCGCCAACCCTACGGGTTCGAGGCGATCCTGCCGCAAGGCGGACTCGCCATTTGGCACATCGACGAGACCAAGTGCTGCAACACGCAGCAGGGCTACCCCGGCCAGCCGGGTTGGCCGGCGAACAACAACCACTACCGCGTCGCCCTCTTGCAGGCCGACGGGAATTACCAATTGGAAAAAGGGCAGACGCGCGGCCAGGGTGATGAGCTCTATCATGCGGGTGGCGTCTCGCTGATCAGCGACGAGACGGTGCCCAATACCGACCGCTACCAATTCGGCAACATCGTCGTGACGCACAACGCGCTGACGAATATCAGCGGCGCCGCAGCCAACATGAGCTTCAAGTACTTGCAGAACTGCGACATCGTTCCGGGCACCACCAACGACTGCAACGAGAACAACATCCCCGACGAGTGTGAACCGGACTGCGACGAGAGTGGTATCGTTGATGAGTGCGAGATCGTTGCCGGTTCGAGCGTTGACTGCAATCTCAATGGCGTCCCGGATGAGTGTGAGTTGGTCGGCGGCGATTGCAACGGCAACGGTGTGCCCGACGATTGCGATCTCGCGGGTGGCACCAGCGAGGATTGCAACTTCAATGCCGTTCCCGACACCTGCGATATCGATTCGGAATACTCGGAAGACTGCAACAACAACAGCATTCCCGACACCTGCGAAATCCTCGGCGGAAGCGAATCGGACTGCAACGGCAACAGTGTTCCCGACTCATGCGATATCGCGCTGGGATTTGTCGCCGACTGCAACACGAACGGAATTCCCGACAATTGCGATCTCGCCAGCCTGTTCTCAGAAGACTGCAACGTGAACGGCTATCCGGACGAGTGCGAAGTCGCGGGGGGCACCAGCTTCGACTGCAACGGCAACGACATCCTCGATGATTGCGATACGCTTCCTGGCGGCGCCAGTCTCGACTGCAACGACGACGTCGTTCCGGACGAGTGCCAGATTGCCGGCAACGACTGCAACGTGAACAGCGTCCCGGACGACTGCGACGCAGCCGCACTTGCCGCGACGATCGACGGTCCATTCCACGACTATCCCTGTGCCGACGGGGTCGCGACGTTCAACGTCTCGGTCGCGGGCGCCGACAGCTACCAGTGGATTCGCAACGGCAGCGAGGTGCTCAGCGATGGTGGGGCGTTCTCAGGCGCGAACTCGCCGACGCTGACGATTGATCCTGCCGGTGACGGCGGCGACCTGAGCACGTATCAGTGTCGCGTCGATTTCGGTTGTCTCCAGGCGTACAGCGACGTCGCACAGTTGCGCCTGGCTGCGCCTGCGCTTGAGGTCACGCTGACCTCGCCGTCGCCGATCAGCGATTGCGTGCAGGACAGCGGCGGCATTGTGATTTTCACGGTATCCGTCGATGACCCGACAGGCGTTTCGTACCAGTGGAGCCTCAACGGCGAAGACCTTGCTAACAACGGGCACTTCACCGGAACAACGACGGCGCAGATCCACATCAACGGTGTCGAGCCTGCCGACGGCGGCGATTACACCTGTCGGGTGTGGAACGCGTGCCTTGGTGAGGAGAACGCGGAAACGGCAACGGCTGTCCTGGATCTTGCCGATCCGGTGTTCGCGCTGCCGCCGACGGATCAGTGTGCCGAGTACGGTGCGAATGCAGTCTTCCACGGCGAGGTGACGGGCACTTACTTCTTCGTCCATCGCTGGTATGAAGGCACGACGCTGCTCAGCGAAGGCGGCAAGTTCACCGGTACGACGACGAACACGCTCACCGTACACAACGTGCAGGCGGGTGACGACGGCAGGCAGTTCCGCCTTCGGGCGATCGTGGTCAATCCGTCGTGTTCGGGCTACAGCGACCCGGCCACGCTCACGGCAAGGTCGAGCGGTCTCTGTCCGCCGCCGTGTCCCGGTACGCCCGGTGACATGGACGATGACGGCGATTTCGACCTGGTCGACATGCAGCGGTTTGGCATGTGCTTTGGTGCCGATGTGATCGCTCAGCCGGAATGCGCTTGCGGCAACATGGACTACGCGAACAGCACGGTTGACCTGGCGGACTGGATGGCGTTGGAGCAGGTGATCAGCGGTCCGCAGTAGCGGATTGCGGTTTGCAGTGGGGCGCTGGTGGTTGCCGGGTTGGCGCGCTCTTGCGTAGCGCCCGGGGACCCGTGGTACCATGGTTCGCATGGATCGCTTCTTGCGTGCTTTGGTGTTTGTGGGGGCGGCGCTGAGCCTTGCGGGTGGTTGTTCATCCGGCGAAGGTGTTGCGCGTGTTGCGCGGCCCACGAATCTCGTACTCATTGTCATTGATACGCTGCGCGTCGACCATCTTGGCTGCTATGGCTACGCGCGGAACACCTCACCGCGCATCGACGCCTTCGCCGCGAATGCGACGCGCTATGGGCGCGCCATTTCTACTGCTCCCTGGACCGTTCCCGCGCACGCGTCACTGATGACCGGGATGTACCCTTTCGAGCACGGTGCGTTTACCTTCAAGTCGGTTGGTCCAGGAGACATTCAAACGGACAACGTCTATCCGCTTGCTCAGGAACACACAACGCTCGCGGAGTTGCTGCGCCAGGCGGGGTACAAGACCGGCGCGTTCGTTGCCAACGCAGGCTACCTCGACCGCAGGTACCAACTTGATCAGGGTTTCGACACGTACGAAGCGCAGCGGGTACCGGCTGTTGATGTGAACACGAATGCGCGCAAATGGTTGAAGCGTAGCGCGGGCGGTCCTTTCTTTTTGTTTCTCAACTACATGGATGCGCATCGTCCTTACAACACGACGCCGCGTCCCGGTTTGCTCGCTAGGCCGGCGATTCAGGACGACGGGGAATTGCTCGATCGATTGGCGGCTACCGTGCTGCCGGGAGACAGTTCGCCGCCGAGCGAGTTGGTTGCGCAGGTCATCGATCAGTACGACACCGGAATCGCCAATGCCGACCAAGCCGTCGGTGGTATTCTCGATACGCTCCAACAGTTGGGCGTGGCTGAGAATACGCTGGTCGTTGTGACGTCGGACCACGGAGAATACTTTGGCGAGCACGGGTTGGTTGAGCATTCCAAGGATGTGTATCAGTCCGCATTGCACGTGCCGCTGATTATCCGCACGCCCGGTCAGCGCGTCGGCGAGACGATCGATAGACCGATTTCGCTGGCGGCGGTTCCGAATCTGCTTCTCGACAAACTCGTCGCCAGAGAGCTTCGTCCCAACGGGCAGCGCAGGTTGGACGGCCATATCGGCGACTATCCCATCATTGCGGAAAACCACTACACGCGGGCGAAGGACCTGTACGACCCGCGTTGGCGTAGGCGCTTTGACCGGACTCGGACGACGATCATCGACTGGCCGCTGAAGTACATCGCATCCAGCGACGGCGACGACGAGTTGTACAACCTGGATAGCGATCCCGGTGAACTGATCAACCTGATCAGCAGCGAACCGGAGACTGCATCTGAGCTGGCGCATCGACTTGCGCAATTGACCAAGTCCGCCACGGCCAAGCCGCCGTCAGGCGACACCCCGCCGGGGGAGGGCGTCGAACTCGACGAGAATTTGCGCGCCCAGTTACAGTCACTCGGCTACGTGTCCGCACCCAGCGAACCGTCGACGAAGTGAGTTGTGGTACAGCGACACGCGCGCTAAACGAACGGGCAACTTCACCCCATCGCGCTCCGCGAACAGGTTCGGTATGCGCGTGTCGCTATTCACCGCGGAGCGCGTGGCCTAACGCAAGCCACAACACGACTGCGGTGCGTCTTGCGGCCCGCTCATCTGCCACTGTGCGAAGTCAGCCAAGTCGGTGTCGAGATCGCCATCGGCGTCGAGCACGCGTACACCGGCGATCTTGTCCTCAAATGACGCGGTGCCGGCGATGCAGCGGATTGCTTTGGCGTAGTCGTGCAGATCCGTGTCGCAGTCCAGGTCCATGTCACCGAACGGATAGGCGCAAACCGTTGATGGGCACGTCTGTGGGTACACAAAGAGTGAATCATTGTCGCCACCGCCCTGATATTCGAACCCATTGGACCAGTCGAAAGTGAGCGGTAACGGTTCGTCCAGCGAACCCACGAGCGTCATGTCCAGGTGCGCAAGGCCATCGAGACCGCATTCATCCCACCCGCCCAGCCAAGAAGGCGGCGCAATCACTGGGTCCCATCGGGCGGATACGCGCAGACCCGCACCTTGCAAGATTGAAACGGCGGCGTACGTGATCGTCCCGCTGATCGTTTCTTCGGGTTCGCCCCAATCACAAGGCCGAACGATACTCAACGTTCCGCCGGTGAAGAAGCCCGCGTAGTTACCCTGGCTTTGCGGTACTGCCGCATCCAGGTGGGTTTCGAGAATGAACGACTGGAATGTACCACCAAAGCCAACAGAACCTTGCGACAGCGCCAAGTGCAACGACTGCGTGAGCGGATTGTACTGCGCGAAGAACTTTGCATCCTGGCAACAGTCGCCCAGGCAGGTGTCGTGCGGCGCAAGCGTGTAGGTTGTTTCGGCTTGACCGGCGATGCTGCGGTCCCATTGGAAACCGCTCAGGTCGTCGCCAGTGATAAAGGTGTCGCCTGCAATCGTGCTGTACGATCCGCCGTCGGGCCAGACGCCCGACGCGGGCAAGTTGACGACGGATGCCAGCCACGTCCCGCTGAGGCTGAGCTGGGGATTGGGCGCCGGCGAGACCGTGGATATCACGATGTGATATACCGGGCCGCTGATGGAATAGGATTGGAAACCGTTGCCGGAATCCATGGCGAACGTGAGACTGAGCGACCCGCCCCAGAAGTCGGCGCTGCCGTCCGGATTGACCTGCACAAAGTGCGTGACGAGATCAACGGCTGTGTTTTGTATGGGGAAGTTCAACACGCCACCGAACTCATGGAGCAGAAGCTGATCGGCTGACGACGCGTGAATGGTGAATTCCCCAGTCGCGGCGTTGAAGCTGGTATCGCTCACGCCGTTTTGCAAGTCGTGTTGGATCCAGTCGAAGTCGGCGTACGTCGGTGTCGGCGCGACAGCGAGTGCGAGAATGGTAAACCCGGCACATGTGCGGATGATCGGTTTCATGGGTGGTCCTCCGATCGGTTGGATGTTGTGTCTGATGTATCGCGACGCCTGGTATCAAACGCCTTGGTCCGACGGCGTTGTTTTTCTCGACGGCAGTGGATCATTTGGGGCTATGACAGTGCAAATCGCTCATGGCGGCTGAAAGAACTCTGTGCTCATGATCGCCGGTAAGCGAAGCCGAGTCGGTGCGTAACAACGTACAGGCAATGTCCTGTTGGTTCAGCGCAGCCAGGACGCGAGCGAAGGTATCGAGTACGGCAGCGTCCTTGCCATTGGTCAGTTCGTATGCCTTGCGCGCCTGCGTTACGTTTTCTTCTATTGGCTTTTCAGAAAGATACCCGTGCCAGGCGAGGAGGTTGTACGTCTCGGCGCCATCGTCCAGCTTGAGGGCTTGCTCCGCAAGTTTGTTGGCGCTTTCAAGGTCTCCGACGCCCAGCATGACCTCGTAGTACTGGCTGATATCTTCGATCAATGACTCGCGCTGCATGGTTCGCATCTCATCACGCTTGTCTTCGGGTAGCAAGGCGGCGGCGCGATCCAGGAGAGATGCCATCTGTTCAGCTTTACGCACGAGATCTGTTCGTGCCGCGATCTCCGCGTACCGTTTGGCTGCGAGAAGCTGGTCGAAGACGGAATCACCCAGACTCTCGACGACCGGCCAATCGGGATGCTCCTTGCGCATCTGGTCGTAAACGCGCAACGTATCCTGTTCCTCGCCGAGCGCGTCGTTCAATGCGGCAAATTCCGGTACTGACGTCGTCGCGGTCGTAACTCTGAAATGGTCCCAGAAAGACTTCTCCTTCTTCTCCTCAACCGGCGCTTCAGCCAGCACGCGTTCGCGCGCGGCGTCGCGAAGTTGACGCAGGGCTTCGAGTGCCGGCGGATAGTCCTGGCCCAGACGGCGAATGTCGGAGAGCAGGAAGGACAGCCTGACACCGAAGAAGCCAATCATGTAGTTGTTGCCCTCCTCGAAGCACCAGAGGTAAGCATCGAGCGCTTCTTCGTACTTGCCCATGCGCGCCAGGCTGTCGGCGTATTGCATCCGTGCCATGGGGTCGTTTTCACCGGCGGACTTTAGCAGCTCGTCCGCGCGCTCCAAGGGTGTCTTGCCCGACCTGATGGCAGCCGATTCGCTGAGGAAATCCGGAGGCTCGCATGAGCCGACCATGCGCCCCATCTCAGTACCGTCCGCTTTTGCAAAGAGCAGCGTGGGGTACGCGTTGACTTTGTACCGTTCTGCAAGCTTGGCGTTTTTCTCGGCGTCGACCTTGATCGGTACGGTGTTTTGCGACAGCCAGGTGATGACACCCGCGTCCGTGAATGTGGTTTTCTCCATGACCTTGCACGGCATGCACCACGTTGTGTAGAAATCGATGAAGACGAGCTTGTTCTCGTTCTTCGCCTGCTGGCACGCTTCATCGAAGTCCAGTTCTGTGAACAACCCCTCCGCGCCGTGTGCCAATGGACGAGCGAGCAATGCGACAAGCATGGCTTTGGTGAGTGTCGTCATGGAAAGACCCTCGCGCGTGGGGATGGGCATTCCGTCGAGACGGAACGAAAGTGCGCTACCGTGCAGCCAGTCCGCATGATACTACCCGCGACTTGAGAATACAACCATTCTCGGCAGCAAACGCGGGCAAAGCAACTATCCCACGCAGACATAGAACGACCAGCCGAGGGCGCAAAACCTGTCGAACTGGGCCCACAGGGATTCGAACCCCGGACCAATCGATTATGAGTCGACTGCTCTAACCGCTGAGCTATGGGCCCCGCTTGCTTCGTTGCCGCATTTGAACATGTCGTTGCGTTGTGTTCAACCGCAGCGGTATGCTGGTCGCCAATGGGCCAATCCGTGGACATTTCAATCGCGCCGCGCTCGCGCGGTTCGCTCTTTCATCGCTTGGCGCCGGGGATTCTCATCGCCGCGACGGGCGTCGGGGCGGGCGACCTGATCACCGCGAGCATTGCCGGGTCGAAGGTCGGGCTGGCGATTCTCTGGGCGGTGGCTGTCGGCGCGGTGCTCAAGTGGGTGCTCAACGAAGGGCTCGCGCGCTGGCAGATGGCCACGGGCACGACGCTGCTTGAGGGTTGGGTCGACCGGCTTGGGACGTGGATACAGTGGTTGTTCCTGATTTACTTTCTGCCGTGGGCGCTGGCGACGGGGGCTGCACTCATCACAGCCTGTGGGGTCGCGGGTGCCGCGATCTGGGATTTCGGGCTGCCGTTCGCGCAGGCCAAGGTGATCTGGGGAATTGCCCATTCACTGGTCGGGCTCGTGCTGGTGTGGATTGGCGGGTTCCGCCTGTTCGAGAAGGTGATGTCGGTGTGCATCGCGGTGATGTTCGTCGCGGTGATGGTGACAGCCGTTGCGATCAAGCCCGACTGGGGCGCGATGCTTCGCGGGTTGTTCGTGCCGGCGATACCGAATCCGAATGCGAACTTGCCGTGGGTGTTGGGGTTGCTCGGTGGCGTGGGCGGGTCGGTGACGTTGCTCTCATATGGGTATTGGATTCGCGAGGAGCGGCGCAGTGGTGCCGAGGGGGTGGCAACGTGTCGCGTGGACCTGTCCGTGGGGTACGTGATGACGGCGCTCTTCGGGATTGCGATGGTTGCGATCGGGTCTCGTCTGGTGCTTGAGAAGGGGGCGAGCGACCGGGTCGCGTTGGCGCTTGCGGGTCAGCTTGCCGGGTTCATGGGGCCGGCGGGTAAATGGGCTTTTCTCATTGGATTCTGGGGTGCGGTGTTTTCGAGCTTGCTGGGGGTGTGGCAGAGCGTGCCGTATCTCTTCGCGGACTTCATGCTGATTCGCAAGGGGGTGGGGTCGGCTGACCGTGCGGAGTTGGATTATACGAAGCTGCGGGCGTACCGCGCTTTTCTCGTGGCGCTGGCGCTCGTGCCGATGCTGCTGGTGGGGCGGGAGCTTGGCAAAATTCAACTGGTGTACGCGGTGATGGCGGCACTGTTCATGCCGCTCCTGGCGCTGACGCTGTTGTTGTTGAACAATCGGACGGATTGGGTGGGCAAGCGATTTCGCAGCGGGTATTTGGTGAACATCCTACTGGTGGCAACGCTGGCATTCTTCGCGTGGGTGTTTGTGCGGCAGGTGAAGGAGAAGCTGTTGCCCAGTAAGCCGGTCGCGGCGGCGGTGCAACCAAATGCGACGCCAAGAAACTGAGCATCGGGTGGCACTGACAAGCTTTGCTTGTCAGTGGAGCATGCCAGATTGTACTATCCCGAGTGAGCTGAGTTGATCCATGGACAAGCGAAGCTTGTCCATGCCACCCGGCGAGGCTCCCATGCCTCGTAAGTACGCAGTTTGACGAACGCAACATAGTTCCGTCCGCTCCCTGACAGTCGCGGCTCGGATTCTGTCATTCGTCATTTGTCACTCGTCATTCGTTACGAGTAGTTTTCGAGCACACGGTTGTACACGCCTTCGTGGATGATGCCTTCGTCGAGCAGTTCGTCGAGCGATTGCTTCATCGAACGCATGCCGAAGCGCTGGCCGGTCGTGATGACGTTGCGCAGGTGGAAGGTGCCGCGGTTGCGCATCACGTTGCGCACCGCGTCGGTGGTGACGAGGATCTCAACCGCAAGCCGTTTGCCGCCCTCGATTGTCGTGAGCAGTTCCTGATGGATGACACCGAGCAGCGCTTCGGAGAGCAGGCTGCGCATGTGGCCGTCGCTGCCGTCCGGGGCGTAGGCCAGGAAACGCTCGATGATCTTGTCGATGCTGATGACGTGGATGGTGGAAAGCACCAGCACACCGGTCTCCGCGGCTGTCAGCGCGATCTTGATCGTTTCGTAGTCGCGCATTTCGCCGATCGCAATCATGTCCGGGTCCTGCCGCAGCGCGGCGCGCAGCCCGCGTTCGAACGACCTCGTGTCCTTGCCGATTTCGCGCTGACGGACCACCGACTTCTTGTTGTGATGCACGTACTCGATGGGGTCTTCGATCGTGATAATGTGCTTCTTCTGCGTGCGGTTGATCTCGTCGATCATCGCGGCCATCGTGGTGGTTTTCCCCTCGCTGGTCGCGCCGGTGATGAGGATCAAACCCTTTCGCGCGTTGGTCATCTGCTGCACGATCGGGGGTACGCGAATCTGTTCGAGGGTCATGGGTTGGCTGTCGAGCAGGCGGACGACGGCGCCCACGGCACTGTCGTTGAACGCGACGTTGACGCGGTAGCGGTTGCGGTCGTCGTCGGACATCATGAAGTCGTGGTCGAGTTCGGCTTCGAATTTCTCAATCTGAGCCGGTGTGAGCATGTCGTAGGTGAGGTCCTTCGCCATGGCGTTGTCGAGCACTTCGCGGGTGACGGGCTGAAGTTCGCCCTTGATGCGAAAGAGCACGGGCGAACCCGCCACGATGTGGACATCGGCGGCTCTGCGTTGCCGGGCAAGTTTGAGGATGCTCATGATGTTGGACATGCGAATCTTCTCGTGTGCCGTGTGTTCGGTAGGACGTCGTTACGTCGCATCAGCAGCATACGTCGCGAGGCGGGTGTGTGCAATGGATGCCCGGGTCGCCCGGACATGTCCGTGCAATTGCGTTGACGGCGTGGTCGCGGCGCGTCACGATTGCCTTTCGTCGAGGCCGAGAGGCGGGCCCAATTCGAGAGTGCGAGTCGATGTGCTTGGTATCCATGGTCAATCTGATAGCCGTACTCGGCCTGTTTGCGCTTGTGGGCTGCGTGTTCATTTGGTTGGGACTGCGCGGCAAGCGTCTCGGTGTTGAGCCGCGATGTCGCGGTTGTGGCTACGAACTCACCGGCGCGTCGTCGCAGGTGTGCAGCGAGTGCGGCGCACCTATTGATGGACGTGGTACGGTTTTTGGCAAGCGTCGTCGCAGGCCGCTGCTGTTGATTGTCGGCGTGCTGGCTGTGCTGCCTTTTGCCGGGTCACTGTCCACGTGCGGGTACAACTATGTGCAGACAGTCAACGCCTACCGCTTCTACCCGTTTGATTGGGTTTTGTCCGGGGCAACCGGCGGTACCGTCGATGCGCTTGAAGAACTTGACCGCAGGTTGCGCAGCGATGGCATCAATGATGCGCAGCGACAGAGCATTGTCGCGGCAGCGCTCAAAGAGCAATCGGCGTCATCGACGTCCCGCGCAACGCAAATCTGGGTCAACATGCTGGAATTCCTATACCAGTCCGGCAAGCTGTCACAAGCGGACACCACGCGCTACTTCAATCAGATTTGTACTTATACGTTCACGGTTCGCCGCAGGGTCTGCGAGTTCGACGCGGTTCCCACCATGTTGGAAACCGAGTGGCGTAGTCCGCAAGCAGTCATGCCAAGCGGTGGCCTGGGGCGGTTTGTCGGTCTGCGCTGTGATCAATCGCGGATACGCATCACGAAGAAGGACACTGGCGAGGAAGTCGCATTGGCCAACCGTCCTGGTGGCGTCACTTCTGGCGCCGGTCGCGGCCACGCCTTCGCAGCCAAGGAAACCGCTACGCATCTGGTTCGGGCAACAGATTTGCCGCCCGGCGAATATGAGATCACCGTGATATTCGAAGAGCAACACTACGCAGACGATGTCGCGGACCCCAACGAAGACAGCCCGAAAGTCCACACGCGCGAACTGCGCATGACCGGCGACTTCGAACTTGTTGACCAAGATGCGTGCAACACGGTGCAGCTTGTGAATGACGCGAGTCTGGAACAGGCTGTTCGCAACGTGCTCACGGTGGGGCAAGTGGACGTCATGCCGTCCACTCTAGGCGAGGATGAGTCGTTGGTCGGTCTCATGCTACACTCCGGGCCGCTTGCCGCCGCGTCTGGGTTTTTGCCTATCGACATCGCATTTGAGATCACATTACGCAGCGGCGACGATGTCTGGAACTTCGGAAACGTCGTGGTGCACGCCGGTGCGATGGCCGCCAACAACAAGACCGCAATACTTCGCGACTTCGATGCCGACGCGGTTGACGTCATTCTCCGCAGCAGCGCGGACGCGGCGCGCGAGACGACCGACGTCACGCGCATCTGGGACGGCGAGATTGTCGTCAAGGACGTCCCGGTCGTTCGGCCGGGGAATTGAGCGGTATTCGTGCGAATCCATTGACCCAGTGGTCCTGCGTCGTTAGGGTTTTCAGTGTTCCCATTGCGGCCACTTCCCTTTCGAGGCGGGCGCCGATGCTCACTTCCAGTCTGATGAGTCTTGACGCCTTACTGTGCCTGATCGCACTGGTCGGTCTTGTGCTGCTCGGCTTCGGGGTGAAAGGACGGCGCGTCGGCGATGAGCCGCGATGCCGCAAATGCGGGTATAACCTCACCGGTGCGACCGCTCAGGTGTGCAGCGAGTGCGGCAAGACGATCGACGCGCAGGGCGTGGTCTTTGGCGTACGCCGGCGTCGCAAACTCGCGATCCTGCTTGGTGTCCTGTGTGTTTTGCCGATCAGTGGGCGTTGGAGCGTCAAGGGTTATCAGTACGCACAGACTGTCAACCGGTATCAATTCTATCCGTTTTCCTGGGTGCTTGCTGACTCCGGCGGAGGAGAGGCTGAGGCGCTGGACGAGGTCGATCGTCGCCTGCGGTCTGGTCGTCTGAACGCAACGCAAAGCGCGCAACTTGCAATCGCCGCGCTTAAGAAACAAGGTGCGACGACCGCAGACGGGCAGACGCAACAATGGGTTGATATGCTTGAGTTTCTCTATCAAGCCGGTGATTTGTCCGGCGATCAAACGACAACCTATTTCGCGCAAATGCGCACCTATGCGCTGAAAGTTCGCGATCAAGTCTGTGAAGGGGAGGGCATTCCGTTCAGGATCAGCTATGCGGGGCGCGGACCGTCTTTTGCAATCCGAGGAGACGTTGGGGACGGACGTTGGACAGACGTGTCAGTTGAGTCAGGTCGCGTACTTCTTCGTCGCATTGACGGAGTGGATGTCCGTGGGCCGACGTATGCCGTTGAGGCGTATATTGTCAGCAGCGACATGGGACCAACTGTCGGACGCACGGGATCATGCGAATCGGTACTGCGCAGCCCAACGGCCCCCCCAGGGCGGTATGAGTTGACCTTGGATCTTGAGGAAAAGGTGAATCCGCAGGGAGTACTTGGTCCGGTTCGTGAGGGCCCGCGCGTATCTACTCGGAATGTCAAGGTGACCCAGCAAATTGAGGTGTTGTCGTTCGACGAATGTCA
>JACKHH010000021.1 GCA_020639095.1 Phycisphaerales bacterium | reverse complement strand
AACCGTGGTCGTCACCGGTCCCGGCCCGCTTACCAACTGCGCGCACATCATCCACGCTGTTTCAATCGACGTGTGGTACAAGTCGAGCGCGGAACGCATCGATCAAACCGTTCGAAACGTGCTTGGCAAAGCGCAGGAATTGAACGCGCGATCGGTGGCGTTGCCCGGGTTGGCGATGGGGTACGGACAACTGCCCGCAGAGGAATTCGCCACCGGCCTACGTTCAGCCATCACGGCCAGCGATTGGGCGATTGACGAACTGCGCGTAATTCTGTACCGCGCCGATGATGCACAGATCGTGGCGCGCGTGCTCGGGGTTGAACTTGAATCATAGTCGCCAGAGAAACGACTTTTTCGCGAATCGCGAAAACGAGTCCGCGATGGGTTGTCGGCGGCGACAATCTTTGCTCACGCAGCGGCGCAAAGTCCGGCCTGCGCACAGCCTTGTCTGCTTGCTCTTCGCTGCGTCGCAGTCAACCGCGATTCACGCCTCCGAATCCGATCAGCCTGCGTCGGCTTCCCGAACAGAATACGCCGGCTCCGCGAGTTGCCAGGAATGTCATCCCACTTTCCATGAACTCTGGGCGGATTCTCGGCATGCTTTGGCTTTGCAGCCGTATGGGCCTGCTTTCGCCGCACCCAATCTTGCGCCGCAAAGCGAACCCATTTTGATCGGCGGGCACGGCTACCGCGCGGAAATCTCAGCCGATCACGGGTGCATCGTCGACACTGGGCCCGACGGCGAGCGTCGCCTGCCGCTCACCCACGTCATCGGCGGCAAGAACGTGTTCTACTTCCTCACGCCCGGCGAGCGCGGACGCTTGCAGACAGCACCGCTCGCGTTCGACATCCGCGAGCGCGTCTGGTTTGACGTGGCAGACAGCGTGGTTCGCCACGTCCCAGGCCAAGTCGACGACAAACCGCTGCCCTGGACCGATCACAAATACACCTTCAACGCACTGTGCTACAACTGCCACGCCAGCCAGGTATCGACGAACTACGATCTGGAAAGCGATACCTATCACACGACCTGGGCGGAGCCGGGCGTCAACTGCGAAATCTGTCACGGACCGGCAGGCGAGCATGTCCGCATCTGCCGCGAAGCCAAGCAAACCAACAAAGAACCACCTGCGGACTTGCGACTCATCTCGATGAAACGCATGCCGAAGAGCGAACTCGACGCGTCCTGCGCCGCCTGCCACGCGCGCATGACGCCGATCACGACCACGTTCAAACCCGGCGAGCGCTTCGACGATCACTTTGAACTCACCGTCGTCGACAACCCCGACTTCTATCCCGACGGCAGGGACCTTGGGGAAAACTACACGTACGCAAGCTGGCGAATGAACCCGTGCGCACAGTCCGGCCAACTCGGGTGCATGCACTGCCACACATCGAGCGGACGCTATCGCTTCACCGAGGCAAATGCGAACAATGCATGCCTGCCCTGCCACGCCGAGCGCGTCGCGCACGCAGCCGATCATTCGCACCACCCCGCCGACTCCGACGGCAGCAAGTGCGTATCGTGCCACATGCCCACGACGAAGTTCGGGCGAATGCAGCGCAGCGATCACTCCCTGCGCCCGCCGATGCCCGCGTTGACGCGCGAATTCAAATCGCCCAACGCGTGCAACCTTTGCCACACGGATCACGACGCGACGTGGGCGGACCAACTCGTGCGCACGTGGCACAGTGACGACTACCAGTCGCCCGTGCAACACGTCGCACGCCTCATCGCAGCCGCTAGAAATCACGACTGGTCGCAACTCGCCACCATGCTCGAATACGTGACCGCGGAAACGCATGACGCGGTCATGGCTGCGGGCCTGATCCGGCTACTCGCGGATTGCGCGGACACCCGTTTGATTCCGCCGATGATCGAAGCGCTACGCGACGAATCGCCGCTGGTGCGCGCTGCCGCCGCCCATACGCTTCGAGGTCGGTTAGCACCGGACGCGGTGACGGCGCTGCTCACAGCCCTCGGCGACGAATCGCGGCTCGTACGGATTCGATCGGCGGAGGCGCTCGCGCCGCTGCCGCAAGTGCAACTTCCACAGGCTCAGCGAAGCAAGCTCGCAGCCGCCACGAACGAACTCGCAGCCTCATTCGCCGTGCGCGACGACGATCACATGTTGTACTACAATCGCGGCAACTTTCTGGCGGATTGTGGAAAACCAACGGAGGCGCTCGCGGCATACCGCGTCGCGAGCAGGCTCGAACCGACGGCGGTCGCCCCGCACGTCAACGCAGCCCTCGTCCTCCACGCGCTCGAACGCGTAACGGAAGCGGAGGATGAACTGCGTCAGGCGCTGCGCATCGACCCGCGTGACTTCGCAGCCAATCTGAACCTGGGACTGCTTCTGGCGGAGGCCGGCAGATTGCCCGAGGCGGAGGCGACGCTACGCACGGCCTGCGCCGCCGACCCCAATTCCGCCGTCGCGGCTTACAACCTCGGTGTGCTGATGGTCGAGACGCAGCCCGACGAAGCGCTCGAGTGGTGCCAACGAGCCGCGGCGCTGCGGACGGACGACCCGCGCTACGCCTACACGCTCGCGTTCTACCAGCAACGCATGGGGCGGACGGACGATGCCCGCGCAACACTCCAGGACATCATCAGCCGTCACCCATCCTGCGCGGAAGCACACGCCCTGCTCGGTCAGAGCTACGAGGATGCGCACGACACCCCCTACGCCATCCAAGTCTACGAACGGGCAGCGAACGAACCCAGCCTGGCCGCCCCCGAACGCGCCTACTTCCAAGCACAAGTCGACACCCTTCGCGCCCGGGGCAACTGATCGCCCGGGCCACAACTCCATATAGCTTTTCCCTATTCTGCGGCTGCGGGCAATAACATCGCCGAGATTGCTCGCGGAGATTCGGTCCCGATTGCTCCGAAATTCGCCCCCCGCACCGAAGAACAACCACCCCCTGAAATGCGTATGAGTGATCGAGCCCGAGCCGGAGGTCATGCTCCGCGCAGCGCCGAACCGATGAATAACGTCTGTGGCGATCGCGATTGCAGGCCGGTATAGTCCCGTGCGCCGATCGCCGATGCTCGCAAGATCATCGGCACGAACGTCAAATGCTCGATGCCACGACCGTGACGCACGGACGTCCCACGATGCCCGTGCAGACACAACTCAACCGCGCACCGGTGAGTTTCAAGGCGCATAACGCATGACTGCTTCGCTCAGCAAGCGCATCCTGACGCAGGGAAGCCTCTACGGGGTGGTCCCGCTGGTCAATCAGGGCGCCGCATTTCTGATGCTCCCAATCTACAGCCGGTTTCTCGGCAAGGAGGGCTTCGGAATCATCAGCCTGATGGGTGCGGTGGGCACGTGCCTCGGGTTCATCCTCATCCAGGGCCTGCACGGCGCGTGGTTTCGCCTGCGCTTCGACGAGCAGGACGACACCGGTCTGCGACGCTTCGAAGCGACCATCATCTGGTACCTCATCGGCAGCCTGATTGTCGGCGTGGGCATCCTGCTGCTCACCGGCGAGTGGCTGGCAAAGTACATCACACCCGATGTTGCGTTCTACCCTTACGGGTTTCTCACCACGATCTACGCAGCCGCCACCGTCTTTGTCACGCTCGCGGAGCGCAGATTCCAAGCCGAGCAGCGTGCATCCGCCTTCGCGGTGTTCGGCGGCGTGCGAACCGTGCTCTCAATCTCGCTCATCGTGCTCTTCGTCGCGGTCTTCAAATGGGACGCGGAAGGCAAGCTCCGCGCCGACGCGATCTGCGCGGTCGTGATGGGCGCGACGGCGCTGGTGATGATACGACCCGGCTCGCCCGCACTCATCGACCGCGACCGCCTGCGCCGCGTGCTCGCGTACGGTTGGGCGCTGATACCGCACAACCTCGCCGGGTTCGCCAATGACGCGATTGACCGACTCATCGTCTCCGCGATGCTCGGGCTCGAAGCCAATGGTGTCTATTCAATGGGCTACAAGATCGGGGCAGCCGGTCTGATCTTCGCGACGGCCATGAACAAATCGTACTCGACGCTCTTCGTCACCTCGCTCAAGGAGGTGGAAACGCTCAAGTCCGAAGGCAACGATGCCGGCGTGAAAGAACGCATCGAGGCGATGGCGCAGGCCGTCTTGATCATGGTCACGCTCATCGCCTGCATGGTGCTGGGCATCACCGCGGTCGCGCGCGAAACGCTGATGTACATCGCTCCGGAGTTCAACGAGTCGTGGCGCGTCGTTGCGGTCATCGCGGTTGCCACGCTCGCGTGGTCATGTTACTTCCCGTTCACACAGTCGCTGGTGTACGATTCGCGCCGCGTTCGCCTGCTCGCGGTCATTACCGTGACGTCCGCGATCGTCAACGTCATCGGTAATTTCCTGCTCATCCGCTGGATCGGAATGCTCGGTGCGGCTTGGGCGACGGTGATTTCGAGCGTGGTAATGGCCGCCATGGCGCTGCGCTTCGGGCAGGACACGACGTGGCTGCCCTATCGCTGGGAGCGTTGGTGGCGCATGTTCGCGGGCTGCGCGCTCGGGTTGGCGATACTGTGGTGCCTGGACGATTACCTGGCGAATCTGCCGGTGCGTCTGGCAGTCAAGCTGATTGTCGCGGGCCTGATCGCGTTATACTGCGCCCGATCGGCTGGTGTGCGCTGGGCGGATGTTCGCCGGCTTCGGATGGCCAAGGAGAAGGCGTGATGTGGTGGTTGCTCAGGCGGATTGCTCGCGTTTGGTTTCGCATACGCAGTCGGTTCTACGCAGCCGTCGTGCGCCACTTCGCCGCAAGCTGCGGGACCAGGCTGCGCGTCAACGGCTGGTCCGTCGTCGGCAAGAACACCCACCTGGGCAACAACGTCAGCTTCAACGGGCTTGAGGTCGCGGGCTCCGGCAAGGTCACGATCGGCGACAACTTCCACTCCGGGCCGGGGATTCTGCTGATTTCGCAGATCCACAACTACGACCACGGGGAATCCATCCCCTACGACCGCACCAAGATCGAACGCGAGATTGTGATCGAGGACAACGTCTGGCTGGGCAGCCGGGTGATCATCCTCGGCGGGGTGCGCATCGGCGAGGGGGCCATCATCCAGGCGGGTTCCTGCGTGGTTAGCGATATTCCCAAGTGCGCCATCGCCGGCGGACACCCCGCGAAGGTCTTCAAGATGCGCGACGTCGAGCACTACGAAAAACTCAAAGCCGAGGGCAAATTCTTCTAGCCCGGACGGCGCCTGCCCGTTGACCCTTTGCTCTTGCGTTTCACGCGCGGTTTGTCGTCGTCGCTCGCCTTGGGCGCGGGTGTGGGCGTTGGCGCGGGCGTGGCCTTCTTGGTGTTGGTTGTTCCTGACTTTGGCGTCGTTCCGCTTGTGCCCTCCTTCTGCTGGTTCGCGCCGCCGCCGGTGAGAATATCGAGGATTCCCCCACCGGTGATCAGATCCTCGCCCTTCTTCTTGATTGCCTGATCGAACAGCGACTTCACATCCACCTTGCTGAAATCGAGCTTCGGATTCTGTCGCGTACCCACCATCGGCACGTCGATGCGCAGGCCCGCGAGCAACTTGGCATAGTCCGCGACGCCCGCACGCATTCCGACCTTCTCAAGAATCGTCTCGCCGACCGGCACCGACACGACCAGATCGATCGAATCATCAAAACCGACGGAGCCGTAGAACATAAGATCAAACTTGTCCTGCGCGAAACGGAACGTGAAGTCGCGATAGTGAATGCGGCCGTCTTTGACCGTGAAGTTCAACCCGCTCACGTCGACGACGTAGATCTCGCGGGCGAGCTTGCCCAACGCGAGCAATTCCGCGAACACCCCGCCCGGGGCGATTTGAAAATTCTCAAGTTCCAACACGCCGCCGCCCGAGCCGCCGACGTTGATCCCCTCGCCCAGCGGCAATGCAATCTCGCGCGTGACCAGATTCGCGCTGCCCGCAATCTTCGTGGCTTGTCCGAAGAGCGGGTTGAAGCGTGAGAGCAGCTTCTTCGCGAGTTCCGGGGTCACCTGCACGTTGTCGAGCACGCGCGTTTCGCCCGGCATGTGCAGCACTTGCGGGGTCCGCTGGGTATCGACCCACCCGCCCAGGCGGACGCTACCACCAGCCGCTGTCATCGTGGTCGTTGGGATATCCACGCGTCCATTCGCGCTTTGCACGGGAATGGCGGCTTGGCCCACCTCGACACCGAGCAGGTCAGCCGCGGTCCATCCGAAACTCGTCTTCGCCCGCAGGCCCGCGAGCACCGATTTGCCCTCGTCGGCCGACAACTTACCCGCAAGCTGCACATCGCTCGCCGACTCGCCGCGCAGCTCAACCTGCTCCTTGAGGCCCGGGGCGAACGCGTAAATCACCGGCATCAAATCTTTCCAGAGCACGCGATAGTTGCCGTTGATGTCCACTTCAGGCGCACCGAACACGTCGGCGATCGTCCCGCGCAGGTGCGCGGTCGCGAGTTTCGATTCAAGATCGAACACCTGGATGGTGGCGGACTCCTGCTCGGTATCCACGCGCGCGTCGTAGGCCAGCTTGACCTGTTGCGGTGTGCGCGCAGCCTCGGTTTGTGCGGTGAAACCGTCGATGTTCGCCTTGCCGGTGAACGCGACGTTCTTACCAGCCGATCGCAACTGACTGTCGAGCGTGAGCTTGCCCGCGATACCCGGATCCTGTTCCAGCGCACCCGCCCCCGCAAGCGTGCTGCCGAGTCGCGCAAGATCGGAAGTTACATGCACGTCACCGGTGAACGCGCCGGCGCCGTCGAGATTGCCCGTCACGTTGTTCGCGGACGCCTCCAACGGCTCGCTGCGTACATCGAGCGATTTCAGACTGAAGCGCTTGCCGGCACTGGCGTAGGACGCATCGCTCCATTGGCACAGTGCCGTGGGAATCGTCGCGCCGTTGTCGAACGAAATCCCCTGGCCGGTCAGCGTTCCGCTGCTGGTGAACGGGCTGGATGCCGCACCGCGCTGGGCTTTGACGCTGCCGCGAAGCGTACCGGCCATCTGCTTGGCATTTCCATCAGAACCCCCGGTCATCTGCGACAGATACGCGAGATCGACCTGCGTCACCTTGAGGTCGGCATCGAGCGTTTCGCTCTCCGGTGCGTACCAGCCCGTAGCGTCAATCTTCACCTTGCCGTCGAGATCAAGCGACGCGCTCGCGTCATCGACCCGGCTCACCTTGCCGCCGGCGAGCGTGAGCGCACTCTTGTGGGCAAGTTCGCCGCGCACGACCTGCACGTCGCGCCCCTCGGCAGCATAGCGCAGATTGGCTGCCGTCGCGCGCACGTCGAGCGCGACATGATCCGCCGACGCGCGCCGCGCGGTCATGCTGCCCACCACGCGGCCCGCAAGTTGATCGACGTTGAAATCAAACATGCTGCCCAGCTGGGCGTGCAACTCCGCCAGGTCCGCGGTCAGTTGCGCGGTCACTTCTTCGGGCGTGCCCTTCGCGTTGAGTGTACCGAAACCGGTCTTCACATTGGCGCTGCGGACTTCCAGCCCGCCGTCCGGAGGCGATGCAACATCAACGCTGGCTGTGATTGGTTCGGCGCGGATGACGCGTTCGCCGTCGCGGGCGGTCAACTCCGAAAGCTTCGCGGACAGATTCACCTGCGGCGACGCGCCGCCCTTCACCGCGAGATTGTCAATCGCCAACTCGCCCTGCGAAATGCTCACTCCGGGCCGCACGCGCAAAAGCGCCGGCACCGAACGCGCCAGCACCGCGAGATCAACCCGCCCGTTCGCCTGCATGTCGAACGTGGGCAGCGTCATGCGACGTTTCTCGCCCGCGAGCAAAGCAGCCACCAGATCATCCCCAACATCAGCAGCCGTTGCCGTCGTCAGGTCATAGTTGAGCTGCGTACTGATTTTCCCAAACGCGCCCGACAGGTCGCACATCGACGCGAGCTTCTCGCCGACAAGATTCACCTTGCCCACAATCGTCACATCCATCGGCTCTACGAGCCGGTCACCGCCGGCCGTCGCGGCTCCGCGCTCGGTCACGGTGATGGCGCTGCCATTCAGTTCGCCGCTGGCGGAAATCGCGCCGCCTTCGCCGCGCCCAGCCTGTGCCGTCCCGCGCCACACACCCGAAACGTCCTGCGCGAGTTCCACGCCGATGCCCGCGAGCAGCTTCGTCGCGTATGCGGTATCGACCTGCTGCAACTGCGCATCGACGTTGAAGGTTTCTGATCGCGGTGCGACCCAACCCTTGGCGTCGACGCGCACGCGATCGTCCAACGCGAGGCTGGCAGCCGATGTGTCGATTCGTGACACCTGACCATCCGCAAGCGTCACCGTTCCCGTTTGCGTGAGTTCCGCGCGCGCCACGTCGAGATGCTTGTCGCCTGCAACGTAGCGCAAATTCTCACCGGTCGCGTGCACGTTGAGCGCCATCTGATCGGCTGACCCGCGTTTCGCGGTGATATCTCCCGCGACGCGACCCGCGAGCGCATCGACGTTGAGGTCGAACATGCTGCCGAGCTGCGCGTGCAGCTCAGCCAAGTCGGCGCTGAGCTTCGCGGAGACTTCCTGCGGCGAACCGTGCGCGGTGATCTCACCGAACCCGGTCGTGATGGCAGCCTGTCGCACTTCGATCCCGCGCCCGGGCTGCGAGTCCGCATCGATAGCGGCGGAAATGGGCTCCGCGCGAATCACCGTATCGCCATTGGTGGCTGCGAGCCCCGTAACATTCGCCGCCAAACTCACGTTGGGCGAATCGCCGCCGCGCACCGCAAGCTTCTCGATTGTGAAATCGCCCTGCGTGATGTTCACACCGGGCTGTACGCGCAAGACGCTCGGAACCGCCTGTGCCAAAGCAGCCAGATCGATCCGCGCGGACGAGTTGAGCGTTACGTCGGGCAGCGTCACCGAGCGATTCTCGCCCGCGAGCAGCGCATCCAACAGCGTCGCGCTCACCTGCGGCGCGGACAGCGCACTCAGCTTGCACGCCAGTTGCGTGTTGAGTTTTCCAAATTCACCCGAAACGTCCCATTGCGTGGCGAGATCCTCGCCCACCAGCTCGATCGTGCCCGCAAGGTTGACGTCGACCGGTTTCACCAGCCGATCGCCCGCGGTCGACGCGCGCAGGCCGCGCGCCACACTGCTCACTTCGCCGCGCAGTTTGCCGCCCGCGACCGTGCCATCAGTCTTCAGCGTCGCGGTCCCGCCCAGTCCGAGCCCAAGCTGCGCAAGCGTGTCCACGATCGTAAGGTCGACGGCTTCATCCGCAGCCAGATGCCATTCACCCTCAGCCGATGACACATCAAACGCACCATCCTTCATCCAGCCATTCAGCTTGACGTCGCCCGCAACGCGCCCGCCGCCTTCAACGTTGGCACTGATGTTCGCATTGAGCTTGCCAGCCGATGCCACATCCAGCTTCGCGTCGATCTCGGAAAGACCCGCCTGCCGTCCGTCGGCGAAGTGCATCTGCACGGAACCCTTGCGCAGTTCAACATTCGCGGTGATATCGAGCGGTTCGCCCGCGTCGGGTTTTTCTGTAGAAGGCGTAACGAGCGCGAACGCATCCGCCAGCGAAATCTCGCCGGTCTCCGAAACGTACAACGTGGACACCGGCTCGACGATGACCAGATCGCTCAGATGATCCCAACCCGTAATCGCCTCGAGCAATCCGCCGCCATACCGCACGCTCTCAACGTGCAACACCTCGCGATCCGACGGATCGACCACTTTCACACCCGTCAGACTGCACGGGCTGAACCACCCCAACGACCAGGCATCAACCGCCAAACTCCCCCGAATCCGATCGTTCGCAATTCCCAAGACCTGCCGCCGCGCCCAACTCATCGACGCGATCGTCGGCAGCAGCGCGACGAGCCCGAGCGCACCAACGAACATGGCCAGCAAGATGATGACCAATCGCCGGCCTCTGCGTTTGCGTCGCGGCGGATCGCCCGCGTTCGTCGGGGTTGCCGGCGCGCGTTCTTCCTGTGGCTCCGGTGCGTGTTGATTGGGTTTGGCAGTCATGGGAATACTCTCCGTTCCGCGGGCCGCGATTCGTCCCTGTTCCCACCATGATTCTTGCAGGACTTTGGTCGCAGGCAAGTGAACCGCGAACGCACGCGGCAAACCGCGAATCGGCACGCGCGCAGCGCTGTCCGGCGCGGGTAACGTGGTTGTGATCAGTTGGCGGGGAAGGCTTCGATGAAGAACGCGAAGTCGCGGAGGTCCACGTCGCCGTCGTGCCCCTCAAGGTCGAAGAGTTCGATGCACTTCGCTGGTGTCATGTGCGGCAGCGTCGGCGCGGGCGGTGCGCCGGGCCCGTCGAGGCAATCGACGATGTCGCTCGTGTCTGCCGGGCTGAACACGCGCAGCGGCACGCGATCCTGCAAGCTGCCGTAGTCCGCAAGATCGACGTCGCCGTCATCGTCGAGGTCGAACGCGCGGAGGCATTCGGCAACGGTTTGCGGCGGCATGGGTGTGGGCGTCACGTTGGGCCCGTTCATGCAGTCGACAAGAACAGCCGCGGATCGGTCCGGCGGAGAGTAGCGAATGCGGTGAATCGTCGTCGGACCCGAACGGGTGAAGAAGATGTGGTAGAGACTGCCGTCGGGACCGATCTCCAGATCGACGGGCAACAACCCGCTTGCGAAAACCTCAAGCGTCCCGGGATCGGGCACGCCATTGGCATCCGGATACATGATGTGAATCGTGCCCTCGTTGTAGTCCGCGAAAAACAACGCCCCGTCATACTCTGCCGGGAACGTCGCACCGTCGTAAAACGTGATACCGGTGATCGCGTTGCCCGACGGATTCGTGTGTTGGTACTTGTAGAATGGCGCGGTCACCCCGCCGTTCGCATACAGCCCTTCGCAGATCGGCACGTGTTTCGCGGCGTAGCTCGGCTGGGGCGCGGACCCCTCGTAACAAGGCCAGCCAAAGTTCTCCACCGGCGCGCCGACGGGGTCGATCAAACGGTTGATCTCCTCCCACGTGTTCCAGCCCACATCGCCGATCCAGATCTCGCTCGTCCCGGGGCGAAAAGTAAACCGATAGGGATTTCGAAACCCATGCGCCACGATGTAGTCGTCGTTGCTGTCGGCGCCACCAAACAACGGACTGTCGGACAACGGCATCCCGGTGATGGGGTGCAGGCGAATGATCGAACCGTGCAGACTCACCGGATCGCCGGGCGTCAGGATATCCTGCGCACGCAGCGCGCCGCCCTCCTTGGGCGGATCGCCGCAGGGATTCCCACCCAGTCCGCCGGTGTCCGCCATCTGGAAGTTCGCGCCTTCGCCATGTCCGGCGTACAGCATCCCATCGGGGCCGAAGCGCAAGTCACCGGCGGAGTGACTCGAATACTGCTGGCACCAATCGTCGATCAGCACGTTCTCCGAACCGATCATCACATCGCCGTCCGCGCGCAGCGAGGACAACCGGCTGCTGACGACGCAACCGTCGCCAAAAACGCCGGGAGGATCAGGACACGTGTCGTTCCAAAGCGGCGCGGGCCCGCCCAGCTCCGCGTCGCGCGTGTAGAGCACATACACCAACGGCCGCACCGCGAAATTCGGATGCACCGTCATCCCCAGCAGCCCGCGATCGTAGGCTGCATAAACGTTCGTGCGCAAATCGGCGAAGACGGTGGGCGTGGGATCATCGACGCTGTCGAAAACCTTGATGATCCCGCTGCGCTCCGCGACGAACACCTTGCCCGTGGACGTGAACCGCAGGGCAGCCGCCCCGCTGAAGATGTGCCCACCGAACACGGTCTCGTCGACGAAGTCGCGCGGCACCACGATCGCGCCGCCCGCGTCAGCGGCACACAACACGAACGCGAGCATTGCGAACCCGGCGCACAAAGCGGGCGCGTACCGCGCACGACGCATGTTTGTGCGGCAACCGTTGATCATCTTGCGGAGCAACCCCTCACCTGGAAGGTGTATCCCCCTTATGACGCGACACCTCCGTTTATGCTACAACGAACGCGTGTGGGGAATCAACGGTACTTAGCGGGCTTCTCAAGCCGCTAGGGTTCGTTACAGTGGAGTTGCGTCCGGGCTGCATCCGGACCGCCCTGATTCATCATCGGAGCAGATGAGATGGATGCGTTCAGCTACGTCGGTGGCGTGTTACACTGCGAGCAGGTTCCGGTTCCGCAACTCGCAGAGCAATTCGGAACACCGCTCTACGTGTATTCCCAGGCGACCTTAGAAACCGCATACGACCGCATGGCTGGTGCATTCGCCGCGCTGTCGCCCAAAATCTGCTTTTCGATCAAGAGCTGCCACAACCTGCACATGCTGCGCCTCCTGCATAGTCGGGGGGCTGCCTTTGATGCCGTGAGCATCGGCGAGGTGCGCCGAGCCATCGAAGCCGGTGCCGACGCAGCCGACATCGTCTTCGCCGGTGTTGGCAAAACACGTACCGAAATCGACGAGGCGCTGCAACTCGGCGTCGGTTGTTTCAACGTCGAATCAAGCGAAGAACTCGCGGCCCTCGCGGACGCGGCGACGGTGAACGGCAAAACGACGACCGCGGCATTGCGCGTGAACCCCGACGTCGACGCCAAGACGCACCCCTACACCACGACCGGCAAGAAAGAGAACAAATTCGGCATCGATATCGACGAAGCGCGCACGCTCTTCAGCCAGTACCGCAAGCATCCGCACCTGCAATTGAACGGTATCCACGTACACATCGGCTCGCCGGTGAACACCGTCGCGCCCTATGTCGAAACCGTGCAGCGCACGCTCGCACTCATTGACGCGCTCGCGAAGGACGGCATCAACATTGCGCTGCTCAATCTCGGTGGCGGCTGGGGCACGTGCTATCAGGACAGCGACGCCCCGCCGATCGAGGATTACGCCGCAGCCATCGTGCCCCTGTTCGCGGAGCGCAATCTCGCGATCCACCTCGAACCCGGTAGATCGATCACCGCCAACGCGGGCATCCTGGTGACGCGCGTCACCTACTGCAAACAAGCGCGCACGCGCAAGTTCGCGATCGTCGACGCAGCCATGACCGACCTGATCCGCCCGGCGCTCTACGACGCGTACCACTTCATCTGGCCGGTCGCACCGGGCAACGACCAGACACCTAAAGGCCGGACGCCAGATCAGGCAATTCCCAATGCAGAAACAGTCGACATCGTCGGGCCGGTCTGCGAGAGCAGCGACTTTCTTGCAAAGGGTCGCTCGTTGCCACCGCTGGCTGCGGGCGATCTCATCGCGGTGTTCTCTGCCGGTGCGTACGGCGCGGTGATGACGAGTCAGTACAACTCACGTCCGCGCGCCCCGGAAGTGCTCGTGTACGGTTCAAGGGCACGCGTGATTCGCCGGCGCGAAACGTACGACGATCTCGTGGCGGCTGAGCGCGACATCTAAGAATTCCGCCCGATCAAAAAGATTTTCGCGCGCAGCGCAAAGTTTTTTTTGCCGCGACAAGTACCCATCGCCTTACGGGTATCCCCGAACCTACTTCCCGGTTCAGTCCGCGCGCCGGCGCTGGTTTGCACGAACGATCAGGCCGCCGGTTCGCGCCCGGCTCAAGAGTTCAAGCGGGCAAACTGCCGATAACCAGGGTGTGAGAAAAACTTGGCTGGCGGGCCCAAAAAGGCGGTTTTTGGGCTATCGGTCCGGAGCAAGAGCTGCTATAATTAAGAAGATTAATAAAGGTTCGGCGATCAGAATGCGGGCTCGATCAACACGTCGCGGCGCGGTTCAACGCCCCTGTGATTTCAACGACAGCAGCATCGCGCCGCGCCGGCAACGTGCTATGATCGCGATCGCAAAGAGGTTGCAGACAGCGCGAGCCGGGGCACACGCGACGTTGCAGCGCAAAAGATGAAGTGAGCGCCCACCGCGGGCCATGTGTTCCGCGGCGCGCGCTCGATGAGCAAACGACGGGAGTTAATTGAGCAAGATGGTCCAGGCAACACGTAGTGAAAATCCCAAGAACAACAAGGCGGACGGCGCCAAGAAGGGTTCCATGACCAGCAAGGTCGAGCAGGTCGCGCTGCAAGCCAGCGGCTACGAACTCACCTACCGCCCCCACGAGAAGCTCCCGGTCATCGTGGTGGACAACTTCCCCAACCTGGGCCGACTGACGGCACTGCGCTTTCTCGAATGGGTCAGCGCAAACCCGGAGGGCGTGGCTGCGTTGCCGACGGGCAAGACGCCCGAGTACTTCATCAAGTACGTGATGCACTACCTGTCGAACTGGACGCGCAAGGAAACCCGCGCGGAACTCGAACAGCACGGTTTGACGCTCGAACGCAAGCCGTCGCTCGCGGGCCTGCGCTTCGTGCAGCTCGACGAGTTCTACCCCATCGATACGCGGCAGCACAACAGCTTCCACTACTACGTGAACAAGTTCTACATCAAGGGATTCGGCCTCGACCCCGCGCGGGCGATGCTCATCGATCCCGGGCGCATCGGCTTGCCCGCAGGCTCGTCGCTGAACGATCTATTCCCCGACATGACCGTCGACCTCTCGCTGCGCATCCGCAAGGCGCGGACGCTGCTGGAGAAGCGTCAGCAGCGCGTGCTCGAAGAGGTCGACCAGTTCTGCACGGAATACGAGCACCGTGTCCGCGAGATGGGCGGCATCGGTTTCTTCATGGGCGGCATCGGCCCGGACGGGCATATCGCGTTCAACATTCGCGGGTCCGACTTCTACTCGACGACCCGGCTTATCGAGCCGAACTACGAAACGCGGGCAGCCGCTGCCACCGATCTGGGCGGTATGGAAGTCGCGCGCAACAAGCTGGTCATCACCATCGGGTTGCGCACGATCACCTACAACAAGAACGCGGTCGCGATCATCATCGCTGCCGGTGAAGCCAAGGCGGACATCGTCGCGCGCACGATTCATAGTCAGCGGCGCAACGAGTATCCCGGTTCGGCGCTTGCTGTTCTGCCCAACGCACGCTTCTACCTCACCCGCGGTGCTGCGAGCCGGTTGACCAACCGCGTCTTCGTCGACTTCGCGCGCGAAGAGCAGGTGCCCGCGGAGCGCACGCAGCGCATCGTCATGGACCTCTCGCTGAACACCGGCAAACCGATTCAGCAGCTCACGCGCGAGGATTTCCTCAACGATCGCTTCGCGGCTGAGCTGATCAAGAAAACCAAGAGCACGTATCAGGCGCTCAAGGACGAAACACACGAAGCCGTGCTCGGCAACCTCAAGCGCGGTAACCAGAAGATCGAAGACAAGACGTTCCTGCACACGGCACCGCACCACGACGACATCATCCTCGCGTACCTGCCGTACGTGACGAACCTCGTCCGCCGCAGCAGCACGCGTCACGCGTTCGCGTACATGACCTCGGGCTTCAATGCCGTGACCAACGACTACATGCACGGTGCGATCAGCGACCTGCTCTATCGCCTGGAGCACGGCGAGTTCGACGAATTGCTCGCCCGCGGCTACTTCGAGCCGGCCAACGCGTCAGCCCGTCGCATCGACGTTTCCTACTACCACGAAGGCGCGGAACGCCGCCACGAGGACAAGAAACTCTCCGCGATCTCGCGGCGCATTCTCCGTAACATGTTCGAGCTGTACGAAGAGGACAACGTCGAAAACCTCAAACAGCGCTGCCACGAACTGCTCAACTACTTCAGCACGCAGTACCCCGGCAAGAAGGACATGGCGCTGGTGCAGCAGCTCAAGGGCCGTGTCCGCGAATTCGAATCGGAACTGAAGTGGGCGTCGTACGGATTCATCGGCGAATCGGTCCGCCACCTTCGCTTGGGATTTTACAAGGGCGACATGTTCACCGAGGTGCCCCGCGCCGACCGCGACATTCCCCCGATCCGCCAGTTGCTCGAGGAACTCAGCCCCGACATCACCACCGTCGCGTTCGATCCCGAAGGCAGCGGCCCGGACACGCACTACAAGGTGCTGCAAGCCGTCGCGGAAGCGCTGAAAGCCTACGAAAAGAAGACCGGCAAGAGTGACGTCAAGGTGATCGGGTACCGCAACGTGTGGTTCAAATTCCACCCAGCCGAGGCCAACCTGTTCGTGCCGACGTCGTCGACGCACCTCGCCGACATGGACAGCACATTTGACACCTGCTTCAACACGCAGCGCACCGCGTCGTTCCCGAGCTACGAACTTGACGGCCCGTTCTCGAAGCTGGCGCGCAAGATCCAGGTGAAGCAGTTCGAGCAGGTGAAGACGTTCCTCGGCGAGGACTTCTTCATCAACAACGAGGACCACGGCATGCGCGCTTGCCGCGGGATCGTTTATCTTCGCGAGATGACGCTGCCCGAGTTCTACTCGAAGTCGCGGGAGTTGCGGCAAGTCGCGGAAGCGATCTAGTTTCGCCGCGCGATTGCGTCATACGATTCGTACTTTGTAAGATCGCCCGGAAGGCGGACGAGGGTTGCACAAGACACCACGTCCGCGTTCCGGGCGGTTCTTTTTGAGCAGACGGATTTCAGCACGAACGCTGTGACACATACAATTGATCTACCACCAACTACGTCAGTCAATCCGAATGGGGAAGTGGCTCTCATGACACGCAAATTTCTTCTGACAATCACCGCACTACTCTGCGTTACGACGTCGCGAGCCTCGGCGGTTGCCGGCGACAAGCCGTTCAGCGTGCTGCACATTTCCGACGTGCACATCAGCCCGCACCTCGCGAAGGAACCGCAGCCCGGTGAAGTTCGCGGGCAGGACACCTTCGACTGGTTGTACGGCGAGGTGGACAAACCGCAGGAAATCCCCGGCTGGCCGAGCGCTGCACCCAAGCCGGACTTCGCGATCGTCACCGGCGACATCACCGAATACGGCGTGATCGACGACACCTGGGACATCGTCAAGCGCACGTTCGACCGCTTGCCTTTTCCCTGGCACGCACTGCCCGGCAACCACGACAACACCTGGGTCGCGCTCTACGACGTGATGCGCCGCCGTCATGGTGGCGAAAACCATTCGATTGACCACAAGGGCGTACACTTCGTGTTCCTATGCTCGGCATCGCCGCAGGAACCGGTGCCTTCCATCGACGCGACCACCCGCGCGTGGCTGCAAGCCGATCTCGCCAAGGTCGACGCGCGCACACCGATCATCGTGGCCATGCACCATCCGCTGGAAATCGACGAGTTCGCCAACCCCGTCGAGCAGGTCACGCTGGTCGATATGCTTCGCGATCACAACGTGCAGTTGATGCTCTTCGGCCACGGCCACTCGCTGCGCCGGCACGATGAACAAGGCATCCCCGGCGTGCAGGGCGGCTCGACGTTCGGCGGCAATTCCGGTTACGGCGTGATCACGATCGGCGATGGCCGCATCCGTTACGCTTACCATTTTCTCAAGAAGAAACTCTCCGACGATCCTGAGGCTCAGCCCGGCGGATGGAAGACGGTGTACGACGAACCGCTCGCGTGGCGGCCTCGCTTGTTCGATTTGCAGTCGCCCGAGAAGAACGCAACGGTTACCGGCTCGACGTTGCATGTGCGCGCTACGCCGACGAACGATGCCTCCGGTAAGACCGCGCGCGTGACCTATGCGATCGATGATGGATCGGAAACAGGTGAACGCGAAGTGCAACTCAACGACGCGTTCGACATCGACGTACCGCTCGATGGTCTGCAAGCGGGCGCACACCTGCTCACCGTGCACCTGCGCATTGGCGAAGGCAAGGACGCGGCACACGATCTGCGTACGCGCATCTTCCACACGGCTGACCCGCGGCTCGACGTGGTTTGGCGACGCAACCTGCCCGCAGCCATGAAAGCCGGGCCGCTGATTGCCGGCGACCTGCTCATCCTGCCGCGAACCGACGGCATCCTGCAAGCCGTCAACCGCAAGACCGGCGAAAACATCTGGCAGCTCAAGTCCGATGGCGAAATCCTCGCGACGCCCGCGATCTCCGGCGACACCATCGTCTTCGGGTCCGGCGATGGCGGCGTCTACGGCGCCGACCTGCGCGGTGCGATCCGCTGGAAGTACACCGTGGGAATTCCCGTATACAGCCAGCCGGTGATCGCGGACGGTGTTGTATACATCGGAGACAACGGCGGAAACATGCATGCGATCAGCGTGGCTGACGGCACGCACAAGTGGTCATTTGCCCGCGCGGACTTCTCGATCGAATGCCAACCGGCGGTCTGGGGCGACATGCTCGTCTTCGGCGCGTGGGATGGTTTTCTCTACGCGCTCGATCGCAACACCGGCGAACTGCGCTGGAAGCAACCCGGCCCGAAGGCAAGCTTGGGAAAAGGTGTACGCTACTACGCACCGGCGGACTGCGGACCGATCGTTGCCGGCGATCGACTCGTTGTCTGTGATCGCGGCTACCATCTGGGCACGTACGCACCCGACGGGAAAATGCTGACCAACGATGCACTCGACGTTTCCGCGGTGACCGCGAGTGCCGATCATCTGGCATATTTCGCGCGCCATCGTGACGATCGCGTACGCAAATCGGACACAAACGGCACAACACTTTGGGAAACGCAGGTACCGGCCGGCAGATTTCCGGTCCCACCAACGCTCCACGGCGACACGCTCTACGTCTGCGCGAACACCGGCCTGCTCTCCGCGCTCAACGCGCAAACCGGCGAGAAACTCTGGAGCTACCGGACCACACCGGGTTTCTACGTAATGGGTTCAGTAGCTGTCGCGGACGACGGCATCTGCTACGTCGCGGGCATGGATGGATCACTCACCGCAATTCGCCCGCGAACGCAACAACGCGGTTGAAGCGGGTTCCGCAAGTTCCTACCATGCTAGTGGGGCGATAAGCTTTCGGGGGACGCTCGTACCGAGCGGAATTCGCAAGTACATACCGATACAGAAACTACCGGCAGCCGTTGGGGCGGATGCCACAATCGAAGACGAGGCGAGTTGCATGAAACGATCGACCTGGATCACGTATTCTCTTTGCGCTTTTGCGATCCTGGGCGCCGCCGCGACCACCCGCGCCGACGAGCGGTCCGCCGACGTCGCGGCCTTTGAAGAGCCGATGAGCCTGCACTACATGGAGTGGCTCAAGCACCGCGACGACCCGGTCAATCCCAAACTGATCAACGGGCCGATCGCTGTTCCGCGACAGAGTTCCACCGGACCGGCTGTCTGCCGCACAGTCTTCGGCTATCTGCCGTATTGGGAAGACCCAGACAACATCCAGTGGGACAAGATCACGCACCTCGGCGCGTTCGCGCTCTCAGTGAACTCAGCCGGCAACGTCACCAACTACCACGGCTGGCCTTGGACGAGCACAGTCAACACCGCGCACGCCCACGGCGTGAAGGTGCACATGGTGGTCACGCTCTTCGACGGGGCGAGCATCAATTCGCTCTTCGCCAGCCCTTCGGCAAAAGCCAATTTCTTCCAGAAGATGCGCGATCAGATGATCCTGGGCAACGCCGACGGCATCAACATCGATTTCGAGAGCGGTTCCGGTTGGCAGGATGACATCGACGAGTTCATGGGCGAGCTATCCGCCTACATGGATGCGGAAATCCCCGGCAGCGAGACGAGCATCGCAGCCGCGGCGGTCAACTGGAACGGTTGGCAGTACGGCAACCTCGTCAACAACTGCGACATCGTCTTCATCATGGGCTACGCCTTCTGGGGTAGCTGGAGCACGACGTCCGGACCCGGTTCACCGCTGACCGGCGGGTCGATCAACATCACCGACACCGTCGTGGACGAATACGCCAGCGCCCGCGCCGTCGCTCCGGAGAAGCTCGTGTTGGGTATACCTTATTACGGCCTGCATTGGACTACAACGTCATCGGCTGCACGATCGTCCGTGATCGACTGGGTCGGATCGGTTTTCTATTCCAGCGCCGCGTCGCTGGCGAACACATACGGCGTGCTCTGGGACGCCACCTCGCAGACGCCGTGGATTCGCTATCAGAGCGCGGGCGTGTGGCATCAGATCTGGTACGACGACGTTGACAGCTTGCGACTCAAGTACCAACTCGCGAAGGATTACGATTTCGGCGGTGTGGGTATGTGGGCGCTGAACTACGACACAACGCGGCCGGAACTTTGGGACCTGATCCAGGAGGAGTTCGGCGACATTTGCTGCGCCGAGAATCCCCCGGACCAGGCGATCTTCACCGAGACGTTTGAAGACGGGTCTGCCGCCAGCCGGTGGGACTTGTTCACCTCGTCCTCGGACTACACCGCAGATTACTACTACGACTACAGCGCGGACAGCATTCCGCCGGCACCGCACAGCACGGGCGGAACGACGCGCGGCCTCAAGTTCACCGTCAACAACAACGACCTGGTGGAATCGACGGACGCGGTGAGCACCTATCCCAAGATGGTCTCGGTGACCGACGACTTCGCGCTGCGCTTCGACATGTGGCTGAACTACGGCAATGGTGCCGGCACCACCGAGTTCATGACCGCGGGCATCGGACACGCGGGCGGCAAGGTCGTCTGGCCCAACAACGGCGCGAGCGACGGCAACTACTTCGTCGCCACCGGTGAAGGCGGGGCAGCCGAGGACTACCGCGCGTACCTGAACACGAATCAGTATAAGCCTGTCCACGGCGTGTACAGCACGGGCAGCCTCAACAACACCGACGGGTTTTACCAACTCGCGTTCCCGTCGCCGCCCTTCGAGACGGCTGGTACACCGGGGAACACTTGGGTTGAGGTTGAAATCGTCCGCACGAACGGCACGATCACGTGGTCGATCAACGGCACGCCAATCGCCGCGCCGCCGGCACTGTCGAACGGCGACAAGGTGATGCTCGGCTACATGGACATCTTCTCGTCGGTGGCGAACCCCGCCTCCGATGCGTTCGTGATCTACGACAACGTGCGCGTCGAACTGCTCGCCGAATCGGACTGCAACGGCAACACCGTCGCGGACACCTGCGAGACGATCGCCAACGGCGACTTCGATGCCGACGGTGACGTGGATGCCGCCGACTTGGCCGCCTTCGTCGATTGCTTCGCGGGCGTTGGCGTTTCTCCAACCCCGCTACAAGTAACCTGCGGCGGCACCTGCCTGAGCGCGTTCGACAGCGACGGCGATTTCGATATCGACCTCGTCGACTTCAGCGCGTTCCAAGAGCACTACACCGGCCAGTAAGCAAGAAAAACCAATCCACGATCAACAGAACGGGGACGCAGCTCTTTTCGTGAGGGTTGCGTCCCTCTCGCATTTCTTGTTTTTGCCAATCGACCGCTGGCTGAATTCGCTTGTGATTGGCTGAGCGGCCGGGGATAATGTCCTATCATCCGGCGGCTCGACCATGGACCAACTGAACGCCAAACCCAAGCCTTCGACCGTCACCTCAATACTGGTTATGGCATCCGCGATAATCCTCGTAGGCCCCCATGCCATCTCGTTTCTGCTCATGATTGCCGTGCTGAAAGGCTGGGCTGAAGACATAGCGATCATTGCCTTGGTTGGCTTCTTCTTCACTACCCTCGTGGCTTGCCTGCTGGTCTATGGGCAAATGCGGAGGGCGCAGAACTTGCGCCGTGCGCTGCGACGATGGAGAGGCCTGCGGCGGCGGGAGGTCATGCCTGCTGGTGTCATCTGCCATCGCTGCAGCTACGACCTGCGATCATTGCGTACAGATAGCCGGTGCCCGGAGTGCGGCGAGCCAATTGTGAAATCCCTGGACACACCTGAGGATGGCGTACGCAAGCCGTTCTGGACGCGGTACCTAATCGCTTACCTTGCACTGGCGGCTATCCCGCTCGGGTTGGGGCTGTATCCTAAAATCACATCTCCGCCGAGTGTGGTCGACTTTCGTTTCTTCTGCTGGCGGGCGCAGGAGGAGCTTCTTTGGAGCGCGGTGGTCTTTATTGGCACGGGCTTGTGCGCAGCGCTCGCGAGCAAATGGGTTCGCGAGCGGCGATTCACGGTACGCCGCGGTATGTACATGGTGCCTGCGTTACTCGGGTCGGTTTCCGGAACGGTATCGTGCCTGATCTTCTACGTTCGCTACCTTGCGAGCGGAATCGTTTACGAGAGTTACGTGGACATCGGTGTCATGCTCGCGGGCGGCGGGACTGGCATCGGCGTGCTGCTGCTGGCATTCGACAAGGTCGCCACGCCGAACCCGAAATGGCCGCCGGCCGCGGGCCTCGCCTACTTAGCGCTCTTTGCAGCCACATGCGTCGGCGTACTTGCCTTTGTAGTTACACACATGAGTTGGTGCTGATCAAGCAACGCCGCGTCCATCCGATAGCGACTTTCTCAAGCCAGAGGAACGCATCCATTCTTAGTGGCCAAAGAAAGCAGACGCGGCTCTTCTATTTGTTGATTGCGACGATCAGCAGCACGCTGCCGATGGCGGCTTCGAGCAAAGCGATTGTGCGCATGCCTTTGCGATACTGATCTGGTTTGCTGCGCAACTTCGCCGCCGCAGGATCAGCTATCGTGCATTGGCCACTGAAAACGCGAAGGAACAATCCCAACCGGGACGAAAAGAACCACGTCGCGCCCGCGATCAGCAGGAAGCCAACACCGCCAACGAATTCGGCATGCGTTGATGCGATCATAGCCCGCCCAACCACATCGCGTAATTGGCGGCGCTTACGCCTTGCGTTCGTGGTCTTCGAACATGCGCGCGCCGCGGAGGATGACTATCGCAAAACCCAGCAGCGCCCCGCCGATCACAAACTGCCCCAGGCCCATCGCGACCCCCATGGCCGCTGCCACCCAGATGCCTGCTGCCGTGGTGAGCCCTTTGACCTTGTGCTCGCCGTGAAGAATCGCACCCGCGCCGAGGAATCCGACGCCCACCGCGATCCCGTGAATCGTTCGCAGCGGGTCAGCCTGCATCGCGACGCCTTCGTGCGCCGCACGCCCGAGGACAGCCGCCGATATCACCGTGAACCCGCACGCGCCGAGCGCGACCATCATGTTCGTCTTGAGACCGGCGGGTTTGTCCTTGGCTTCGCGTTCCCACCCGACGACCGCGCCGCAGACGACAGCGGCCAGGAATCGGATGAGCACATCCACGTTGGAGATGTCATGGTCCATGATGCGTCGCGGAAATGATGAACGGTTCGAGGGACTGCCGGAGGTGGGACTCGAACCCACACTCTGTTGCCAGAACGGGATTTTGAATCCCGCGCGTCTGCCAATTCCGCCACTCCGGCTTCGCTTCGCGCCGCGAATCAGCGATGGATTCGCAGGCACCTCGCAGCCAAGTATTGTCCTGCGCGCGACGCGGATGGTCAAGCTCACTGGCTGCACGTGACGCGCGAAGTGAACGCATGCCGCACGAATCTCCCAATGCACAACGATCGCCTTGGCAGCCCACATTTCAGCTTATATACTGCCATTGGCAGTTCATTTGACGTCGAGCGGACGCCCATCGGCACCTGTCGGCTCGACCCCGGACAACGCGGATTCGCATCACCGGAAACCGTTCCTTGCTTACCTCGACCCTGTTGGCGCAGACGACACGCTTCCCGCTGCTCAACATGTACATCGAGCGTCTGCGTGGCGAGGAGGGGTTCAGCTGGCGGGCGCTGGTCGACGTCTTCTCGCTCTCCGCACTGCTCGAGTTGCTGCTCATCGGCACGGCGGTCTACGTCGTGCTGCGGTTTCTCCAGGGCACACGCGGTGCCCGGCTCATGCAGGCGGTGCTCGCGATCTTCGTGGGCATGCTCGTGCTCTGGGTCGTCGCGAGCGTCCTCCAGCTCGACCGCATCCTCGTGCTCTATCCCTTCTTCGTCGGTGGCACGTTCCTCGTTGCACTCGTCGTGTTTCAGCCCGAGCTGCGCCGCGGCCTGACGCGCATCGGCGAGCGCTTCAGCCGGCGCGCCCGAACCGCCCAGTCGAGCCGGCAGATCGAGTCGCTCGTCTCCATGGCCACCAATCTTTCGCGGCGCAAGATCGGCGCACTCGTCGCCCTCGAACGGCGCGTGCCCGTCGGCGGTCTGCTGGAAACCGGCGTCATGCTCGATGCCGAGATCAGTCGCGAACTGCTCGAAACCATCTTCTGGCCCGGATCAACGCTGCACGATCTTGGCGTGATCATCAGCGAGGGGCGCATCGCGGCGGCTGGTTGCGAATTCCCGCTCGCGGAAGCCGATCCCGCGCACCGCATCATCGGCAGTCGCCACCGCGCCGCGCTGGGCATGAGCCTGGAGACTGACGCGCTCGTCGTCGTCGTCAGTGAAGAGACCGGCGCGATTTCGCTGGCGGTGCGCGGCAAGTTTCACCGCGATCTCGACGGCGACAAACTTCGCGAACTGCTCGCAGCCCGGCTCATCGGATCAACGCACGACGAAGCCGAAGCTGAAGCAATGCAGGACATGGACGCAGAATCGGACGCGACCAGCGCACCGCCGAATGCCGGCGGGCCGTCCTCGGAACCGATGGACCTGACGCAGCCACCCGACCCGTTGGCTGATGGCGCCACGGGAGCATAGCTCGCCCATAAGACGGGCAACGTACGGACTGGATTCATGCAGCAACTGCGACTCGTGAGTTTGTCAGCGGTCCTCGCCCTGCTGATCTGGGTGGTGGCGGACTATTCGCTTACCGACACCGCCAAGCTGCAACTCCGCCTGGAACCGAACGCCGCGTCCCATGACATGCGCGTCATCGTTGACGACTTGACGCTGCTGAACTGTGAAGCGGTGGTCACCGGCAAGCGCGCCGTCGTCAACGCCCTGCGCGTCAAGCAGCCCATCCTCGCGACGATCTCCGTGGGCGTGCGTTCATCGGGCAATACCCAACTCGACCTTGTCGAGAGTCTGCGGCACACGTCGGGCGATCTCGCGCAGGTTATCGTGCAGGAAGTCGACCCGCCGACGCTCCCCGTGCGCGTCGATCGCGACAAGACCGTCATGATGCCGCTTGAGGTCCGCCCCGGCTCGCTTGAATACGAGGGCCCCATCGTTGTGAAGACGACCGATACGCGCGTGCCGATCTCGGAAGTCACCGTGACCATCTCGGAACTGGAGTACGAACAGCTCGCGCCTGAAGACCGGCGCGTCGTGCTCAATCTCGACAACCTGCTTGGGACCTCCCAGCGCGGCGTGCCCAGCGAGGACATCGTCCCGCTGCCGAACATCGTCGGCGGCTACACCGTGCATCTCAATCCCGATGCCGTGCTCATCGAGTATCAACTGGCTGAGCAACTTCAGGAGATGACCATATCAGCCGTTCCGATCAAGATCGAAGCGAGCCCGGATATCTTCAACAGCTATCGCGTCGAAGTGCGCGACGCGGGCACCATCCTTACGCAACCCGTGACCATTCGCGCCCGCGCCGAAGTTCTCGACCGCGTCCGCAATGACGACGACTACCGCATCACCGGCGTGATCGAACTCACGGCGGCGGACAAGGATACATCGGGGCAGTACCGCGAATTCACCCCGCGGTTCAATCTGCCGCCCGGCGTGAAGCTCGCCAGCGCTCCCGAGCCGATAGAATTCCGTCTGGTCCCGGTCGAGACGGAACCAGCCACACCGTAACCCATTGAAATATAATGAGTTACAAATAACAGATCGTGTGTTCAGGACGCCTTGACACCTATTGCGGGCTTGTTATTATCTCCGTCGCGGTGACCTTACGTGCGGGGTCACACCCGTTCCCATTCCGAACACGGTAGTTAAGCCCGCACGGCCGAGGGTAGTCGAAAGGCGAGATTAGGTGATTGCCGCATTTTATTTTAAGCCCGCTTCGGCGGGCTTTTTTTATGCGCGGACATTTTCGGCGACACGATACCGCGCCATCGGCCGCAACCACGCCCAATTCGTCATCCTCAGATGCCCCGGTTAGAATCCTCCGTGGACATCACGTCACCATGTTGGGCGGCAACACAACGCAAAACGCGTGATCGCAGCCGCGATTCCGCCGCGTCCACACAGGGAGAACGCCATGATTCAACGACACCAGCTCGGCAACGTACCCCCAAAACCGCACACCGCATTCTACGGCAGCGATGAGAAGCTGCTGATGGAGCAGTGCGTCACGCGTCGCGGGTTCGAAGGCCCGTTTTCGGTGCTCTACTTCAAGATCCCACCGACCGACGAGTTTGCGGTCGACAGCATGAACATCCCGGGCTTCTGTCCGATCGAACTCGTCGAACACCAGCCGTTGCATCGCCGGCACGTGCGCACGCAGGACATCGAACCGGGCGGTGACTTCCTGACCGGGCGACACACGCTGATGGTCAATGCCGACATTCACATCGGCCTGTGCAAACCGACTCAACCGCCCAAGCACTTCTTCTCGAACGGCGACGGCGACGAGTGCTACTTCATCAACTCGGGCAGCGGGTTCGTGGAAAGCCTCTACGGCATCCTGCCCTTCCGCGAGCACGACTACCTGCTCATCCCCAAGTCGACGCCGTATCGCATCCACTTCGAGGGCAACCAGGGCACGATGCTCATCTTCGAGGGACGCGGGGGAGCCGTTGGCATCCCCAAGGAATTCCGCAACGAGTGGGGACAGATCACGATGTACGCGCCGTACACGCATCGCGACTTCCGCCTGCCCGAGCGTTTGCTCACCTACGACAAGCAGCTTCACGGCGACCCGCCCTACCTCCAGGTGACCAAGCTCGGCGACGAGCTTTCGACGCACAAGTACGACCACTGGCCCTACGAACTCGAGGGCTGGGACGGATTCGTCTATCCCGTCGCGTTCAACATCCACGACTATCAACCAAAGGCCGGTCTCGTCCACCTGCCGCCGACGACGCACATCACTTTCAGCGGGCCGAACTTCGTGATCTGCTCGTTCGTGCCGCGCATGGTGGATTTCCACGAGAAGGCAATCCCGTGTCCCTACGGACACGCGAGCGTCGACATGGACGAGATCCTATACTACGTCGCGGGCAACTTCACCTCGCGCAAAGGAATCGACAGCGAATCGATCAGCCTGCATCCGCAAGCCATCCCCCACGGCCCACACCCGGGCACGTACGAACGCTCGATCGGTGTGAAGAAGACCAGCGAACTCGCGGTGATGATGGATTGCTACAAACCGCTCCGCCTGACAAAGTTCGCATCGGGCATCGAACAAAAGGACTACCACCTGACCTGGGTGAAGTAGAGGGCGGCCATTAACCCCCCTCCCTCTGGGAGGGGTTAGGGGAGGGTGAAAAAGGCAGGCGTTCCTCATTTGAAATGGCCAAGGAAATGGACAGCATCCGGTATCGCCCCCTCACCCAACCTCTCCCCGAGGGGGAGAGGGGCTTAGCATAAAACCAATCACCGAAATCGCCAATAGAAACGGCAGCTTGCACCAAGGTGCGAACAAAATGAGCCAACCGCGAACCAACAATCACCAGCGCACAATCAACCGAGCCCGCACGCTCCGCCAAGACGCGCCGTTTCCGGAACGCCTGCTCTGGAGCAAATTGCGAAACCACCGAATGAACGGACTGCGTTGGCGACGGCAGCATCCGATTGGATCCTACATCACCGACTTCTGCTGCGTAACCGCCAAACTGGTAATCGAACTGGACGGCAGAAGTCACGAGACACGCGAGATTTACGACAAGAAGCGCACGGCATACATAGAGTCACAGGGGTTTCGTGTCATTCGGTTCGGCGATGATGAGATTGTCCGAGACATTGAGAACGTTTTGCATCGAATTGCATCCGAACTGGAAGTTCGTTAGCTGAGGATATAGACCGGTGGGGATCCGGCTCGGAAGTCCGACACCCCCCTCCCTCTGGGAGGGGCTAGGGGAGGGTGAAAAAGGCAGGCGTACCTCATTCGAAATGGCTAGAGAAATGGACAGCATCCAATTTCGCCCCCTCACCCGACCTCTCCCCGAGGGGGAGAGGGGTTCGTACGCCGCAGTTGTGAAGCCACTTTTTTTGGCCTGAAAGCATTCATGTACATAGACATTGCCCAACCCGACCGCGGATGGCAGGACATCTACCGCCTCTGCATCACGTTCGTGAACCCCCGGCCCATCGGGTTCATTTCGACGATCTCTGCCGATGGCGTGCGCAACCTTGCGCCGTTCAGCTTTTTCAACATGGTCAATGCGAACCCGCCGGTGGTCATCTTCTGCGCGGGCCGAACGCGCGACGGCGGCAAGAAGGACTCACTCGTCAACGTCGAGGACACGCGCGAATTCGTCGTCGCGGTCGTCACCGCCCCGATGGCTGAGGCGATGAACCAATCGTCTGCATCCTATCCGCCAGACGTCGATGAGTTCTCGGCTGCGGGGTTCACGCCGAAGCCTGCAACCATTGTGCAACCCGCGCTCGTCGCGGAATCGCCGGTGAATTGCGAATGCGTGCTCGATCGCATCGTCGACTACGGTGATCACCCCGGCGCGTCAGCCGTCGTGTTCGGGCGCATCGTTACCATCCACGTGAACGACGAGTATCTCGCGGACGACGGGCTGCTTGATCCGGAGAAGTTGCAGACCATCGGACGCATGGGACGCGGCACCTACGCACGTACGACCGATCGATTTGACTTACCCCGGCCTGAAATCAAATAATGGTTTAGCGGGCCAGCGGCGAGCTTAAAGCGATCATCATTGCGCAAGCGCCCCAAATCCGAGCCGCGACTGTAAGGGAGCGGACACGAACACCAAAGGGCAACCTCAGCAGCGCGACGCCAGGAGGACGAATCCGATGCCGAATGCGAGCACAGGCCTGACCACCACGCAAGCACCCTTCATTGAAGAGGCGAAGTCGCGCGGCGAACTCTACATCGAACAGCCCTACGACCTCTACAGCGAAGACAATCAGGACACCTGGCGCCGCCTCTACGCGCGCATCCTCCCGCGTTGGGAAATGTACGCCCACCCCAAGTTCCTCGAAGGCGTCAAGAAACTCGCGCTGCCGCCCGATCACGTGCCGCGGCTACCCGACGTCAACAAGTTCCTCGAACCGCTCAGCGGGTTCAGCGCGAAAGCCGTCAGCGGCTATGTCCCCGCGTTCATGTTCTTCGACTGCCTCCGCGAACGCGCCTTCCCCACCACGATCACCATTCGCGACGGCGCGAGGCTCGATTACCTCCCTGAGCCCGACATCTTCCACGACGTCGCCGGCCACGTACCCATGCACACCGATCGCATGTTCGCCGACGTGCTCGTGCGCTTCGGCGAGGTGGCACACACTGCCGCTCACCTGGCGGCGGAGATTCGCGACATCGAAGTACGCGAGCAGAAACTCGAGAGCGTGATCAAAGCCATGGCGCGTTTCTTCTGGTTCACGATCGAGTTCGGCTTGATGCGGCGACCCGGTGGAGATCGGCAGGACGTGTGCGTCTACGGCAGCGGGCTGCTCAGCAGTTTCGGCGAAATCGAAAACTGCATCGAGAACGATCGCGTACAGCGTTTCCCGTTCCAACTCGAATGGGTGGTGAACCAATACTTCGAGATTCACCACTATCAGCCGTTGCTTTTCGTCGTGGATTCATTTGAGCAACTCTTTGAGCAGATCGACATGCTCGAAGACTGGATGCGTCACGGCAAACTCGGCAACGTCAGCCCCGGCGAACCCGGTGTGAGCAAAGAGGACGTCCGCAGCTTCATCGACGCAGCCAGCAAAGATCACGCGGGCGTTTAGCGCGATCATAATTCCCCCGCAGCATCCGCTTCTCACGTGAAGTGAAATTCCCGGATATGCCCCGACGGGGCATCGGCACTCAGCCCAGGGTTGCGCCGCAGGTGCTACCCTGGGTGTGTGTGCGTGGAAAAGAATTCGACGCTGTAGGCGTCGCGGCCAGCACCTGATCGAATGCTAGAATCGCAGGAAGCCGCAACCCCGTTGGGGTTGTGTGGATTGGTGTCTTCCAACCCGGGGTAGTCGCTGCGCGACAACCCCGGGCTATGAGCCGTGACGCCGTTGGCGTCAACCGTGCAAGAGGAGCTTACTCCGCGCCATCTGACGATGGGAGTGCCAGCATCCATTGGCAGCTATCCACGACTTCAGCCCCATCGTGTATTGCTTTGACCTTCATCTCATTCGTACCCGGCTCGAGCGTCACCGGCCATTCGCAGACGTGGTCCGCGCACTTCTGCTTGCCGAGCGACTTGCCGTTGTGCTGCAACTCGACCTCGTCGCAGTTGGTGTAAACACGAATGGTCGTTTGCGCCGTGGTTCGCTTCTCGTACCGGCTGCTGTTGATGTGTACGAACGGTTCGTCGGACCAGTTGGCTTTGTACCAGTAGAACGCGTCCTTCTTTGTCTTGCGATCGTAGGTGACGAGACCCTTGTCGTTGCGGCCCGGGGTGTCGCCTTCGTTGCGCGCGTCGACTGCGAAATCGAACATGTTCCAAACGAACTTGCACCAGAGAAACGGGCGCTCGCGCATCGCGCGCCAGTGCACCTCGTGCAGATGCGCCTGCCACTCCTCGGGATGGTTCGGGCCGTTGTGCTTCGGCTTGACCGGCGGCCAGGCGTGATGATGAATGCTCGCACCGGCGCCGTATTCGCTCATGCCCACCGGGGTCTGCGGGTGCGCTTTGTGCGTCGCATCAGCCCACGCTGCCACATCCTCCGCTTCGCCGGCATACCACCCGAAATAACGGTTCACCGCGACAACGTTGGTTTGCCAGTTCGCGGGATGATCGACCGGATCGCACGCGGCGCAGGTCGTCAGCCGCGTCGGGTCCTCCGCCTTCGCCAGGGCGGCCAAATCGCGCACGAGTGCGGTCGCGTCCGGGCCCTGATCCCAAGGTGCCGTGATTTCGTTGTGAATTCCCCAGAAACAGATCGATGGGTGGTTGTAGTTCTGGCGGATGAGTTCGCGGAGTTGCTGGCGGCAGTTGTCGCGAAACTCGGGCGTGTCCGCGATGCGATTCACCAGCGGAATCTCCGCCCAAACGACGAGGCCCATCCCATCGCACAGCGTGTATGCGTAGTCCGCCTGTTGGTAGTGCGCCAAACGGACAGCCGTGCAGCCCATCTCGCGAATCAGCGCGAAATCTTCGTCATGCTCGCGCTGCGTGATCGCCCAGCCCATATCGAGCCGATCCTGATGCCGATTTACCCCGTGCAGATCGAGCGGCGTATCGTTGAGCACGAAGCCCTTCTCGCGATCAACACCGAACGTGCGCAGACCCAAAGGCTGGTGAACTTCGTCAACCGGTTTGTCGTCGACGAGCAACCGCACCGTCACGGAATAGAGATACGGATCGCGCCGCCCGTTCCACATGTGCGGATTGTCGATGTGGACGACGTGCTGCGTTCGGGCTTCGGCGCTTGCCGCCAACTCAACCGGAAAGCGCTCATTCAACACAACTTTGTCGTCCGCGTCGCGCAGCTCCACGTCGAGCTTCGCGTCGAGCGCTTTGTCCTGACCGTTGGAGATGACCGTGGTCAGTTGTACCTTCGCCCAGTCCTTGCCGACGCCCACCATCTGGAGGTAGACGCCAGGCGAAGCGTAGTCGAGCGGCGAGATGCACACCGGGTCGAGAACGAGCAGTTCGACACCGCGATAGATGCCCCCGAAGAAAGTAAAGTCCGCGGACCACGGTGGAACGTCGTCGAAATGACTGTTGTCGACGCGAACCGCCAAGACATTCGCGCCGTCAGCCTTCAAGTGCGGCGAGAGTTCAAAGCAGAACGCGGCAAACCCGCCGCGATGCTGGCCGACGTGCGCGCCATTCAGGTACACGTCCGCGACAGTGTTCGCGGCTTGAAAGCGAATGAACACGCGTTTGCCAACGACACCTTTCAATTCGCCGAGCGAACGGCGATACCATCCCGGCCCGCGATAGTAGTTGTTACCGCCATCCTGCCCATCCTGCGCGTTCCAGGTGTGCGGCAGGTCAACGGATTCCCAAGCCTTGTCGTCGAATGCCGCTTTGCCAGCACTCTCGACATCGCCCTTGTGAAATCGCCAGCCCGCATTCACGTCGACCACGCGCCGCACCGCATCCTCCGCACGCGCAAGCCCGGCAACGCCAAGCACCAACGTGACGCAACCGATTCTGAGTGTCCGCAAATCAGAACGCATCATTCACCATACTTCGCCACGATCTCGTCGCGCGACTTGTGCAAAATGCCATACTTTTCGCCAACTTCCGTGAAGGCAGCCACGGCTTTGTCGATGTGTGCGAACTCGTGACCGGCGGACAACTGCACGCGGATACGCGCCTGCCCCTTCGCGACAACGGGGTAGAAGAACCCGACGACGTAGATGCCCTTCTCATACAGGTCGCGTGCGACATCCTGCGCCAGTTTCGCGTTGTAGAGCATGATCGGCACGATTGGGTGTACGCCCGGCTTGATGCCGAAACCCGCCTCCGTCATCTGCTTGCGGAAGCGCTTCGTGTTGCCCTCCAGCTTGTCGCGCAGCGCTGTCGACTCGCTCAGTAAATCAAGCACCTTGAGTGAAGCGGCAGCGATGGGTGGCGCGACCGTATTGCTGAACAAGTAAGGCCGGGACCGCTGCCGCAGCAGATCGATGATCTCCTGGCGCCCGGTTGTGAACCCTCCGCTGGCTCCGCCCAACGCTTTTCCCAACGTCCCGGTGATGATGTCAACGCGACCCATCACCCCGCAATGCTCGATCGCACCGCGTCCCGTCTTGCCCAGAAACCCGGTGCAGTGACATTCATCCGTCATCACCAGCGCATTGTGCTTATCCGCGAGATCGCAGATGGCGTCGAGCTTGGCGATGTCGCCATCCATGCTGAACGCTCCGTCGGTCACGATAAGCCGATACCGCGCAGAACTCGCCTCCACGAGCTTCGCCTCCAGGTCAGCCATGTCCGCGTGGGCGAAGATGTAGCGCTTGGCTTTGCACAACCGCACACCATCAATAATCGACGCGTGATTCAGCGCATCGGTAATGATCGCATCGTCCGCACCCAGCAGCGGCTCAAACACGCCGCCGTTCGCGTCAAAACACGCGGCATAGAGAATCGTGTCATCGGTGCCGAGGAACTCCGCGATCCGCCGTTCGAGCTTGCGATGAATATCCTGCGTACCACAGATGAAACGCACGCTGCTCATCCCGTAGCCGTGCGAATCCAGACCGGCATGAGCGGCTGCGATAACCTCGGGATGGCTCGACAACCCAAGGTAGTTGTTCGCGCAGAAGTTGATCACCTCGCGTCGCGGGCTACCGGGCGGATGTTCGACGCCGATGTCCGCACCCTGCGGACCAAGTATGACGCGTTCCTCCTTGTACAAACCCGCGTCGCGAATGCCCGCGAGTTTCGCCTGCAATGCGTCTTTCATCGCGCCGAACATGACCGACACCTCGTAGAAATGCAGTAGGGTGGGCATTGCCCACCACCGACAAAGATTGCCGCGAATTCAGCGTTGCCGTCATTGCGTATGCAGGCAAGATGCCTGCACCACAATTTCCCGATGCCCCTCGTTGTTCCTATGGTGGGCGGTGCCCACCCTACACCTGATACTGCCGCGAAATCGTGGGCACCAGGTACTCGTCGAACGCGCGCTTCACGTCGAAGTCCGGCCGCCACTCCCAATCGCGCGTCGCCAGCGTATCGTCAACGTCCGCAGGCCAGGTGTCGATAATCGCAGCCCGTTTGCCGTCGGGCTTGAAGCATATCTCGGCATTGGGAAATGCTTTGCGCACATATTCGCGCAGCTCGCCGGCACTGAGACTGAAGGACGTCACGTTGTACACCCGCTGCGACAAGCACTCGACCGGCGCTTCCGCCAATTGCAGCAGCGCCTTGATCCCGTCGGGCATCACCATGAACGGAATCCGCGCCTCCTCGCCGACGAAGCACTCGTACGCCTCGCCGCGCGCGGCTGCGTGAATCATCTCAGCTGCATAGTCGCTGGTACCACCGGAGGGAATCGTCACCGCACTGATCAAACCCGGGAAACGCACTGAACGAAAATCAACACCGCTCGAAGTCGCCTCAGCCGATAGCTGTCGAAAATGCTCGGAATAATAGCGCCCGAGTTGCTCGCAGTAGCACTTGTTGCATCCGTACATCGTCGTGGGCAGGTTCCACTCGCTTTCACGAATGCGACCCGCGCGGCGTTTCGTCGCAAGATCGGGCAAGCCGTAGACCGCGATCGAACTGGGAAAGAGGAACCGCACCGGGTTGCCGTGCCAACGCGCCTGCTCGTGCGCGAGACGGATAAGGTTCAGCGTCCCTTCGACGTTCACGCGATGCGCGGTATCGGGCGTGAACTCCGACCGCGTGCTCAAGAGCGCCGCCAGATGGTAGATCGCGTGAATCTCGTATTCGCTGATCAGCCGTTCCAGCAGGTTCTGATCGAGAATGTCACCGGTGATCGCGCCCGCGCACATCGCACGATGCTCGTCCGGCAGCTCGTTCAAATCGAGCGCGACGATGTCGCTGTCGCCGCGTTCGGCGAATCGCTCAATCAGCCCGAACCCGACTTCGCCACTGGCGCCGGTAATCAATGTGACAGGTTTGCGCACCACGGTCAGCCTCGCTTTGCCAAACGGGACTCAACAGACGCGCAAGGGATTGTGCACCGCATCGCGGGCGTTGGCAACCGCTGCGTTCTAGGGCAAACGCCTAGGGCATGTTCTTACCGATTCCACCGCCCTGGTCCGGCGGCGTGTCGCCCGGGCCTTGCAGCGGCTCTTCCGAGACGTGGTAGTCGTGCGTCTCAGCCGGGAGCGCGAACGCGCTGTCGGGGATTTCCTGGTTGACCGCCTGGGGCGTGAGCAGGTTGCCGCCGATATCCATGAAATTCGCGACGTTGACCTTCTCGCCGTTCGCGTCCTCCGCGACGATTCGCACCGGCAAGTGAACGCTGCGATCGACGTAATACTCCAGCCGGCGATACTCGCGCGAGAGCTGGTTGCCGTCGCGCGGCACGCAGTAGAGGTGATCCGTCTCGGGCGGGTCGCCCACCTGCGGCGGCATCACCTTGACGTGGAAGTTATCGAGCACCTCCTGCCGCGTCTGGCCGAAGGGCATCGGAATCGGGGATTTCTCAAGGTTGAAGAAGTCCACCTTCTCGCCGGGCGCGAGGTACTCGCGTTTGATGATCAGCGTACCCTTCGACTTCGCCTCCCACAGCCAGCGGTCGCGGAACAGCCACCACTCCTTGTTGCGCATCAGGATGCCGTCCGCATCCGTCTTGTCGAAGGTGATCAGAAAGAGCGGGTGCGGCTCGGCGCGCTTGAACTGGATCGTGCCGTACTTCGCGGTCTTGGTGACGTTGAGCTTGTCGTCGGTCGAGTAGACCACGGCGCATTGAATCGTCTTGAGGTTGGTACCCGCCGCTTCGAGCGCGTCGAGCACCGCGAGCACCTGCGGGGAAGCCGCCTCCTCGACAGCACCCGCCGCCTCCCCACCGGCTTGCTCGTCCGCAAACACGGGCAGCGCGCCCACCGCAAGCAGCAGCCCAAACGCCAAACCCCGCAACCAACCGTCTCGACACATGCGCATCCCTGAACTCCCGATATCCAACCGGCAATCTCCGTCCGCCGCCAACACGCAATTAGACCGCACCAAACCGGTGAGGTTAACCGCGCCCCACAATATCGTGCAATTCTATGGCTGGGTGGTATTCACGCCAATCGGCGGTTTATTTACCGGGGATTGCGCGGTTGGTCCCTTGCGGAGAGACTCCGCGCGAAGTCTGCGCATCAGGTTTCTCCGCTCCCTTACAGTCGCGGCTCGGATTGGTGCTCCTAATCGTATAGCAGGTATTCCGCGCGACGGGCCATGAACTGCTTCATGTCGTCGCGCCAGAGTGGCTCGTAGCTCTCGGGGTCGGTGCTGGACTTGACCTTTTCCAGCAGGGCCTGGTTGAAGAGCAGGTTGTTCACGCGGTCGACGTCGAACGCGGTGCCGAACAGGTTCCGCAACTCGCGGACGATCGACAAGCCGGTCTCGATCGGCTTGAATGCGTCGCGATCCGTCAGGATGATCTGCACGCCACCGCACGACTCGCCCGCGAACTTGCTCGCGTCCGGCGTGAAACGATAGGGCAAAAACCGAATGCCCGGCAGCTTCAACCCGTTCAACCGAGCCGCGAGCTTGCGTTCCTCGATCCACGGCGCGCCGAACACCTCGAAGGGCGTATCCGTCCCGCGACCCACCGACACGTTGCACGCCTCAATCAAACCAATTCCCGGATACAACGTGGCCTCCGTCAGCGAACGCATGTTCGGCGAGGGGTTCACCCAGGTCAGGTTCGTCTCTTCGAGCCACATGGCGCGCTTCCACCCCTCCATCTTCTCGACGTGCAGGTCGCAGTTGATGTTCCGCTCCTTGTTGTACATCAGCGCCAGCTCGCCGATCGTCATGCCGTGCATCACCGGAATCGTGTGGTACGCGGTGAACTTGCCTTCGCGATCGTTCAATGGCCCGGAGACGCGCGTGCCGGTGATCGGGTTGGGTCGGTCGAGCACGACGAAGCGGATGTTGTGCTCCGCGGCTGCCTCCATGCATATACCCATCGTGCCAATGTACGTATAAAACCGCGCGCCGATATCCTGAATGTCGAACACCAGCGTATCCACACCCTCCAGCATCTCAGCCGATGGCTTGCGCGTTTCGCCGTAGAGGCTGTAAACTTTCAAACCGGTGAGCGGATCGGACGAGTCGGCGACGCGTTCATCAAGCACGCCCTTCAACCCATGCTCGGGACTGAAGATCGCGACCAGCGTGACATTGGGCGCAGCGTGGAGCAACTCCAGCGTCGACTTGCCGTTGCGATCCAAACCGGTGTGGTTGGTGATGAGCCCGACCTTGCGCCCAGCCAGTGGCTGAAACCCGTCGCGCGCCATCACGTCGATCCCGCAATACACCACGTCGATCTGATCCGCAGCCCGTACGGGCAACGAAGCGGCGACGAACAGAGCAGCCGAGCAAACAAGAGTAGCAATACGTGTCATGGTTGTGACTCCCACGTGGCAGGTGAACGACAAGCCGCGCATAACGTCGCGCCGGCGCATCGACATTCTAGAGCATAACGGGTACTTTGCACCAACAGGCCAAGTACAATCGTGTCGAGGCAAATGCCATGGATACGCCACTTTCCGAACTCAAACCCGGCGACCACTTGTATACGCTGATCAGCAGCGTTGATCGCAGCGAGCAACCCTTCCGCCTTTTCCTGCCGAAAGCAATGACCAGCGGCAAAGCATTGCCGTTGCTCGTCGTGTTGCACGGCAAAGGTGTCGATCACAACGCGTGGTTCGACCTTACCGGCATCAAAGACGCGGGCGAACAGCACAGCCACATCGTGGTTGCCCCTAATGGACGCGGGGAGAAATACTACGATGGCAACGGCGAACGCGACGTGCTCGACATCATCGACCGCATCTGCCAAGACCTCCGCGTAGACACAGGCCGGGTTTATCTTGCGGGCCATTCGATGGGCGGCTGGGGCACGTGGCACATCGCGTCGCGAAACGTGCAGCGCTTTGCTACCATCTGTCCGATGGCGGCGCCGGCACCGCTCGATGCCTTACCGCACCTGGGCGGACTCGACCCGCTGATCATTCACGACCGCGACGACGATGTCGTACCGGTGACACAATCGCGACGGGCAGCCGCTACGCTCGCGGAACACGGCATCTCGTTTCGCTATTGGGAAAGACAGGGTTACAAACATCGCAGCGCGATCATCACGGACAGCCTGCCGCAGATGTTCGCCTGGTTCGCCGACCACCGGCAAGAATCGAAGTAAGGCGACGAGCACAGCATCGTTAATGGCAGTGCCGTTAAGCAGTAGTCCGTGCAAGGCATTGTGGTGCAGGCATCCTGCCTGCAACTGGTTGGTGCGCAGATTGCGAAAAACAAACCCCCTCTCCCATCGGGGGAGAGGAGGGGTGAGGGGGAACAAAGGAAAGGCGTCGGTACAGGAAGTAACGCCATCGCGCGACACCCTCCCCCAGCCCCTCCCAGAGGGAGGGGGGTTCGGTTTCGCGTAAAGGTGCGTCGGGCCAATCCCTCCGCTTCCTTACGGGCGCGGCTCTGTTTTGTCGGTAATATCGCGAGCGAAACAACATGCAGCTCACCACCGTAGATTGGATCGTGCTTGCCGGCAGCGTCATCCTCATTTTCACCCCAGCACTCTTCTTCGCGCGCCGCGCCGGCAAGGACACCACCGAGTTCTTCGTCTCAGGCCGCTCCGGCCCGTGGTGGCTCGTCGGCACGTCGATGGTGGCCACGACCTTCTCCACCGACACACCGGGACTCGTCACGCAGTTTGTGCGCGAAGATGGCATCGCGAAAAACTGGGCGTGGTGGGCGTTCCTGCTCACCGGAATGGCCACGGTCTTTTTCTACGCGCGCCTCTGGCGACGCGCGGGGCTCGTCACCGACCTCGAATTCTACGAGATCCGCTATGCCGGGCCGTCGGCAGCCCTCGTCCGCGGTTTTCGCGCCGTCTACCTCGGCTTGGTTTACAACTGCTTTATCATCGCAACCGTAACACTGGCAGCCGTAAAGATCGCGAGCGTTCTCTTTGGAATTCCCGCATGGCAGACGATCGTCTTCGCGATCATCCTGTGCAGCGCTGTGTCCGCCGTCTCCGGGCTGTGGGGCGTGCTCGTCTCCGACCTCGTGCAGTTCGTGTTCGCGATGACCGGATCACTGACCGCGGCCTATTTCGCGCTGAAACATCCCGCGGTTGGCGGACTAGATGGCCTGATCGCGGGAATCGACCCGTCCAAACTCGGCTTGCTCCCGGACTTTGGTAACTGGCAAACCGCGCTGGCGATCTTCATCCTCCCGCTCACCGTGCAGTGGTGGTCCGCATGGTATCCGGGTTCCGAACCGGGCGGCGGCAGCTACATCGCGCAGCGCATCCTGGCAGCCAAGGACGAACGCCATGCTGCCGGCGCCACGCTCTGGTTCAATGCCGCCCACTACGCGCTGCGCCCCTGGCCGTGGATCATCGTCGGCTTGGCGTCGCTACTTGTTTTCCCAAACCTGGAGAGCATCCGCACCACGTTCCCGCACATCCGGCCTGACCTGGTGAACCACGACATGGCCTACCCTGCGATGCTCACCTTCGTACCCGCGGGTATGCTGGGCATCATCACCGCATCGCTGCTCGCAGCCTACGTCTCGACAATGTCGACGCAGCTCAACTTGGGCACGTCGTACCTGATCCACGACCTCTACCGCCGGTTCCTTGTGCCCAACGCGTCGCAGCACCACTACATCCGAGTGTCGCGCGTTGTCACCGTGCTGCTGATGGTCGTCGGCGGATCACTGGTCGCGGTGATCGACTCCGCGGGCGCCGGGTTCCAGGTGCTGCTCACCATCGGCGCGGGAACGGGGCTGATCTATCTGTTGCGCTGGTTCTGGTGGCGGATCAACGCGTGGAGCGAAATCGCCGCGATGGTCAGTTCGTTCGCGGTTTCAATCACCATCCTCGTGTTCAACCATTTCCAACCGCCGGATCAACCGCCACTGATCAGCGCAGAAGCCGGCATGCTCTACACGGTCGGATTCACCACGGTCGTTTGGCTCGTCGTGACTTTCCTTACGCCACCGGTCGAGCGCAACACACTGATCGATTTCTGCCGCCGTATCCAACCGGCGGGTCCTGGCTGGCGCTGGGTACGAGAAGCCGCGGGCGTCGGCGAATCGCCCGACAGCCTCACGCACTCTTTGTTGTGCTGGATTTTGGGCTGTGCTGCCGTTTACTCCGTACTTTTTGGCACTGGCAGCCTGCTCTTCGGGCATCGCACGCAGGGATTCGTGCTGCTGGGCGTCGCGGTGGTGAGTACGGGACTGCTATTCGGGGTTTTGCGAAGCCGGCGGCGGGTTGCTCCGGCAAAAGGAGTTTGATCAATGACGCGGACACGCATTGCCGTTATCTTCGCAACTATCGTAGCCGGTGCCTGCCTCGCGCAGCACTGTGCGGCGCAGGACATATCGGTACAATCAACGGAAGATTCCAAAGGCACGGACAAAGGCTGGAGCGTATCAGTGATTCCGCAACCCGCGACATGCGAACTCTCAGGCGAATGGGCCCCCTTAGCTGCCGATGCGGCCATCGCCTGCAACGACGCAGCCAAGCCCGTAGCGGAACTGCTGGCGACGCAAATCGAAACCTGGGCGGGCCGCAAGCCTCAGCTCATCGCCCCGGCTGGTGAACTACCGGTCGGCACGATCCTCATCACCACCGATGGCGCCGACGCCAACCTCGGCGACGAAGGCTACACGCTCGACGTGACCGCGTCGGGCGTCGTGCTCAAGGCGCTGTCTCCGCAGGGTCTGTTCTACGGTTATCAAACGATCCGCCAGTTGCACGATCAGCCCGGTGTCAAACCGGCGGGCGAGCAGGCTGCGTCGTTCCTGCCCGTGTGCCACATCGTCGACAAACCGCGATTCTCCTGGCGCGGCATGCACCTGGACGTCTCGCGCCACTTCATGCCCGTCTCGTTCGTCAAGCGCTTCCTCGACCTGCTCGCGTACCACAAGATGAACGTCTTCCACTGGCACCTCACCGATGACCAGGGCTGGCGCATTCAGATCGACAAGTACCCCGCGCTCACCGAGATCGCGGCATGGCGCGACGAGAACGGCAAGCGCTACGGCGGGTTCTACACCAAGGATCAGGTTCGCGAAGTGCTCGCCTACGCCAAGGAGCGCTACATCACCGTCCTGCCCGAGATCGAGATGCCGGGCCACACGCAGGCGGCGCTGGCAGCCTATCCCAAGCTGTCGTGCACCGGTGGACCGTTCGAGGTGGTCGGCAAGTCGGGCATTCGCCAGGACGTGTTCTGCGCCGGCAACGACGCGACGTTCAACTTCCTCGAAAACGTACTCGGCGAAGTCTGCAACCTCTTTCCCAACCAATACATCCACATCGGCGGCGACGAGTGCCCGAAGAAGCGCTGGGAAGCGTGTGGAAAATGCCAAGCCCGCATCAAGCAGGAAGACCTCGCCAATGAGCACGAGCTGCAAAGCTACTTCATCCGCCGCATTGAGAAATTCCTAAACGAGCGCGGCAAGCGGCTGGTGGGTTGGGACGAAATCCTCGAAGGCGGACTCGCCCCCGACGCCACTGTAATGTCATGGCGCGGCACCGAAGGCGGAATCACTGCTGCGAATGAAGGGCACGACGTCATCATGTGCCCCGTTTCGCACTGCTATTTCGACTATCGCCAGTCGGACGCGGAGGACGAACGCGGCGCGAAGTGGGCACCGGTGCTCGATCTCGAAACGGTGTACGCCTACGAACCGGTCCCCAGCGAGTTGAACGCTGAGAAAGCCAAGCACGTCCTTGGCGGGCAGGGCAATCTCTGGACCGAGCAGATGAACACGCCTGCCGACGTCGAGTACATGGCGTTTCCGCGTGCGTGCGCGCTGGCTGAGGTGCTTTGGTCGCCCGCCGAGGCTCGCGACTGGTCCGCATTTCAGGAGCGGCTTGGGGTGCATCTCAAACGCCTCGACGCGATGAGCGTGAACTACCGCAAGCCGGAGCGCTGATGGCGTCGCAAGGCAAACGATCCACCTCAGTCAAATCAACGCGACCAGCCGGTGCGCCGGCAGGGAAAGCGCATGACAAGGGCTTGTCTGGCGATGCCTGTGGGACCGGCTTTCCAGCCGGTCAAGACGGACTGGAAAGTCCGTCCCACAGTCGCCCGTCGTACGACAAGTGGATTCTGCTCGGCATTCTGATCGTCGCGCTCGCGATTCGCGGTTTGTATCTCGGCGAGATCGCCGCGAAGCCCGAATTTGTGTCGCCCGGTGTCGATGCTGGTTTTCACCAATACTGGGCCGACGGGCTGGTCACCGGAAACTGGGCCCCGCCACCGGGAAATCCCGATCCGCACACGCAACAGGTCCCCTTCGTCCGCCCGCCGGGCTACCCCTACTTCCTGGCTGCGCTCTACCGCGTCATCGGAATCAACATCGCCGCGCCGCGCGTCGTGCAGATGGCGTTCGGGCTCGCGGGTTGCCTGCTCGCGTTCGTGATCGGGAAGCGCTGGTTCAGCTCGCGCATCGGTTTGCTCTGGTCTGCCGGCATGGCCACCTGCTGGGCGTTCGTCTATTTCGAAGGCGAACTGCACGCGACGACGCTGACGACCATCGCGCTGCTCGCTTCGGTGTATCTCCTGGGACGCTGGCGCGACCGCCCGAGATTGCTCAGCGCTGCCGGTGTCGGCGTGCTGCTCGGAATTGCAGCGCTGCTGCGACCCAATGTCTTGCCCGTTGCAGCCGTCGTGTGCGTGTGGATGGTGCTCACGCTGCGCAAAGGCGACAACCGCAAGCGTGCCTGGCTATCCGCCGCAGTAGCATCAGCCGTGACCCTCGCGACCATCGCGCCCGCGACCATCCGCAACTACCGCGTTTCGGGAGAATTCGTACCCATCTCCGCGAACGGCGGCGTAAACCTCTACATTGGGAATAACCCAGACTCAGGCGGGCATGCCGCGGGCCAGGTGCCCGGCTTTGGCCGGTTCCACACGCCCTACGACTACCCCGCGATCGTCGCGTCCGTCGAGCGCCATACGGGCAAACCGATGAGCTACCGCGAAGTCTCCGCGTTCTTCAACGGACTCGCATTCAAGTACATGCGCACGCAACCGGGTGATTGGCTGCGACTCATGGCGAAGAAGACGCTCATGTTCTGGGGACCGGTCGAAGTCCCGAACAATTGGGAAATCCAGTTAGAGCACGACAACTCCCCCGTCCTCTCGCACCTACCGGGCGGATTCGCGTCCGTGCTGGCGCTGGCGCTTGTGGGTCTGGTCGCGGAACTGACGCGGACGCGCCGAGTTTCCGACACCAACCTCGATCGCCGCGCGCTCGTGCGCCTCGCGATCGCGATCGTTGTGGTTATCTTCGCCGCAATTGTGCCGTTCTTCGTCGCGGGCAGGTACCGCGTCCCGCTGATCCCGTACCTCCTGCTCTTCGCGGCGATCGCAATCGACACGATCATCACCGCGTTCGCCGCGCGCAAGTGGCAAACCGCCGCGCTCACCACGCTGCTTTGCGTGCTCGTGTACCTGCCGTGTCGCGTGCAGTTCGCCGGACCGCCGCCAAGCCCGGGTCGCTGGCACATGGATCGCGGGCTGGCCTACGCCCGGCTCGAAGAATTCGACAAGGCGCTCGCGGAATACGCCCAGGCGATTGCGTATTCCCCACAGTCGCCGCACCTTCGGCTGGTGACCGCGCACGCGCTGCGCCGCGTCGGCAGGCTTGACGAGGCAGCCGAGCAACTCATGACCACGCTCGCCTACGACAACCCGTACAAAGCGGAAGTCTACGTCATGCTCGCGCAGATCCGCCTGGAACAACGCCAACCGGAAGCAGCGCTTTCATACTACCAGAGCGCAGTCGCAGCCGATCCGCACGCACCCGCTGCGCGCCGCGAACTCGCCTGGCTGCTCAACGTCATGGGCCGACCAGCGGAAGCAGTCCCGCACCTGGAAACGCTTCTTTCGGAAAACCCCAACGACGCCGAAACCGAACTTTTCCTGGGTCTGACCCTCCGCGACCTAGGGCGCGCCGCAGAAGCTGACGCACATGTTAAGAACGCGCTAGAAAAACGCCCCGATCTTCGTGCGATGCTCAGCCAAAGCGCGCCGTGAGCGCTCACACCAATTAGAATCACAACCAATCGCCATCCGACACATTCTGTCCACATCTACGCGTGCAGATTTTGCAATTAGCCATGCTTAAGCTCCGTTGAAGCGCCGCGCGCCGATTCGCAGACTGAACTGACCGTTGTGGACTACAGCTCAAACACGACATCTTGAAAGGTCATCCCATGCGCACGCGCGTCATTCGCTACGCTGTCGCTCTGTCCTGCATTCACGCATTCTTTGTTGAGCCCGCCCGCGCGCAAACCTGGCAATACACGGACCCGCTTCCAATAGGAGGCGCGCCCCGGCAATACGCTGCCGGTGTCAACGATGGTGGAATTCTCTATGCTATCGGTGGCACGCCGTGGCAGAACGGCGGCGATCAGGACGGCAACAGCCATGAATACTCCGGTGGCACCTGGACCGCGATTGCCCCGCTGGACGGCGCCGGCCCCATCGTCAGCGAAGCTGCGGGCATCGACGCGCTCGGACGCATCGTCGTTTACGGCGGATTCATTCTCGGCGACGACGGGCCTGGACCGGACCGCGTGTACGACCCCATTGACGGCATCTCGACCGCGATCGCATCGCGCTCCGCGCCGGATGCCGCGATTGGGTATTTCGCATGGGCATCGGACGACATGAGCCGGTTGTACGGTTTCGGCGGCGGACCCGGAGAAGGCGGCCTGAACTCCGGCCACTGCGATCGTTACGACGCGCTGACCGATACGTGGACCACGCTCGCACCGCTCCCCACCCCCGTCGCGGATGCCTGCGGCGCATACGACGGCAATGGCCACATGCTCGTCATCGGCGGCATCAACCAGTCCGGCACCGCGCGCGTCGCCAACGTCGCGCGCTACGACATTGCCGGCAACACGTGGTCCGATACCGCGGTACCCGATCTGCCTGTACCGATCAGCGGAGCCCGCGCCGTCCTCGGAGCCGATGGTCGCGTCTATGTCGTGGGGGGCGAATCCGGTCCGCTCGGTGCCGGCGCGACACAGACCACCGTGTACAAACTGGAACCCGCAAGCAACACCTGGGTCGCGGGCCCATCCCTGAACACTCCGCGCAAATGGTTTGCGTGCATTCTCGGCAGTGATGACCTTATCTACGCAATTGGCGGTGACAACGACGCGGGCGGAACCGATACCGTCGAGACACTCTTCACTCCGCGTTGCGCTGAAATCACCGGACCATTCGACCAACACGCGTATGCGGGCTCAGTCGCGGGCTTCAGCGTATCGGTGAACGGTGCTGCCCCCTTCACGTATCAGTGGCGTCGGGACGGTGTTCCACTCAACGACGGGCCCACCGTTTGGGGCAGCGAGCTTTCAGGCACGGACACCGCCACGATGAAAATCACTGCGCCAGCATTCGACGATGCCGGATTCTACGATGTCGTCGTCACCAACGACTGTGGCGCGGTCGCGAGCACGCCCGCCGAGTTGATGTTGCAAACGCCCGCGATCGCGCCACGCTGGTGGAGCGCTACCAACATCCACCCCGGCTGGGCGGATGGCGCATCGTATGCGTACGGCATCAGCCAGGGACAGATCGGCGGCGCAGCGAACATCACCACGACGCTGCCCGACGGAAGAGTCATGAGCCTGTCGCACCCCATCGCGTGGAATAGCGACACGCTCGCACCCGCGGACATCACTCCACCGGGGTCCGTCGGCGGAGGCATCTACGACGTCGAGGGAAACCTCATGGTGGGCTGGTTCTGGCACACCTACTCGTGCCAGGGCGGTGGACAGTGGTGGACCTGCGCCTGGCAATCGGGTTGCTACTGGTGGGCGGATTCGCACGCGTACACCGAAGTCCATATCAGCGGCGCGGAATACGACTCCGCAACCGCCACTGACGGCCAACGCATAGTGACCAACGCAGCCCATGAATACAGCCTGGGCCTCTATCACAGCTACCCCTACCTGTGGACGCCGCCCCACAGCGTGACCTATCTCAATCCCGGTGCGCTTGTCGAACGGTGTTCCATCAGCGCAATCGACGGCGATAAACAGTACGGCACGCTCGTTCCGATAGGCGCGACCACCACGACACACGCGGCCATGTGGACGGGCACCGCGACCAGCGTCACGGACTTGCATCCATTGGGATTTGCAACATCCAGCATCGTAGGAGCCGGTGACGGGCAAGCCGTCGGACATGTCGGCAGCGGAACGGCATCGCACGCGGCGCTTTGGGCCGGTGGAAGCGCAACTGCAGTCGAACTCCACCGACCGGAGTGGGGCAGCAGCGACGCCTACGCAACGCACTCGGGGGTGCAGGTCGGCGTCGTCGACAATCACGCGGCACTGTGGATCGGATCGCCGGACAGCTACATCGACTTGAGCGCGTTCCTACCAGCCGGTTTCTCGTCATCGAGCGCCCAGGATGTCGAAGTCGATTCCAACGGCGCCATCACCGTCGTAGGCTACGGGTACAACCCTTCGCTTGGTAAAACACAAGCATTCCTCTGGCGCAGCGCCGGCCTTCCCGGCGACATCGACAATGACGGCGATGTGGACTCGGACGACCTGCTGCGCTTCGTGGACTGCCTTGATGGACCCGACGTGACGCCTGCCTGCCCACCGGACGATGCCGCCCGCGCGGACCTGGACAGCGACGGCGACGTGGACTGCCGCGACTTCGCAGGGCTGCAAAGTGCGTTCCTACTGACCGCATCGCCGGTCCCCGCCCGACTCACACCGGAGAGTGCGACACCGTCAGGCGCGGCGAATCCCGCCGAAATCCACTTCTTACCGGGCGAGTGAGTCGGTGAATCGCATACAAACAAGAAGGGCAGCGAGCGTGCTCGCTGCCCCGTGGCGTTCTTGAGATTTCCCTTCGCGATCGCGGCCTAGAAGCCCGACTCCATGAAGCTCAGCGCCGCCGGACCGGCCAGCACGACGAAGATGGCCGGGAAGATGAAGAGGATCAGCGGAAGCATCAGCTTGACCGCGCACTGCTGGGCGCGTTCTTCGGCTGCCTGTCGCCGTTTGAGTCGCAGCGCTTCCGATTGGTTCCGCAACGCGCGGGCGATGCTGGTACCGAACCGCTCGGCTTGGTTGATCATGGCAACCATCGCGCGCAATTCCTCGACCATCGTGCGTTGCGCGAGGTTGTCGAGCGCTTCGGCGCGGGGAATACCCATTTGCGTTTCGAGAATCGCGATCTGCAATTCCTCGCTGAGCTCGGGGTGCACGGTGTTGAGTTCGTCGCTGACGCGCTGAATCGCGGCATCGAGACCCAGGCCCGCTTCCACCGCAACAACCATCAGGTCGAGCGTATCCGCCAGACCATGTTTGATCTTCTCGCCGCGCTTCTTGGAAACGCTTGCGAGCCATGCATTCGGTGCGAGGAACCCGAACGCCATCCCGCAGATCACCGCGCCGATCGTATTCGTCGAGTCGTAGCCCTTCATCCACGCGTACAAACCGCCCGCGGCCAGACCGGCGATACCCACCAGCGTCTTGCTCGCGAGGAACACCTGCGACGCGTTCTCACGACGGAAGCCCGCGCTGCACAGCTTCTGGCGCAGCTTGGACATCTCTGCCGAGTCTTTGGGCATGACTGGGCGCACCGCGATGGGCGCGACCTTCTGCACCATCTTGGCAGCGACCGATTCCTTGGCCTGCTTGCGCACCGCCGTCACTTCGTCAACGGCTTTGCGCCCCACCATGCGGCGTTTGACGCGATCCTTCTCATCCGTCTTCGACGGCCACAGCGCGTACACGATGCACGCCACGCTGATCGCGATGAGAATGGGCAACATTATCGGAGGCATATCAGTTACTCCTTGGCACGCACGCGCCGCGGACTCAGACCTTGATGTTCACAATCCAGCGGATCATGGCCAAACCCATAAGCTGCATGCCGATGGCGATCGCCAGCAGGACCTTTCCGCTGGGATGCGTCCACAACATGCTGGCGTAGCCGTAGTTCAGCTTGACGGTGGCACCGAACACGATGATCGGCAGGGCGAAAAGCACCCAACCCGAGAGGCGGCCTTCCGACGTCAAACTCTGCACCTGCCCGAAGAGTTCAATACGCCCGCGAATCACGCCACCGATCTTGTCGAGGATTTCCGCGAGATCACCACCCGTGGTGCGCTGGATGAGCACTGCTGTCACAAACATGCGGACGTCGAGCGAATCAACGCGGTCCGCCATCGCGAGCAACGCGTCCTCGATTTTCAGACCCAGGTTCTGTTCGTGGAAGACGCGCCCGAATTCGGTACTTATCGGATCCGGCATCTGTTCGTGGATCAGGTGGATGGCGCTGGCCAATGAGTGACCGGCACGCAGCGCCTGCGACATCATTTCGAACACGTCGGGAAGCTGATTGACCAGCTTCTTCATGCGCGACTTGCGGCGAAACGACACGTAGAAGATCGGCAGCATGATGATCGTGGCGAAAATCCCGATCGCCGCCAGCACGCTGAAGTCCATCAGGATGACGCCCGCCGCCATGATCATGCCCGCGGCGAACAGGTTCGCGAGCATCTTCGGAGCCGACCACGCCAGGTTGGCTTGGTCGAGCATCGTCTGGAGACGCGGGATGAACGCGAGCTTTCCGAATGTGCGCTGAATCATCGCGCCCGCGTCTTCGGACAAGTGGTCGCGCTTGAGAATCGAGATCGACTCTTTCTTCTTGGCGCGCGCGGTCTCGCCGCGCAAACGATCGAGCACGCGTTTGTGCTCGCCCTTGCGCGTTTCGATAACGACCTGGTAGATGCCGTAGCTGAGCAGGACCGAACCGACAAGCGGGAGGCCCAACTGCAACAGATTGATCTCGGCCAGCAGCGGGGTCATCGAATCACCATTCCAAATCTCGCCGATCGCCGGCGACTAATCGACGTCATCGCGCACGAGCACGCGTCGTTCAAACATGTCCGGATCGATGTTGCATCCCGACGATTTCAATCGTTCCAGGAAACCAGGACGCAACCCGGTCGCCACGATCTCACCCCAAGCCTTTCCGCCCGAAGTCATCCCGCGCTGTTCAAACTTGAAGATGTCCTGCATCGTGATCGTGTCACCTTCCATGCCCTGCACTTCGGTGACGCTGACGATCTTTCGCGGCCCGCCCGAAAGGCGCTGCGCCTGCACGAGCAGGTGGATCGCGGACGCGAACTGCTGGCGAATGGCGCGCAACGGCAACTCGAAGCCCGCCATCATCACCATCGTTTCAACACGCTGCACGGCATCGCGGGCACTGTTCGCGTGAATCGTGGTCAGCGAACCATCGTGGCCGGTGTTCATCGCCTGGAGCATGTCCAGCGTTTCCGCGCCGCGGCACTCACCGACCACTATTCGGTCGGGACGCATACGCAAGCTGTTGATCAGCAGGTCGCGAATCGAAATCTGGCCCTTGCCTTCGATGTTCGGCGGGCGCGATTCGAGTCGCACGACGTGCGGCTGGCGCAGGCGAAGCTCGGCTGCGTCCTCCATGGTCACGATGCGATCTTCCGGCGGGATAAATGACGAGAGGTTGTTGAGCAGCGTGGTTTTACCCGAACCGGTACCGCCGAGAATAATGATGTTCAGATGCGCGAGCACGCACGCCTGAAGGAAATCGCGAATCTCGGGCGTACACGATTTGAAGCGAATGTAGTCGTCCCAGGTCAGCGGGTCGGCGCCGAAACGACGAATCGACATGCTCGGCCCGTCGATCGCCAGCGGCGGGATGACCGCATTCACACGCGAGCCGTCCGGCAGACGCGCGTCGACCATCGGCGAGGTTTCATCGCAACGACGGCCCACCTGCGAGACGATCTTGTCGATCACGTGCATGAGGTGGCCGTTGTCGCGGAACTTCACGTCGGTCCGCTCCACGCGTCCACCGCGTTCGACGTAAATCTGCTTCGGACCGTTGATCAGAATATCGCTGATCGTCTGGTCGGCGAGCAGCACTTCGAGCGGGCCAAGCCCAAAGGTTTCATCGAGCACTTCGCTGATGAGCCGCTGACGTTCGTTGAAGTTGAGCAGCGTGTTCTCGGCTTCGCAGAGCTTCTCGACGATGTCGCGCACCTGTGCGCGCAGCTCGTTCTCGTCGCCGACCATGCGGGTCATGTCGATCTGCTCGACGAGCTTGCGGTGCAACCGCTGCTTCAATTCATTGAACTGATCTTGCTTCTCCGAAACGCCGGGTGCGGGTTTACTGGAACCGGCAGGCGCGGAGGCGGACTCGGATTGTTTCTCAGGCTTCCCCTTGGCCGGAGGAAGCTGTACGGTTGTGCGTTTTCCAAACACGGCTTGGCCCTCGTGGTCCCCGAGTACGTCTCCAACGCGCTCCGGCGCGCCGGGATCAGAAGATCTTGCTTAGGATGCCGCCCTTCTTCGCGCCCGCTTTCTCTTCCGCGGGCACGCCGTCGGGATAGTGCAAACGCTCCGCGACTGCCCGAATCGCCTGGCGCACCTTGCTCTTGGGCGCGCTCGTCGCCAGCGGTTCGCCGACGTTCATGGACCCGTTCACCGTGCCCCAATCGTCGGGAATTTCGGCAAAAACCTCGCTGCCCAGCGTCGCGCCGACATCGTCCACCGTGATCCCGCCGCCCTCGCAGCCAATGCGGTTGCACACCAGACGCATGCGGTCGAGGTTGAAACCCACCTCGCGCATGCCGCCAAGCATGCGATGCACGCTGCGCACCGTCGGCACCACCAGTTGCAAGACCAGCAGGTTGTAGTCCGCGATGTCCAGCACGGACTTGCTGCCGAAATCGAATCGCGTCGGTCCGTCGACGACGACGTAATCATTGATCGCGGTCAGCGCGCTGAGCACGCCGACGCAGTGGGCTGCCGTGATGTTGTCGGCCTGCGAGAAGTGCAACGGCCTGCTCAACACCCGCGTGCCCGACGCGTGGCGCACCAGCGCCCGCTCGATCATCTGCCGTTCCAACTGCTCCGGACTCTCACAAAGGTCCGCGACCGTATAACTCGGCTCGACGTCGAGCGCCGTCGCAACCTGCCCGAAGCGGTGGTCGAGATCGACCACCGTCACGCGGCCCTCCGCGAGACTCGCGAGTTCCACCGCAAGATTCACCGCGATCGTCGTCGCGCCCACGCCACCGGCCCCCCCGATCACCGTGATCAGACTGCCGTGCTTCTCCGTGGACGACGTGCTCGCGATTTTCCCAACCGCCTCCTCAAGCACCGACACGTCGATCGGCTTCGTGAGGAACTCGCGAATACCGCTGCGCATCGCGGAGAGAATGAGCTGTCCGTCGCTCGACTCCGAGACCGCGAATATCGGCACGCCCGTACCCGACGCGACAAGATCAGCCAGGAAGGGCAGCACCGCTTCAGGCGCTGGGTCCAGGTGCGCGACAAGCACGTCGCATCGAAACTGCGACAGCGCCTGCTGCAACAACGCCGGCTCATCCACCTCGGCAATGATCTTGGCGCCGGCCAGGCTCAGCAGCGACGTACGCAGGCTCGGGGCGAAGTCTTCGTCGGCGTTGAATACGACGATGCGAACTGCTGACATCGACAACTCCCAGGCCTCAAGACGTATCGCAGGGGCATACCGCCGGGCGGAAACACCGCCTTGCGAAAGCGCGCATCTTCGGACCGATGCAGAGAATCGGAGCGGACGTTTCCCACTCCACACAGTGCGTCACCATCAATATCGGCCAATCGCAACGCCCGATTTCGCAAGCAATACTCCGCGATTAACGCCAACCAAGCTGATCGGATGCCGGGAATATCGGACGAAACGCGCAGCGCAACCCTGGTGGGACCGCGAATACCGCTGCGCGCGCGGACGGCCCGCAAAGGCGGGCCGTCCGGTAACACGTACGACGTTGGTCGCGGCAAAAGCATCCTTAGCGAATCAACTCCACCGGACGCGCACCGCCCAGCGATTGGAAGATCGCCTCGAGCTGGGCGCTGTAGGTGTCGATCGCGCCTTCCGCGTGGAAGTGCGTACCCGATCCCATGCCCGCGATGAGGTCCATCAGATCCACGTCAGCCGCTACACCCACGCTCACGCTAAAGATGCGGATACCATCCGAGACCGCTTGGGCAGCCTGCGCCTCGGCGTAGGCGCGACCACCGTTGTTGTCGCCCGTCACGCCGTTTGCGGACACGTTGGCATTGCCGTCGGTCAACAGGATCATCACCTTGCGGGCCGTTCCGCGTGCACGCGGACCAGTAAGCTCCTCGCGAGCGCGCAGGATGCCACCCCCCATGTTCGTCCAAACGTCGTAGTGCGCAGCCTGCATCTCGTTCATGCGCGTGCGCACGGATTCGTAATCCTCAGTGAGGTTCACCTCGTGATACGCACCGGTGTCATACGCTTCGAGCGAAAGATGGTCATCGGTCTCCAGGCCCGTGATCGTATCAACGAGCTGGCCGACGGCATCCTTCACCGCCTGCATCGGCTGGGTCGGCGTGTTGGCGAATTCCGGCGTCTCGCTGTGACGCGGACGACGCTCCATCAGGTAGTTGATGAACGTTTTGATACCGAAGCGATAACGGAAGTCCGAATTCGCGTGGTACATCTGCGTCCACGTCTTGCTCATGTAGTTGTTGATGTAGTCCTGCCAGATGGCTGCGGACTGGTTCATCGTGCGATCACCAAACGTTTCCTGCCAGGTGATCTCACTGCCGCCGATCCAATCGTTGCCGTTGCCGGCCTGCGACGGGCTCAGCCCCTGCTGTTCCCACAAACCACCGGGAATACCGCTGTTCCACTTGGCCAGACCGAGCGCCACCGCGACGCGTTCATCCCAAGCACCGTCGCCATCGTGAGCGCTGCTCATGATCACGTCGATTTCCTCGGGGATGTAACCCTGATTCGCCAGATAGGTTTCGATCTTGGTGTTCGACCAATCCTGGTACTGCGGCAGGCGGACGAGGCCGAGGTCGTACGAAGGCTGATAGTTCGGACCAACGGTGGTATTGCCGAATCCCAGATCCTTCATCGCGCCCCATGCCGGTCCGGCCATCTGCGGGCTCGGGCCGCCGCCACGAACGCTGAACTCGTCGCCGTTCCACGATGAATCGATGTCACCGACGCCACCCGGGAAGTTGTCCCAGACGTCGAACAGGTTGACGCCCGAACCTTCCGCCATCGAGTTGTAGTGCGCCAGTTCACTGTCGTCGGTATGCGAGCCGGACATGTCCGCGACGATGGCGATGTCGCGCGGAACCATCATGGCGATAGCCTCGGCTTCCAGGTCCTTCGTTTCGCGACCGAAGACGCGGGCGAAGTACAAGGTCAATGCGCGGTTGCTCGACTGCTCGTTCATGCGCACACGCACGCGAACCGCATCCGGGAAGGAATCGTTCGGCACGAAGTCGTAGCTTCCCGAGCCTTCATTGTACACCGCGCGACCGAACTCCACGTCGGCGGTATCCAGCGTCATTTCCTCGTTTTCCTGCCCGAAGACGTTGTTGCGATTGGTGTACTTCAATGCTTCCGCCCGCGCAAGATCCTGCGGAGACGCTGTCGGGTTGGTGTAGTCGGATAGCTTGGATGCGGCGGCAAGGGCGGCTGCGTCCGCCGTGCGTTGCAGGTCGGCTTTTGCGTTATACATCGCGCCGACGTCGATGGTCAGCGCCGCAAAACCGGCGATCATCACCAGCGCCACGCCGACCTGTACAGCCACGATACCGCGGCGACGGCTCGGACGGGCGCAAATTCGGCGCAGAGATTTTCCCCAGGACATGTTCTCTCCCCTCCTCTATCAACTGACCGGGATACGTGAGGTACCCCACGGTGACGGGGCCACGTCACCGAACGGCTAAGTACAAGCAGCGCCCCGGATGCTACATATCCGAGGCGGTTGAAAATCCCCAAGGTCCGTGAAGCGACAGCTCTTCAGGTTCGCTTGCGATCGGCGCAGGGCCGTTGCCGGAGTCCGTCGGAAGCGGTTCGCCCAGCTCTTCCTCCGGTTCGAAGTGGCCTTCGCCCTCCAGCAGTCCTAAAGCATACAATTCATAATCGTTGGGCGTGGCAAGATCTTCACCCGGAACTTTCGGAACCTGCTGCGGATCCATCGGGCTGATAATCTCAGGCGTCACGAGCACGACAAGCTCGGTCTGACGACGCTGGTATTCCACCGAACGAAACAACGCGCCCAGCACCGGAACTTCGCCGAGTCCGGGAAGCTTGTTCGCGATACCGCGGACCTGCTCGCTCAACAAACCCGCCACGGCAACCGTCTGACCGTTGCCCACTTCGATCGTCGTTTCCACGCGACGCTGCGTCAGACCCGGAACCACGAAGCCGGAAATCTGAATCGCCGTCGAGAAGTCGGTCTCGGAAACTTCCGGCGCCACCCGCAGGCGAATCTTCTGATGCGCCAGCACGATCGGCGTGAAGTTCACGCGAACACCGAACTCGCGGAACTCAATGGTGATCGCGCCCGTCGAGGCACCGCTCTGCGGCACCGGAATCGGGAATTCACCACCAGCGAGGAACGACGCGGTCTCACCGCTCACCGCGACGAGGTCCGGCTCCGCGAGCACCTTCAGCAACGAATTCTGCGCAAGCGCGTCGAGGAAAAGCTGCATCTGAATTCGCGGGAAACCCAGCGAAAACGACGATGCCGCGTTCAGCGGAATGCCTTCCGAACCGGTGAGGAACGGAATCGTGCTGGTTGCGTTCACATCAGCAGCCGCACCGATGTTGATCGGATTGATGCCGCCAATCTGGCTCACGGCAAACGCATCGCGGAAGTTATCGCCCGCGAGGAAACCGTTGACACCCAGACGCTTGATGGCTGAGCGGTTCACTTCCGCGACGGTACAGCGCAGCAGCACCTGCTGCTCACCCGAAACGAGCAGGTGATTCTGAATGAAGTCGTCGGGCGAGTCGGTGTCGGTCGGAACGAACAGCGCGGCGAGCTTCGCGACGCGTTCAGCCACTTCCGGCCCGCTGACCGTACCGGTGAGAATGATGTTGCCGTGCAGCGAGCTGGCTTTCGCGTCCGACTGCGGGTCCACGTCGTGAATCTTCTCATTGAGCAGACTCACATCGAGTTCCACGTCGACGCCCAGGGCTTCGCGGCTTCCCCCCTCGGACCAGAGCATCACCTGCGTGCTGCCGTAGCCGACACCTGTGATCAGGTATTGCTTGGAGTTGATCGGTTCGATCTTCGCGATATTCGACTCGACCACCTGCACGCGGCTCATCGGCTCCGACGTTTCCACCACCACGCTGCCGTGCAGCGGTACGGTGACGCGCGGCGCCGTCGAGGGCACCTCACGAACCGTAACGGCGAAACCGCCTTCGCCCGCAGCCGCGACTTGCAGAGATACCGCAAGCACGACAGCGCTCGCAGCCGCCCACCGGACGAACCGGCTACGCGACAAACGGGGATGGACTCGGCGCCCTTGAAGCTGGGCGGCAGTGTGTCGGTCGTCCATGACTATGCGCATCATCACTCACTCACCTCGCTCGGTTCGTTATCGCTTACTTCCTCGGAACCCGGCGCAACATCGGTGTTCGGTACGGGCTGCGCTGGGTTGTAGCGCCCCCGCGTTGAACGCCGTGCCGCGTTGCCGCGTTCCACGTCGATCACATCCATTGAATCTTCGTTCTGGAACGTCACGTGTTGCGTCGTGTCGCGCGAATTGCCGCTCGCGCTGTCGTTGATCACCGTCACGGTCTTCTGCAAATTGGCGACCGGCGGTTCTTCCTGCGTGTTGGTGTTCTGCGACGCGGCGGCATTCGCCATCGCCTGGAATTCCTCGTCGTCGTCTTCTTCCAGCGTCGTCGTCATGTCGTCGCTGCCGCGCATCGCGAGCGTGACCTTGCCGCGCGTCTGCGCCAGGTGCAGCTTCGCAACGTCGTCGACCCTCACCAGCAGCGTGACCGTCTGCACGTTGCGGTTGGCGCTTTCTTCCTGATTTTCGTTGAGCATCTGCCCGACGGCGGCCACCTGGACGCGTTCGAGGATCAGCTTGCTTTCGGTCTTGACCTTCCCGAACTTGCGGATTTCCATGACGGCCATCACGTCCACCCAGTCACCGGGGTGTACGAGGTAACCCACACCGGAACCTTCGTCGATCTTCACCGCGACGGCGCGGAAGCCTTCCTTCACGCGCACGGTCAGACCGGGCAGCGTGCCTTTCGGCGCGATCATCGACGGGAGCACCGGCGAACCGCGCGGAATCGACTTCAGCGCGACGCGATCTTCAAGCTGCTTGATGTCGGTGAACAGCTCCTGCGGAAGCAGGGGTGTGCGCGGCGTCTGCGCGACGACGATCATGTCCGGTGTAATACCGACGGTCGCGGGAATGTCTTTCTGCGCCATCACCACCGACACCATCTCGGATGAGGCGGGCGCGCCTTTGGCGGCACTGACGGCGTCCATCGTGTACTTGATCGCGATGATACCGACCACCACACCAATCACCAGAGGAATCAGCGCCTTACTCTTCATGGTCTTCCTCGTTCTGATTCGAGTTCGCTGCTTACACCGTCGGACGCATAGCCCGGGTGCGATTACACGGTTAGCCGCGCGCGTCGCACAGCCCGACACTAGTCTCTATCGGATGGAATGGGGGCGTATCGGACCGGTGCGCAAGAAATGTTGCTAATCATTCCCCTCGCACCGCGCGCGCGGTCAACTCCCTCCGCGGAGGGAGTTGGGACGGAAAGAATATCGGACGTTCGGCATGGATTGCAGGATGACACTCCGCCGGTATTGCGCTTCTTTCAGTTCCCGGACCCGCAGGCGCTAAGTCGTCTAGACGCCTTCTTTACGCATCGAGCAACTGCCCGACACGTTGGACGTGATCACGTGCAAGAAGCCCGTGAGTTTCACGTCATCGTAGGGCACGGTGATCGAGACCGTCACGGCAGGATCCGCAACAGAGTCCTCGGTAATCGTGACCATGCCCGCGTTGTAGGTTGAAACACCAGCAGCCGTCATGATCTGTTGGATCTTCTGCATGACCGGGCCACCGGCATTGTTGTACGGTTTCGCGGTGGATTGCAGTACGGCGATGCGACAAGCTTCGCGAGCGGCCTGCTGCGCTGACAAGCGCACTTTGAAGAGCTGGCCGAACTCGATGATGCCGAACAACACCGTCAGCAGCAGCGGCAGCACGATCGCAAACTCGACCATGGCTGCGGCACGCCGGCGAAGCCGGCGCTTTGTCCCACGAGTACGCAGCAAAGACCTCAATCGCAACATCACAGCACCCACCAATCGGCCAAGAAGCCGCCAAGGACCAGCAACGAACCTGCGGTCAGCGGTACGCCGTACGGCAGAAGCTGCGAGGTGTCGCCGAAACTCTTGGCGGAACCGAACTCGCCGAACAGCGTGTCACGCGACTGCATCTTGATCCAGATAATATTGAGATTCCCCAACGCGTGGTGCAGGCGACCCGTGGACAAGATCATCACTACCGCCGCCGCTCCGCCGATGATCGCACCGACCGCGAACGACACCAGCGTCATCCAGGGACCGAACCACACACCAATCGCCGCCATCAACTTCACGTCGCCGGCGCCCATCCCGTGCATCAACCACGGAACGATCAGCACGCCAAAACCGACCGACAAGCCCAACAGGCCCTGGCCGATACCGTGCGTCCCGTGGAAATAACCCTGCACGACCAGACCCACCACGATCAACGAAGCGTTGAGCCAGTTCGGAACCTTACGCTTCGCGTAGTCGATCCACGACGCGAGCAAGACGCCGGGAACCAAAATCAAACAAGTTGTGAGCCAGAACGGATCCATCAATCTACCCTTTCCGTGCAAAAGCTGCCGCTAACGTCCCCAGACCGCGAGCCCTGCCAAGCTCCGCCAGTCACCGCGCCTCTTTCCCCTCCGCAGTGTCCAGCGTTCAACGGGGTGAGGGGCAGCCGCCCAAGCGTGAGCGGCGCCCTTCCCCCCCGAAGCGGAAAGTGGCGCGGCCCGGGGTCGCGAGGCCCCGAGCCGCACCGCGGCAGATTTCTACAGGTTGTCGTCGACGGCCTTGAACGCCGTGTTGGCCTTCGTACCGATCGACTTCACCGTGGCGATGCAGACCACGATAATGAGCGCCAACATAACCGCGTACTCGGTCGCGGTCGGGCCATCTTCGCTCTTCAGGAAACTCTTCGCGCGGTTGACAATTGCCTTCATCTTTTTCTTCCTTGTGCAAGGGCTGGGGCCGCAATCCGCGGGCACCCAAACGTCAGTTTCGCACATCCACCCCTCCGTTGATCGATGCACCCGATGTCCACCCAAACCTCCAAAGGGTCAAGGCAATTGCCGATCATTCCGGACCGGCCAGCAGATTCCTGCGCCCATCCAGGCGCCAAGCTGCAATTCTGTAAGCAACGCCCTCGTGCTACCTCAGCGGGCGTTGATCCCCGACGTGACTTGTCACTTCCGCGTCTCCTTCATCGACCGGGACACGCGGCAGCACTCCAAACGTAAGAAACAAAACCGCTTCAAGCAAATTGTGTTTTTCCGATTTTCTGACGACCGGAAAAGTCATCGCTCCGACGCACCACGGGGCGTCTCCCCCAGGAACACTTCGCGGAAATCCGGCGACCCTGAGCTTATTGGATGCCCCCAATGCACGTTTTTCCCCTTGAAAAACGACCCACTCAGCGAAATCCGCACGCACGCCGATAACCAGGTATGACGCGCATCGAACGCATGCCGACCGAACTCAGCCAGGACGCGGCAGTCCCGCTGCGCGCGTCGCTCGCGCTGCCGTTTGGCATCGTCGTCGCGCTCGCCGTCGTTATCGGGTTCCAACCGATGCCGCGCGACCCCGACCTCTGGTTCCACCTTGCCAGCGGTGACTACATCCTCGCGCACGGCAGCGTTCCGGATCGTGACCCGTTCAGCTTCACGCGCGCGGACGAACTCTGGGTTCCGCACTCCTGGTTATTCGATGTCGCGGTGTCGCTCGCGTGGAACCACTTGGGTCCGCGAATGGCTGAGGCGATCTTCGCGCTCATCTTCGCAGCCGTGTTCATCATCGCATTGGGTTTGCTCGTGGGTCGAGGTGTTTCTCCGCTACCGGCTGCCGCAATCTGCCTCGGTCTCGCGATCGCTGCCGGTAATACGCGCGGACTGCGCCCGCAGGTATTGAGCCTGCTGCTCGCTGCCGTGGTAATCGGACTTCTCGTGCGCCACGCGCGCACCGCGAATTGGCGCACTATACTTCTGCTACCGCTGATCTTTCTGTTCTGGGCGCAGGTACACGCTGCATGTGTTATGGGATTGATCGTCGTTGCGGTGTGGCTCGCGGGCCGGATGATCGACGCGCTGTCCGGCAACTTCGCAAACCACCGCCGCGAACTGGGCATGCTGCTCGCGTCGTTATTACTGTCCACGCTGGCGATTCTCGTTACCCCGCACCGCATCACGCACTTCGAATACGTCGCGCTCACCGCGAATCTCGAAACGCTGCACCACACGCAGGAATGGCAACCGCCCAGCCTCTTCCCTGTCGAAGTTCCGGATATCTACGCGTACCTGCTGCTGACCAGCGTGGTGATCGCCCTGGCCCGCACGCGTCGCAACATCCGCTGGGCGGAACTGCTCCTGGCGATCGCACTACTCGTACTGTCCATGACGGCGGTGCGACACATACCGCTTGCGTGCATAGCAGCCATTCCGCTACTGGCGGCGGCCTTGGGTTCCTCAAACGTTCCTCGCGCGCACGTCCGTGAAACGCTGCGCGGGCACGCCCCGCCGCTCATCCTCCTGTCCATGTTGCTTCTTGCGGTGCTATGGGATTTCCCCACGAACGTACAACGTCGCTACGACGCAGCCGAACCCGTAGCCGGCGCCCGAGCGCTCTCCCTCTTCGACGGCGCGTGGAACGTCTTTACCACGTACAACACCGGCAGTTACGTGCTGCACGCAGCCCCCGGACGCCTTCGTGTGTTCGTCGATAGTCGCGCGGATGTGTACGGCGACGAAATCTGTGCCGCCGCTCGCTGGGCAGCGACAGGCAAGGGGTGGGAGGAACTCTTCGAACGCTACAACATCAAGGCAGCCGTTCTCGAAAAAGACGACTGGCTCGCGGCGATCCTGCGGGCCAATCCCGATTGGAAACTGCTCGCGGAAGACCAGTCCGCGCTGACCTTCATCCGCGCCGACGCACTGCCCGCCATCTGCGAAGCAAACAATCCGATGTCGCCAACCAAAGAGCCGCGAGCTTGAGCTCCCGCAGCCACCCCGCCAGGAATGTGGGACCAGCTTTCCCAACCGGTCAGACCCAGGAATGTGGGACCAGCTTTCCCAGCCGGTCAGGCCCAGGAATGTGGGACCAGCTTTCCCAGCCGGTCAGACCCAGGCATGTGGGACCGGCTTTCCAGCCGGTCAGACCAAGCTGAACAGCGCAACTTCATAATGCACTAAGAGTGCGCTGTACATCTGAAATGAGCGAAGCCACCTCGGCATCATTTCCCGCCTCGTCTTGCGCCTGCGACAGTTGCTCACGCGCACGCTCCACCGCGCCACAATCAAGCAGCAATCGCGCAAAGTGAACGCGTTGTCGCGCACGCAAGACGCCCGGCCCGTCGAGCAAATCACGCGGCGCGAACTGATCAACCACGATGCGCCGATCAGCCAAATACGCCTGCGTATCCGCCGCTTCCCGAACCAGCACCAGCGCCAGCGTATCGGCATACACGCACGACCATTCACCGCTGGCCATCAGTGCAAGCACGCGGGCACGTACGTCATCATCCCGATGATCCGCAACAATCCAGGTCGGTTCGTATTCGTCGATCAGCCGGGCCAGCGTGGCGTCATCCTTCTCCGCAGCCATGCAGTCCACTAGAAACGCCCGCGGATACGCTTCAAGCCGGGCATCCACAAACACCGGCTTACTTGGCAATTCCCAAATCAGCGGACTGCCCAGCGACCACGGCAGGTTCATCATCGCACCGGGCGGCGGATTTTCCCGCAGAAACGCAACCGCCCCGTCCGGCCAGTCGCCCAGGCTCTGTCCCAAACCGGGTTGCGTACCACCGAGCGCAAGCGGCGGACGCACCCAGCGATGCAACACCACATTGCCCGCAAGCAACAACGTGAGCATCACCATCACACCGCGCAGCGCCGGCCAGCGAATTACCGGCGTTCGAGTCGCGTCGTCCGAATCCACCCGCGTGTACGAACGCACAAAGATCGCCACGCTGATCGGCCCGAAGAACACCAGGCCGCGAACAGCCCCGAGCAACATCACCAGCGTCCCGCACCACAACCCGACCTCAAGCGGCCGCCAATTGCGCTGCGTGCGCCACAAACCGATCAGGCCAAGCAGCCCGCAAACTACCGCAAGCTGCAACTCCCAAGGCCGGTCCCACAGGTACGCAAACTCCTGCACGTCGCCGCGGTGATGCGTCAAACTCCCGCTCGTATTCGCGACCACGCGCACAATCCCAACACCCAACGGCGTGAGCAAACAAACACCCAGCGACCCCGCGAACGCAACGACCACCGGCCACAGCGGCACAGAGCGATCGCGCGTATCAACACCAAAGCGCCCCCACCGAGCCAACAAGAGATGCCCAATCAGCAACCCCTGCACCGCCAGCCCCAGCGGAAAGAGCTGATGCGAATTCGCCCAAACCCATTGCATCAAAGGCAACAGAAGGAGCAGCACCCAACAGCGCCAAGCAGGAAGGGCACCGCCCACCAAACCGCAGTCGAAATCCGAGCCGCGACTGTAAGGGAGCGGACAGTCAACAGCGATGCGTCGTTCAATTCCTCCGCTCGATCCACCAAGCCGCCGCCAACCCGCCCGCAAGTACGCCTCAATCACCAGCAACTCGCACGCGAGCAGCAGCACGCTCATCAAATCAGGCCGCACAATCATCCGCCGTTGCAGCGCCAACAGCGCCACCATCCACGGCAAATGAAACAAGACAGCCCGCCGCCACGATCCGCCCCATCGCACCAACAGCAGAAACGCTCCCACCCACCCGACGCAATTGAGAATACTCAATCCCGACCAGCCGGCGGCGCGATACGCGCCGTAGAGCAGCGTTTGAAACAGGGGATACTGCTGATCGAGCGGATAATCCGGATGGGTATTGCTGAACGTGTTGGTCACCGGCCAGGACCCGGTCTCGAACGCCACCCGCGCCGTCGCCAGGTGCCAACCAATGTCGTTGCAAGGCTGGCGAATCAACCCGAACGCAACGGCTGACACCAACACCGCGCCGGCAGCGACCAAGGACAACATCGAAGCCCGCGCACGAACGTCCACCACTGCGGAAGCATCGCGACGATCAGCCATCAATTCCGGCGCAAGCGTACTCATGCCCCGGTCATCGGCAGGAATTGCGCCCAGCCTGAAAGGCAGACCAAACCCCCTCTCCCCTCAGGGGAGAGGCAGGGTGAGGGGAAAAGGAAGAAGCGATTCGAACGTCAATGCACAGCCATCACAAGACTCCCTCCCCCAACCCCTCCCAGAGGGAGGGGGGTACGGCATATCGCGCTAAAGCCGTTCGGGTTCCGCAACGGTTTTCTCATCAGCAACGTCACCGGTATTCACGGTACCGGCGGGTTCAAAAAGAATGACCTCCACCTCCGCGTCGGCAACCGGCCGATGCTCGACCCCGCGCGGCACGACCAGGAAATCCCCCACGCCCAACTCAACGTGGCGGTCGCGAAACTCCATGCGAAACGACCCGCGATGCACCAGGAACATCTCGTCCGCGTCATCATGCTGATGCCACACGAAAGGCCCCTGGAATTTCACCAACTTGACGTGCTGCCCGTTCAACTCCGCAACAATCCGCGGCGACCAGTGCTCAGAAAACTGGTCGAACAACGCATCGAGATTCTTCTTCAATGCCGGTTCCATCGTCGCGCACTCTCCGGGTCCATTCAACGCCCGCAATGAGTCGCCCGTCTCGGGCGGTTGCGTCTCTTCCATATGCCATGCGCTCACCTGTGCATTTGGCGGGCATGTCATTATCCTATAGACAAGCATGACCAGCGACGAGCACCCATCCCTGTCCGACGTTTTTGCCCACCATCCGCGCGACTGGCGGAGCAATCTGTACGTCTATCCCGTGATCTCGCGGCGGAGTCGCGGCCTGTCCATCGGCGTGAACCTCAACCCCGACACCGCGTGCAACTTCGACTGCATCTACTGCCAGGTGGATCGCACGCAACCGGTACGCGTGCGCGATGTGGATCTCGATGTGTTGCGGGCGGAGCTGTCGCACATGCTGGCGCTCGCGACCAGCGGGGCCATCTTCGACGAGCCGCAATTCGGAGCCGTGCCCCAGTCGCTGCGCCGCATCAACGACATCGCCTTCAGCGGTGACGGCGAACCGACCACCTGTCCGGTGTTCGCGGAGGCGGTACAACTGGCGGCTGACCTGAAAGCAGAACACGGCGTGCCCGACGTGCTTATCGTGCTGATCACGGACGCGTGCTATCTGACGAAACCCGCTGTCGAACGCGGGCTCGCGATCATGGACAACGCGAACGGTGAAATCTGGGCGAAGCTCGATGCCGGCACGCAGCCGTACTACGAACTGATCAACCGGCCGAACTATCCGCTGACGCACGTGATGCAGAACATCATCGCAGCCGCTTTGGCGCGCTCGATCCGCGTGCAATCGCTGTTCATGCGGGTCAACGGCGAAGCGCCGTCGGATGCGGAATTGGAGGCGTACGTCGGCCGCTTGCGCGAGATCACGTCAGCAGGAGGTAAGATTCACGAGGTGCAGATCTACACGGTCGCACGCCAGCCGGCGGAGAGCTACGTGACCGCGCTCTCCAACGAGACGCTGGATGCGATCGTTGCTCGCGTACGAAGCGATGCGAAACTCGCAGCGAACGCTTACTACGCGAGCAGCGACTGATTCATAAACGACCGGCGAACGTAATGCCTATCCGCGGGTGTCGATGATGATGTCATCAATGGGGGTGATGATGGCAACCATATGCATGTTTCCTTTGGCGACGCGGTAGTCTTTTCTACGCCGGGATCTTGTCAATGAATCCCAACAGAAACTCAACAACCCAACCCAAGAAGCTCATCGCGGCAATCATGTCCGTTCTCCTTCACAATCCGTACGAGTCCGGGACAAACGCGTGAGTTTGGTTCACCAGGTGATGGGTTGATCTCCGCTTAACAAACCAAAAGGTCCACGTGCAATATCGGCACGTTGACCAGGAAAGTTAAGCACCCGTTCAACCGGTGCGCGCGGATTGTTGAAGATACCATGCCGCCAGCACTGGCAGCCGGGAAAGCAGGCGTGTTCCGTCCCTCCTCACCATACGATAGAATCCGCCGCATGATGAAAAAACCACGCGCCATCATCTTCGATTGGGGCGGTACGCTCGTCAGCGTGACGCGCGAACCCGACACCTTCGCACCGGCAGCCGCGTCGGCAATCGCAGCGCTGCGCG
>JACKHH010000020.1 GCA_020639095.1 Phycisphaerales bacterium | reverse complement strand
CTCTGGATCTTCGAACCGCTCGACCTTGGCGTGCGCCAGCAGAATGACGCACATACTGCGCTGTGTGCGCAGCGCGTTGAGCAGGTCGAGAATTCTCCGCCAATGGCCCAATGCGTGTGTGTAGCCTTTGGCATAACCGCCATCGACTTTCTCGATCGACGTGACGGCGAACTGGCGGCACAACTCGTCCCAGATCAGTCGCTCCAGCCAATCCAAACTGTCGATCACAACCGATTGATACTCGTGCGCTTCGGTTAACAGCGCGCGCAGCGCCGCCTCGACCTCGGTGAACGTCTGCGCCAGCGGAAACGACGAGCAGTCGATCTGGTCGAGCCCGTCTTCGGTCGGCACGAAGATTGGTCTAGGCGCTTGCGCCGCGACCGTTGACTTGCCGACGCCTTCGCTGCCGTAGATTACGAATCGCGGTGGTGTGGCGCGGCGTCCGGTGTGGACTTGGTTCAATGGCGACATGACGTTCCTCAAATGACGGCGCCCGAGCGGGCGCAGGGAGTCCGGCCGCACCGCGTCAGCGGCACGCCATCCCACCCGGGCACCGGTGAGACTCATCGCTTGTTGTTATGGGAATAGCCAACTGAACGTGAGTGGCTCTCCCTGCATATCAGCCGACCTGAGTGCGTCGTCTGACCGTCTACCTACATCTGCATGACGGGCACGTCTGTCGCATCTCATCCCATCCAGCCTGCGTGAAATGGTCGTGCAATTGATGGATTGCGCGGTACACGGTGCTCGCGTGCAATCCGAGGTGAGTAGCTGCATCGCGCGGCTTCATGGACATCAGCGCACTCGCAATGCGCCTCAAGCGCGGCGGCAAACTGGCCACGATCACCGCGACGTCACGTTGGAGATCGATCAGTTCGATGTCGTCGGTCTGCCCATTGCCCGAGTAGCGATGCGCATCGGGAAGGTCGCGTTTCGTGCTAAGCGATGAGGGGCACCAGGGTGCGTGACTTCGGCGGCTTCGCAGTTGGCGCGCGACGTGGCGGTAATGGCGGTCCAGGGTTCGGTTAACGTAGGTGTTGCGCGCTGACCGGCTCGGATCAAAGCGTCGAAGAGCCTTGCAAACCTCAAGGGCCATGGATTGCCGCAAGTCGTCCGCGTCGTCGGCGGTGAGCGCAAACCGGCGCACGAGACAACCGACGCGGTAGTCGATGCGATCGAGGTCGTACTGGGTGATTCTGGGCTTCGTTGGTTGGGGTTGGTCAATTCCGTGTTCGTACATGCCGGACCTTCTGGCCATGGGCCGAAAGGCCCTGGGGGAGCGACAGGTCCGGCGGGGAGTGCTCCCCGCAGGGCTTCAGTTGATTCGGGCGCCGGCCTGTCGCCCAGAACTGCCGACATGTCGATTTGGGACCGTGTGTACGAAGCGTGCGCGCACGTAAACCGATGTCATGAAGGGACTTGCAATTGCAGAAATAACCGGGAAATCGGGATTCAGTGAATCGACATGTCGAGATGTCTAATCGGGCTCAATGCAGAATCTAGTACGCCACCCGCCATCGATATTCTCGAATGGATCATCATTGATCCCAAAGAATGATATCAGTTGCTTGGCCAACCGCTCGGATCGCTTTTGATTGTATCGCGTTGCGAATTTGCTATCCCAATTCAACGTCCCGTGCTCCTTGCTAAACGCCTCAAGCAGATCCCATTGCACAGTTGGCTGCTTTGACCTTTTTTTGGCCATTCCGACTTCTTCACACGTATACATCGCAGAAACATCTTTGACCGCGACGGAGATCGTGAACCCATCTCGGAATCGGATCCTCACGTCACCCCACGTCGAGCCAGGTGGCGTCGGAAATCGAGGCCCCTCAGGTGCGCCGAAAAGTTCAGGTGCGTTAATCGAAAGGTATGATCTGAGAAGTGCTCGGGGGGACGCCTTTAAACTGAACTTGCCATCCTGAGTAAACTCGGCGCATTCAGATAACGCAAGCCAGCCACTTCCTCCGGAACCGAGCCGGTTGACTATCGTGGGTGTGGCATAGGACCGCGTGGGCGTGATCAGGATAAATGGGCCCTGGGCATGCCCACCTACTGCCAAGCAGATGCCAATGAGCGATTCGGCATCGGCGGCCGCGACCAAGTACACTGGGAATCGTGTGCCCTGAATGGGAACGTACTCTCCAAGCCACCAAGCACCTGAGATTTCCTTAATCGCGCTGGTCTCTCCACTCAGGGCCATCGCACTGGCTAATTCTCTGCATAGTGTATCGATACACATGCGCCGTAATGCTACTTGATCGGCATCGACCTCTGTCGACGTCAGAGTCACGGGGTTCACTGCGAGAAGGGCGCCGTCAACATCTGTTCGAACATCGCAATCCGCAGTTTCGCCATACAAACGCACGAATGCTGCCGTCGTACTAGCGAACGGGAAAAATCGATTCAGTGATTCGAAAGGCCGTCCGATCCTCGCCTGCCATCGCGCAGTCGTTGCGAGACCCTCCTCGGGTCTTTCCATCCACTCCCAAAAGCTCCGAGATTGAAGAGGCTGTTCGTCAGCGGCTCGAAAGAGGCCTCGTCGCCGTACCCACTCGCAAACAAGGTCGCCGTCCTCGTCGCGAGTCAATGTGATTTGCGCACCACGCTTCAGTTCGACTGCGCGAGGAATAGAAGTATCTTCGAATTCGAATTCAAGCTTTGACTCGAGGACTAACCCGCGCGTTGGTGGGCGGTTTCGCCGGTCTTTCCAGACTTCATATAGGTCTGCGGCGTTGTCCTTGCGAATATAATTCAGTTCACGATCCAGTAGCGTGGCCGTACCGCGTAGCTTGATCGAGCGAATACCCGCAACATCTCGACACCAAACTGTTTCCGGCCCATTGTGAAGAAGTGGCTGAAGATCAATCATGGCCGCCCGTGAGAACGCATCAGGATATCCTGCTAGTACCGTCGCAAACACCTCGCGTAGCACGGTCTGTTCCATGATTGGCTGACACTTGACTGCCAGTTCACGGTGGACTGCATCGTATGCGACAACATCGAATTCCAATGGCTGGTAGCCGATGTTGGATGGTTTGTGATCTCTAATCGCGCCTTTGCGGACGAAGATGCCGCCACGTTGCACGACATAGCGAACCGCCTCGCTGTCTCCGAATACATAGACCTTAACATCTCCTTCACGGCCGATTGGTGTGAATCTCTTTTCCAGCAGTGTCTCGAGTTCCACGATGGTGGAATCAGACAATGGATCTGGACTGAGCACGGCGTCTTTCTCGGCAATGAAGAACTTATGCGACCGCCGCCTGATACTGAGTTGAGACGCATACGCGCGCTGTAGCAGCGATGGGTCTCTCAGCCATGCACGGACCGCGATGTCGGCGGGCGTGAATAGTCCCTGCATTTCAGCTCGGAAGGCGGCATCGGTAATCACCGGTCGCAACACATCCATACCCGTAGGTGTCGCTAGGTGGTCAATCATCTCGAGGGCATCGAATAGTTCGGGCGGTGCATGTTTGTTCGCGGAGGCCAATGCGGGGATGAGTTGTTCGTGCTCAAGGTCGTCTGGCGTTGTGGGCAGCGCGCATCCCTGTTTATTGAAATAGTCGCCGAACCGCGAGAGCAATTGAATGAGATAGGTGGGGTTGATCTGCCGGAGAATATCGAGCTTTACAAGACGCCTAAGTCTTCCGCTTGCCATGGGTACGCCTCCCTGCAATGGCGGCAATCCCCTTCCGTAGCCCGCCGTAATCTGCACAAGCCTGCATTGTCTGACCAATTATACCAAGAATACCCAGAGTTGGCTAAGATGAGTGGTTTGGGTAGAAGTGAATCTGCGCATCCAAGCCGGACTATTACCCAACAATGGTGTGAGCTTCGAGCATGTGCCATGCCTGCCGTTGCTGGTCCCAGCATGCCTCCGCTGCGATCGGGCGGACGTGTGCTTCGCGGATGGGATCGCGGCCCTTGGTGGTTTTGGGCAGAAAGAGGATCGCCTCCTGAATGTCTGGCGCGAGGTGCAACAGGTTCATAATTTGGGTGACGCGCGCCCGGGTGACATGTGCGAGGTTCGCCAACTCGGCTTGGTCGGTGATGGCGCCGCTACGAATCAGGCCATCGAACTTGATTGCGAGCGCCATCAGCCGTGAGATCCGCGGGACGGTGCCTGAGTTAGACTTCGGCGGAACCGGCTTCGGCCCGGGCTTGATCTCCCGCCGCCCGCGTTTGCGCACGACGAAATGAAACGACCGTTGGATTGTGATATCTTCGTCACTCATGCTACAAGCTGTTCTGCTGCAAGGGATTGAATCCCGGTTGTGTGAAAAGTCACAGTCGCGGTCTCGGTCGCCGCGTCAAATTCAACTTGCCGGACGAGCAGTTTCACCAGTTTCGCTTGCTCGGAGGGGTTGAGGCGTTCCCAGATGGGATCGAACGCCTCGACGGCTCCGACCATCTCGTCCTGGTCGAGAAGGCGGCGTTTGGCTCGGTCAATCGCGTCATCGATTTTCGTGACCTGGCGTTCGGCTTCCCCCAACCGGTCGCGGAGATCGGCCAGTTTGGCAGGCGCCGCAGTCGATGCCTTCTTGATCGCCCCGGTGAGTTGTCGGGCTTGCTTGGCCGAGCCCCTCCGCTCGGTCTTCAGGCGATCGATCTCCGACTCGGCGGTGCCCTGTGAACGCGCGACCAGTTCGGCGATGACTTCGTCGTCCTGGGCCAGCATTCGAATCTGGTCAACCACGAACCGCTCCAACTCGCCTGCGGGCAGTGATGGCGCAGGACACGTCGCCCGGCCCCGCTTCTGGGCCCTCACGCACACGTAGTAGCGGTAGCGCTTGCCGTCGGACGTGCAGAAGTGGTGCGACATGGCGCAACCGCACGCCTTGCAGCGCACGAGACCCTTGAGCAGGGCGCCGTACTTGTTGCGAATTTGGGCACCACCGGTTCGCCCGTTGACCTGTAACTGCGATCCGACTCGCCGGAAGAGCGCCTCGTCGATGATCGCGTCGTGCTCGCCCTCGAACACCTGGTCCTTGTACCGCACCTTCCCGATGTAGAGCACGTTGGTCAGCATGTGGTAGATGACGCCCTTGTCGAAGGGGCGCCCGCCGCGCTTTTTGCCCTTGCTAGTCGTCCATGATTTCGTGCGCCACCCGAGCGCGTCGAGCCGACGAATCGTCTGCGTCATTGACTTGCACTCGGCGTACGTTTCGAAGATGTGCCGCACCTGTTCGGCTTCGCCTGGGTTCACGACGAGCTTGGAATTCCCGGGCGACCGCACGATGTCGAAGCCCAGGATCGGCGTACCGCCGGACCACTTGCCTTTGCGACGTGCCGCAGCGATCTTGTCGCGCGTGCGTTCGCTGTTGAGTTCGCGCTCGAATTGGGCAAACGACAGCAGGACGTTGAGGATCAATCGACCCATCGACGTCGCCGTGTTGAAATGCTGCGTGACGGACACGAACGACACGCCGTGCCGGTCGAAGACCTCCATGATGCGCGCGAAGTCCATAAGCGACCGGCTGAGCCGATCGACCTTGTAGACCACCACGCAGTTGACCTTCCCGGATTCGATGTCGGCGAGCAGACGCTTTAGCGCCGGGCGCTCCATGTTCCCGCCGGTGAACCCGCCGTCGTCATAATGATCCGGGTGGCACACCCAACCTTCGCGTTTCTGACTGGAAACGTACGCCTCGGCACTATCGCGCTGCGCGTCGAGCGTGTTGTATTCCTGCTCGAGTCCCTCTTCGGTGCTCTTGCGCGTGTACACGGCGCAGCGCACCTCCGGTTGTTCCTTCGTCTTGCCGTTGTTTCGTACGCGCCGGGTCATGCCGCGTCCTCCTTGTCCTTGCGAGGACTGCGGGCGAGGCCGAAGAAGTGGAATCCGTTCCAGTGCGAGCCGGTGATTGTGCGTGCGATCGCGGTGAGTGAGCGATACAACTCGCCGTCGTACTCAAAGCCGTTGGGCAGGACCGTAACATGATGCTCCAGACCTCGGAACACGCGGGTGAGAACGGTACCCGGCGCCGGTAGCCGCGGATCTCGCGATGTCGCGAGTTTTGCCGTGGCGGTTGGCAATCCGCGAGGCGCCGCAGGCATGTGCGTTTCACGCGGTGGCATCATGCGAATGTCGGCGTCACGGGCCAGTTCGCGCGCACGCCGTTTCGCGCGTTCAGACAGTCCGCCTTCCGCTTGCGCCTGCAGCCGCCACGCAATGCGGCGAAACAGGTACTGGCGATTACCCGAGCGGTTGGGCTCGCCGAACAGCTCGATGTGCCGTTGCCGCAGTTCGGGCACGGTCATTTTCTGCAGCGCTGCGATCTCTTTCCTGGTGTTTTCCGTCATGGGCGACTCTCCTTTCTCGTGGTGTTAACCACGAGCGACACTCAGCCTCGTTTCGACGGAGAGTTCAAGGCCGTTTTCGCCAGATTCGGAGAGTTCTTGCGGATCGGTGGTCCGGGCGGCGACAAACCGCTCAAGCCCGACGGAAAGGAGGGCGATTATTGCGTCACGGCGCTGGCCCGGCGATATATCGCTGGCAGGCAGATCAGTTAACGCAGTACCCATGCAGACTCCCTCCGAACGGCGTTTCCGCACGACTACATCTGCATGGGTATCGAAAATGTCGCGGTTCAGCGTAGCGTAGAGTCTGCGGAATTCTTGAGCGGCGATGTTGAAATTGTTACAGTCATAGTCAGCGACTTCTAGCATTTACCTCAAGAACGGAGGCTAGCATGCGCACGTTTTCTGATACCCTTTGCAACTCCTGGTGTGCCACGTGTCTCTTGCTACTTGCAGCAACGCCGTCAGCATCCGGGGCTCAAACCTCACCGCACTTTCAACCGTTGGGCGACCTGACGGGTGGTGTCAGTTGGAGCCGTGCGTACGGTGTGTCCGCTGATGGATTAACTGTTGTCGGAGAAAGCACATCAACGGTAGGCAATGAGGCTTTTCGTTGGAGTGCGATCGACGGCATGGCGGGGCTCGGCGATTTGCCTGGCGGCGATTTCCACAGCTTCGGTATGGGGACTTCGGCCAATGGCGATGTTGTCGTCGGGTGGGGCAAGCAAACGACGAGCTTCGAGGCATTTCGGTTGACCGAAGCACAGGGCATGATCGGTCTGGGCGATTTTGATGGCGGAGGTGATCACAGCGCAGCATATGCAACAAGTGCAGACGGATCCGTCGTCGTTGGATTCGGTTCTAGCGTGGGTACGGGTCATGAGGCTTTTCGCTGGACTGAGTCATCCGGTTTGGTCGGGCTGGGTACGCTCCACGAAAATTGGAGTGAAGCACACGGAGTTTCCGCGGATGGATCCGTGGTAGTCGGATACAGCGGTACACCACCTGAGAACGGCGAGGCCTTTCGATGGACAGCTGACGGCGGTATGGTTGGGCTCGGTCATCTTCCGGACGGCAGCAACTTTAGCGTAGCATGGGATGTTTCTGCGGACGGCGGTATCATCGTCGGATATAGCGGCTACGACGATACTGCTCGTGCTTTTAGATGGACTGAGGCCACCGGCATGGTCGAGCTCGGGCAACTGCCTGACGAGTCATGGGGCCGAGCATACGACGTAAGCGAGGACGGAGGGGTAATAGTTGGTGCAAGCCTGATGCCGATCGGTTGGGAAGCCACGATTTGGCAGCCAACAACCGGAATGAGACGATTGGCAGATGTGCTATCCAACGAATACAACGTCGACTTGACTGGCTGGATCCTCTCCGAGGCAAGGGGTCTCTCTGCAGACGGACGCACAATTGTCGGCTGGGGCTACAACCCGCTTGGCGAAAACGAGGCGTGGATCGCTCACATCCCGGAGCCTCACTGTGGTGTCATGCTTATTTGCAGCATAATTCTCTCGCAGACTCGCGGCAGATCTCGCAGGCGAGTTGATCGTGCATAACGGTGATTTCCAAGTTGTCGCTATTGATCGACGTGATGAAGACGATGTCGTGTTCTCGGCGCATACGACTTGGCACGGCGGAAGATTCGGTAGAGTCCGGTATCGAAAAGTGTAGAACCAGATTTCTATGCAACCCTCGCGTTAACTGGAACGGGTAAGAGCGGGAGAGAGTCGGAGAGTTCCGCCCAACTAGGTCGCTGCACGCAGGCCGAATGGTTAACGGTCGGGCGCGAGAGTGGTCGGCACCGCGCGCAACCCACGGCCACAACTCGCGTTACGTCACGCCGTTTGTCGCACCGCGCTCGCGCACGAAGAAGGCCCGCGGCGGATTGCCACGGGCCTCGATCTCCCCGACAAGGACTCGAACCTTGAACCTAGCGGTTAACAGCCGCTCGCTCTACCATTGAGCTATCGGGGATTAAGATGTCCTGCCGCACGCCGCGATCGCTGGGTCGCAACCCCGTGCGGCTGGGCAGTCCTGCATTTAATACCAGCCCTGCATCGCAAGTCAAGGGCCTCGACTTCACCCGCCCGGCGTACGCCAACCGCCCTGACCGCTCATCGGCTATCTCGGTGCATGTCGCGAGCGCCGAGCATGGCCTGCACCCTGTTCACTTGCGTTCGCTCGCCTCGGCGTCGCTGGCGAAACGGATCGCACCTGCTCAGCCGCTCACGCTGTCCGCGGCTCGACATCAACCGGCCACCGCCCTCGGTCGTACAGCGATCGTGGGCGCGACTTATCGGATACTAGTGGGCGCGACTTATCGGATACTAGCTGTCGCAGTTTACCGCCGCCCCGCCGCTACTCCGGGTAGTGCTCGGGGGCGCGGTCCATGTACCCCTCGCCGTCCAGCGACTTCATGAACGCGACGATCGCGTCGATCTCGTCATCGGTCAGCTCGAGCTTCTTGATCTTCGGCGACAGCCACGGGTTGGCGTTGCCCCCCTTGTTGTAGTGCTCGACCGTCTCGCGCAACGTCTTGACCGAGCCATCGTGCATGTACGGCGCGTGCTTCGACACGTCACGCAATCCGGGCGTCTTGAACGCGCCCTTGTCCTCCTCCTTGTTGCTGATCTTGAACCGGCCAATGTCCGCCAGCTCGTTCTTCTCGGCGTTCCAACCAATCCCCAGATTGTGGAAAAGGCTATCGGTGAAGTTCTGGCCGAGGTGGCATTGGTTGCACTGCGCTTTGCCGTTGAAAAGCTCGAAGCCCTTCTCGATCAGCTTCGTTTCGTCGGTGGGCTTGTAGTCATCGGCGAAGCGCGCTTCCTGCCATTTGTCGTACGCACTGTTGCCGCTCATTCGCGTGCGCTCGTAGTCGGCGATCGCCTGCGCCACGCGTTCCTTGGTGACTTCCGGCGTACCGAATGCCTCGTCAAAATACTTGTGATAGCCCGTCAGCCCCTGCAACGTCGAGATCATCGCGTGATGCGTATTGCCCATCTCAATCGGGTTCTCGATAGGCCCCAGCGCCTGCTCCTCCAGCGAGCCGGCCCGCCCATCCCAGAAGAAATTGGGATAAATCGTCCACGCCTGATTCAAGAACGAAGGCGCCTTGCGCGTGCCCTTCTGCCCCTTGATGCCTTCCGACACCGGTGTCGGTTCCGAGAATGCGTACTCCGGACGGTGGCACGTGGCGCACGAAACACTGCCGTCTGCCGACAGGCGTTTGTCGAAGAACAACCAGCGTCCCAGACGGACGCGTTCGGGCGTGGGCGGAACCTTGAGTTCGTCAAAACTCGAATCAATACCGAGCGGCGGTTTGGGGAGTGGCTTGACCGGGTTCTCCGCTTCCCAGCGTGCGGCATCATCCGCCAGTGCAGCCGGGCCGGCGACGAATGAAAAGACGAGGGCAATGAACATGCTGTGCTTCATGGTGCAAACTCCTGGCTGAGGTTGTCGGGCAATGTACTCGCATTCTCCACCGGTCCGCCGCGCGCCCACGTGCATACCGGCTGGTGTCACGAGAACGCATTCGAGACTTCACGAAGCGTCCTCGCGGGGCGGATATTATAGCGCCATATCCGCCGCCATCCAGGCACCTTAGGCCGCCGAAAGCTTGTTCGGCGAGGGCGATTTACGTCGATCGGGGCTTGGGGCGGGCGCTGGCGATTCGCTATACTCGGGCGGGGGTAACAGGACGGCGGACGACACCGGTCGATGTCGCCGCACACGCCCGGATTCTTCTTCGAGACGGATGTATCATGCGATCCCGCCGATTCGCGAGCGTGGCAGTGCTTTTGGTCGTCGTTGCCACCGCCTTACCCGCCTCCGCCCAAACGCTCCAACAGCAAATCGACGACATCTTCGATGCCCTGCCCGGCTCGCACACGCTCAGCGGCCGGGTCGAGAGCGCGGACGGCAGCGTGGTCTACTACTCGCACGACGCGGACGTGGGAAAGAAACCCGCATCGGTGACGAAGTTCTTCGTCGTCGGAGCGACCATGTCGCTCCTGGGGCCGGACCACCGCTTCGTCACGCGGGTCTATCGCGACGGCACGATCGACGGCAACGGCGTGCTCACGGGCGACCTGATCCTCCTGGGCAATCACGATTTCACCTGGACGACCGATTACTACGCGGGCAACGCCCGCTTCGCGCTCGACATGCTCGCGCAGCAGCTTTACGACCAGGGCCTGCGCAGCGTTACCGGAACGGTCCGCGGGTTCGGGTATCTGATGTACGCCGAGGTGCCGTCGAACGCGGACGCAGTGGTCGCCTTTCGCGATGCGCTGCTCGATGCCGGAATCAGCGTCAGCGCGACCGCCACGTCGACAAGCTTCAGCCCGCCCGGTGTCGCAATTGCGGAGTGGCGTTCGATGCCGCTCTCCCAAGCCTGTCGCGACCTGATGAAAGTCAGCGACAACGATGACGCGCAGGCGTTGCTTCGCCACCTCGCGTATGAATTGCACGGTAGCAGTTCCGACAGCACCGGCGAGGACGTTGTGCAGGCGTGGCTTGAGGATCACGGCGTGGACATGACCGGCAGCGTTTTCCTGGAAGGCGCGGGGCTATCGCATTCGAACCGCGTGTCCGCCCTTCAGGGGATCGGGCTCACGCGCACCGTGCTCAACTCGCCGGAAGGTTGGTACGTCACCTCCGCTTTGCCCATCGGCGGCGTGGACGGCACGCTGTCGTCGCGATTCGCGAGCGGGCCAGCCGATGGTCTCGTACACGCCAAAACGGGCACGCTGACCGGCGTCGTCACCCTGAACGGGTATGTGCAAAACCCAATCGACCACGAGCGCTACTACTTCGCGTTCCTGATGAACGACATCAGCGGGTTTACCTCAACGGAGGGCCGCGACGCGATCGATAGCGCGGTCGAACTGCTCGTTGGCGACATCAATCAGCTCGGCGGCAGCGTGCCGGGCGCTGCTACCTTGCGCAGCGTCGTCGGCAATTCCGCACTTGGGACCGCGGACGTGACCTGGACGGCTGCTACCGGTGCGACAAGTTACCGCGTCGAACGCAGCGCCACTGGGGGCGCGTGGACGCTCGATCAGGTCGTTTCCGGTACGAGCGCGACGATCGCGGGCTTGACGCTTGGCGATGCCGAGTACGTGCGTGTTCGCGCGGTGAATGCCAACGGAATGGGACCGGTGTCCGATGCGTACGGCGTGCGTATCTCACGGACGCCGCATCGCATACTGATCGTCGATGGCAACGATCGCTGGGCGGCTGGACAGACTGAGAATCCCGAGCAACTCAATCACGAATTCGCGATCCGCTACGGGGAGGCTGTGACGGCGGCGGTTCGCTTCGACACCTGCGCGAACGAAGCCGTTACCGGTGCACAGGTTGATCTGCCAGACTACGCTGCCGTGCTCTGGCTGCTCGGCGAGGAGTCAACGGTTGATGTGACCTTCTCCGCGACAGAGCAGTCGCTGGTGGGTTCGTATCTGCTGGGCGGCGGCAATCTGTTCGTATCCGGCGCTGAGATTGGCTGGGATCTCGACTGGCTGGGCAGCGCATCGGACCGCACGTTCTACAATGGCACGCTGCACGCCGACTACGTCGCTGACGATGCCGGAACGTATCGGTTCGCGGGCAGCGGCGGCATCTTCGCTGATCTGCCCATTGCCGTCGGCGACTTCCACCCGATGTGGATGGATGTTGGTTTTCCCGATGTGATTGCACCCGTCGGCGGTGCCGTGGCCAATCTGGAATACATCTCGGACGCGGGCGCATCCGCAGGCGTCGCTGGCATTCAATACGCCGGCAGCTACCGGCTTGTGCACTTGGGATTTCCATTCGACGCGATCGGGCATCTGGGTATGCGGCGAATGATGATGAACCGCGTGCTGGGATTTCTCCTCGACACTGAATTCCCGGACGACGTAATCGTCGAGGCACGCGACCTGGCGGGCGATCAGGTCGACGTCGCGACGCTCGACGAGTCCGGCGCCTGGGCCGACAGCAGCGCGAAAAGCCAAGCCGATGACCTCGCGGGCACGGGCAGCCGCTTCATCACCTACGACCTGCCCAACGCAGGATCCGACCACGCGAGTATCACTCCCGACATACCCGTCGATGGTCGCTACGAAGTGTTCGTGACTTGGGGACAGGGCGCCAACTGCAACGACGCGCAATACACCATTCGCCATGCGGACGGCGTTGATGTCACGTACGCCGATCAGATTCCGCGTGGCACATCCGGTGAGAACGCACACACCTGGGTCTCACTCGGCGCGTACGCTTTCTCAACGGGTGCGGACTTCGCCACCGGTTCGGTCGAGGTTTCGGAGGCTGCGGTTTCCGGCAAACCATCCGCAACCTGGAACCAGCGCGTCTACTTCGACGCGCTCAAGCTCGTGCTCCGGGAACGCGACGCGTTGGGCGTCGGCGATTTCGACGGTGACGGGGATATCGATCTGAGTGATTTCACGATATTCGTAGATTGCATGTCGGGCCCGGACACCCCATACCTCCCCGGATGCGAGCCGTGCGACGTCGAGGCGGATGGCGACGTTGATCTGGCCGACTATTCCACGGTGATGCTGTCATCTCCCACGCCTTGACGTATCATGCCAACACCGCGCAAGAGGCGACGCAATTGTGAGTGTGCGTAATCGTTGGGCATCCCAAACCCCTCTCCCCCTTGGGGGAGAGGCTGGGTGAGGGGGTTTCGCGGAGGGCGTACTTTATGCAATCAGCGTGCGTGCTTATCACCCTCCCCCTGCCCGTCCCAGTGGGAGGAGAGTTGCGTCAAACACTCCGTCGCGCGATCCGAGACGAATAACCATGGACGACGCAAACAACATCATCACAGCCATCGGTAACACCTCCCTGGTGCAATTGAAGCGCGTCGTCCCCGCCGGCTGCGCTGGCGTTTTCGTCAAGCTCGAATGGGAAAACCCCACTGGAAGCATGAAGGACCGCGCTGCCCTGGCGATGATCTCGCGCGCGGAGGCCGACGGACGTCTCCAACCGGGCGACACCGTCGTCGAGTACACCGGCGGAAGCACGGGTACTTCGCTCGCGCTCGTCTGCGCCGCGAAAGGTTATCGTTTGCACATCGTCTCGTCCGACGCGTTCAGCAAGGAAAAGCTCGACCACATGGCCGCCCTCGGCGCGGAACTCACGCTGGTGCCGAGCGAGGGCGGACGCACGACGAAGAAGCTCATCGAGGACATGATCGCTGCCGCCGGCCGCATCGCAGACCAGCCCAACACATACTGGACCGATCAGCTCAAGAACCACGACAGCATCACCGGCTATCATTCATTGGGCGAGGAGATCTGGACGCAAACCACGGGCAAGGTCGATGCGTTCGTGAATTGCGTGGGAACGGCTGCCTCGTCACGCGGCGTCGCGACCGTGCTCAAGCAGCACAATCCCAGCGTGAAAATCGCAGCCATCGAACCCGCAGAGTCCGCAGTCTTGTCAGGCGGACCGCCCGGGCCGCACAAGATCGAAGGCGTCGGCATCGGTTATACGCCGCCACTCTGGGACCCGAGCCTCGTCGACGAAATCATCGCAATCAAAACAGACGATGCGAAGGAAATGGCGCGACGCCTTGCGCGCGAGGAAGGCCTCTTCGCCGGAACGTCATCCGGCGCGAACGTCCTCGCCGCCATCCAGTTGGGCATGCAACTGGGCCCCGACGCAAAGATCGTTACACTGATGGCCGATTCGGGTTTGAAGTACCTGAGCACGGACGTGTTCAGCAAGCCGCGATAGCGCGCAACCGCCCGATGAAAGCCGTCAAAGTGACCGCGCAAATTCGATACGGAGTTGCCTGATGCCCGTCTTGTTCAAGTCCTCAACGCTGCCTGCGTGCACCGTCGCCGCGGCATTGCTGCTGGTCTCTTCATTCGCGTGCAGTTCCGCCAGACCGGTTGAAGTGATGGCGGAAGCACCCGCGACGCAGGCACAACAGGCTGACGACACAAACCTGATTTGGCATGACGCGCGCACGCTGACCATCGAGGGCCGCGGGTGGGATGATACGGAAACGTTCTTCGAACGGCTGCCGGCGCGCGCGCAAGACAACGTGACGGACGAAGTCTGGGCGCTCAGCAAAGACACTGCCGGGATCGTCGTACGCTTCGTGACCGACTCGCCGCGCATCGCCGTGCGCTGGGACGGCGGCGGTGCGATGTACCACATGGCTGCGACGGGTAACAGCGGCCTCGACCTCTACGTGCGTGACAAGCGCACCGCGTACGAGGATACCGGAAGTTGGCGATTCCGCGCCGTGGGTAAACCCGATACGACCACGACCACGCGCGTCCTCGCAACGGGCTGCCCTCCAGCGCCCACCGACTACTTGCTCTACCTCCCGCTCTATCAGAAAGTCAGCGAGCTCATGATCGGCATCGAGCCGGGGTCGTCGCTGCGCGCAGGCCCGCCGCGTTCCGACATACGCAACAAACCGATCGTCTTCTACGGCACCTCGATCACCCAAGGCGGCTGTGCTTGCCGCGCGGGCATGTGCCATGCCGCGATCCTGGGACGCTGGCTGGATCGACCCGTGATCAACCTCGGCTTCAGCGGTGCGGGCAAGATGGAAATGGCGATGGCCGATCTGCTCGCCGAGTTGGACGCGTCGATTTACGTGCTCGAGTGCCTGCCCAACATGACCACCCAGATGGTCCGCGAACGCGTCATGCCGTTCATTCGCCAACTCCGATCCAAGCAACCCACAACGCCGATCCTGCTCGTCGAAAGCCCATTCAATCCCGACACCGACCCGGGAACAGCCGCTCTGCGCGAAGCATACGAAGCACTGCTCGCGGAAGGCGTGCAACAACTCTACAAACTGTCGGGTAATGGCCAACTCGATGGTCGCGAGAATGGAACGGTCGACGGCGTCCACCCCACCGACCTTGGCTTTCTCCGCATGGCCGAAGCCTATGAACCGGTGCTGCGTTCGATCCTGCAAGTCAGCCCCTAGTCATCCACTGGTGTCGACTCCTGAATCTCTTGATACGTCCTGGCCCACGGCGGACGGTAGCGCTTGGTATTCGGGCACCGTGAACTGCTCAACAACATGCTCAATCGGCGTCGCGAACGTAGTAGACGCCTGCGTCAACCTCGCGGTAGTTGTGGCGGTCGAGCGCGGCGCGCCGCTTTCCTTCGTGTGACTCGATCGTGAAATAGATTTCCTTGGCGCCGAGCATGCTCGCTTGGGCGGCTGCGGTTTGTAGTGTTTGATCCCAGGCTTCGGGTTTGGCGAACAGCAGCGTTACGGCTGACCATTGCCCGCGTTGCTCCAGCGCGAAGCAACCCCTCTCCCCCACACGCCAGAACGTATCGCTGACAATCCAGCCCGCGTCATAGCGGCGCAGCAATTCCTCGCTTGAGTAATCCTCGACGGCTGTGTCGTCCGCTTGGCAGAGTTCCGCGACCAGTGACATGTCATCACGCGTCACTGGAACAGTCTCCGATGGTGGCGAGCCGAGGTTTCCGATTTCCTTGCCGATGAGCGGAATTCGATCCAGCAAGCGCCAGCCGCGGTTCTCAAGAAACGCAATATGTCGCGTCCACGATTCCCGAAACCGTTGCACATAGATGTCGCGTTTGAAATCAGCGTACGTGATCGGCGTCAAGCGAATCATTTCGTCATGCAGCGCCGATTCGAGCGCCGCGTCCACCGGGTGCGTCCAGGGAAAACCAAAGGGAATCGCCCAGCCCAGCGACCGCGCCGGCGGACCATGGGCAGCCGCTAACCACTCGAACGGCGGATGCGTACCGATGTATCCTGTCATAGTGCCGTCCGCGCGCTCGGCATACAACCGGCAATTGGGAAACTCAACCGCGTTGGTCAACTGGTGTTGTACGTTGCGCAGGCTCGACCGCCACGCGCGCGGAAGCCCCTCCGTCGCCCGCAGCCACAGTTCATACTGCGGCACTGCGTCGCCCGCATCGCGAAACGCACGAATCGTGTAGTTCATGGTATGGCCCCTTAGTCCAAGTCCCGGCGACCATCATACAACACGAACCGGATCAACAATTCAAAAAAGTCTGCAAGGATGCCTCCCCGGTTGCGACTAACTTCGCGAAGGGTGTTCGGACAGAGAGAGGATGTTCACACCCGCATGGGCGAACCTTCGGCGGTTCGCAATTACCCAGCGTTCATCAATGAAAACCAACGACAAAAAGAAGGAGGAAGGTATGCGCACATTTCGTCAACTCGCCGTGACAGCCGTCGCTGTCATCACCATCCCGACATTGGCAACAGCCGCCGATGTGCAGGTCAAGGTGACGGTCGAAAACCTCGCACCGATGAACAGCATTTCGTTCGCGCCGCTGCGCATCGGGTTCAACAACGGCACGTACGATTCGTTCAACAACGGCGCGGCGCCCAGCCAGGCCATCATCTCCATCGCCGAGGGCGGCAGCGGTGCGGATTGGTTCCCCGCGTTCGGGGCAGCCGATGCGACGGCAGTCCTCGGCACGGTTGTTCCCAATCCCGCCGGCCCGCTGACTCCGGGCGCGACCGGCATGGGCACCTTTGCCGTGGACCCGGCAGTGAATCCCTATTTCACGTTCGCCGCGATGGCGGTCCCGAGCAACGACTACTTCATCGGGAACGACTCACCGACTGCGCACGAACTCTTCGACGGCATGGGAAATCTCAACATCGCCAGCATCACGCTCACGGCGAGCGACCTGTGGGACGCGGGATCGGAAGTGGACGGCACGTTCGGTGCGGCGTTCCTGCAAGGCTCGATGAATTCGGATCATACCGACGAGAACGGGGTCGTGGGGTTTGACTTCGCCGACCTCAGCGTCTTCAACGGCGAAACCACCGCAGCCAACTACACCTTCGACAGCCAGCTCACCGCGAACACCGATATTTACCGCATCTCGTTCGCGATCGTTCCGGAACCGAGCAGCGCAATCATGCTCGGCGCAACGGGCCTGGTTCTGCTCCGCCGTCGCCGCCGCATTGCCGGTCGGGCGTAACTGCGTCAGTAAGAGTCACACAAAGACTACAGCACTGGAATTACCCAAGCCGCAAAAGGGAGAGATGAGAGGCACGCGACGGCCACCCGTTCAGACAACTGAACCGGTGGCTGTCGCTGCGTTGATCGTCTGGTTTGGTTCAGCGCGAACGGCGACGGCGCGTTGCGGCGAACGCGGCGCCGAGCACAAGCAGCACACCGGCTGTGGGCTCGGGCACGAAGAATACGTTGCCCTGCAAATTCGTGATCGTCGTGTTTCGCAGGATGATGTCCGAAAGCGACGTGCTCGCGAGCATGTCGCGCAGGTCCGCCAACTCCGGATCGTTCTCGTACCAGAAGCGGTCGCCATCGCGAAGCCGCAGGAACTGATCGAGAATTCCCGCGGTGAGCAATTCGCCCAAGCTCGAACCGGGCAGGTGATCTTCCGCCAGCGCTCCCACCCACGGGTCGATGTTGTCCACGTCGCCGTACGTCGCAGCCAGCGCGGCGAGCATGTCCAGATCGGACGTGATGTCCGCGAAGTCATCCACCGGTGCCAGCCCGTAGGCTTCGCGTACCGCGTTGTAATCCGGCAGACCGTGGTCACGTCCGCGTTGAATGTTCAGCGACGCGAGATCCATACCGCCGGTCGGAATGGTAAACAGGAAACTGCGCACGTCCTCAACGATATGCCCGTCAACTTCCTGCATACGCTGCGACGCAAGCCCCTTGAGCAGCGGATCGACGCCGCCCTCGTCGAGAATCCGGTCCGGCTGAAAGAACGCGTCGCGCAGCGAAATGTCGCCCTCGGGAATCGTGTTGCCGCTGCCATCGAGCCGGCGGATATTCGGCGAGAGCATCGTGTGCCCCACGCGGAAGAGCGCAGTCGCAAACTCATTCGCCACCGTGCCATCCACGTCGTCGGCGTAGCCCGCGTACTCCGGCAGCGCGGTTCCACCGAGCAGCGCCGGCAGCCACTCGTTGAAAGTGATCGCCTGCACTTCCGCGCCGACGATCTTCCGCGCCCGCTGATACACCTGATCGGGCGACCACGAAGGATTGGCGCCCGCCACCTCGTCCGCAATACGATTGTGCTCGCGTACGAACAGCGTATGCACGGATGTCAACCCGAGTTGCTCGTTCGCGCGTTCGTCACCGGCTTGGAACATTCCGCCGCTCATCGGCAGCAGGTTGCCCGTCGCGTGCGCCGTGACCTGCATGCGTCCCGTTCCCGGTTCGCGCAGCGCGTTCGCCGTCGTCGGGTTCGAACCGTAGATCATTGAACCGTCGAGCCACGACGACACCATGTTCATCTGGCAGCGTTCGTTGCCGGGCCCGGTGCCCGTACCCGCCTGGTAAACCGAGCGGTTGAACGGGATTGAGGAAAAACCAAAGACGGGATCGTTCGCGGGCACGGCGATGTTCGCCGATTCCGCCGGGTCAGCGGCTGGGCTCAGGTCCAGGTCGTGATCGACGAACTGCCCCCACTGCCACACCCAGTCGCTCAGGCCACGGCTGTTGATCATCGAACCGTTCTGCTGCACTACAGCGTTGCTGATCTCGCGCGGACCTGGACGCGTCCCCCCGCCCATCGACGAGAAGCCATCGTTGTAACCCGTCTCCGACTTGCGCAGGAAGATCGACCCGACCGATCCCCAATTGGAATGCGATACGTTGTTGCCGCTGCCGTCGTACGAACGGTTTTCGGCGAATGCATCGCGCGCGGCGAAGCAAAACACGCCGGTGCAAAGCGCGGCACACAACAAGCGCGAAACGCGGAACTTGCGAAAGATCGACAACGTGGTGAATGTGCGGAGTCTACGGACGCGCGCGAACCCGGCTGCGTGCATGATTCTCTCCTCCCCCAGCGCGCGCAGGTGCGCACGACGGTCCCGGTGAACTCTACCCTCACTTGGCGCCAGCGGAGGCGCCCACCAGCCGGTTGCGAGGCGGCTGACTAGGTCGCCATTCTAACGCTCGTCTCAAAGCCAACTCAAGCAGGAATTCGCCGGGAAAGGCTCGCCAGTGATTGCCCAAGGCGGTTTTTGCACCGTGGGGTCACGACCGATGCGGCGTCCAGAAGAATATTACAGAATGAATAAGACTCGGCTATGAACATGCCACACTGGCCGATAAAACGCTATTCTTGGCATAGAAAGCGGCTTTTTGTGTGAAATGACCGTTCCATCGATTGCAGATCAATCCATAGTCCTCTATGCTCTTTCGCTTGGCCGGGGGTTGCTGCGCAATCCTCATCGGATCCCAACAACGCCTGAGGCTTGGTTCCGCCATGAGCAATCCGCTGAGTTCGGAAGACCAGATCGTGGGTGCCATTCGCAGAATAATCCGCGCCGTCGACGTGCATTCGCGACGGCTCGTTGACGAGTGCGGGCTTACGGGTCCGCAGCTCACCGTGCTCCGAGAAGCCGGTCGCCTGGGGCAAACGACCGTCTCCGCCCTCGCTCGCGTCGTACACCTCAGTCAGCCCACGGTCACGGGCATTGTTGATCGCCTTGAACGACAAAACCTCGTCGAACGGGTTCGCGCAACGCATGACCGCCGCACCGTAAACGTGTCGGTGACCGTGATCGGTCACAAGATGCTCAACCGCGCGCCGTCCCTTTTGCAAGACCGCTTCCGTCGCGAACTCATGAAGCTTCAAGAGTGGGAGCGGACGATGACGCTGGCATCGCTTCAACGCATCGCGGAGATGATGGAGGCGGAATCGCTCGATGCATCACCGGTGCTGATCTCCGGTCCGATCGATGCCCCCGCGGGTAGTACAGCCTCGCAAACAGAACCGGCGAAATCGAAGAACACGAATAACAGATTGAAGAAGAAACATGACGAGACCACGAACCTCGAATTGGAGGCAACTGAATGAAAACGAACGTCGCATCTATTTCCACGGCTGTCGACCGTCAACTGGACCGCGCCCTTGAGGTGGCATTGCCCGAACCGAGCAAGTCGCTGGACCAGGATGTGGAATGGTGCGTCGTGCGCGTGGGCGATCGCTGGCAGCGTGTGCGTTTCCACGACTACACGAAGATATTTTCGATCGAGGGACTCTATGAACGCGTGATCTACGACATCCTGGGCTGCGAGTCGCCGGAAGTCGTCACCGGGCAGCTCTTTGATGCCATGAAAAACGAGGACGAATCGCCGCGCGACCTGCGCGTGCTCGATCTCGGCGCGGGCAACGGCATGGTTGGTGAAATCTTCGCCGATCGCGGCGCGGACGCTGTCGTCGGCGTCGACATCATCCCCGAAGCCGCGACCGCAACCGAGCGCGACCGGCCCGATGTGTACGACAAGTACTACGTCGCGGACATGACGCAGCTCACACCACAGCAGCGCGAAGCGTTGACGAAACACCACTTCAACTGCATGTCGTGCGTAGCCGCTCTTGGTTTTGGCGACATCCCCACCGAGGTCTTCAAGACGGCATTCAACCTCGTGCAAAAGGACGGGTGGATCGCGTTCAACGTCAAAGAGGATTTTCTCGACCGCACCGACGACACCGGATTCGCCCAGATGATCCGCGAGATGACCACGGACGGCGCGCTCGAAGTGATAGGCCGGCGGCGCTATCAGCACCGTCTCGGCACCGATCGCGAGCCGCTCTACTACGTCGCGTTCGCCGGCAGGAAGCGCTTCAACCTTTAAGCTAGCCAAAACGAGCCAGTACGTCGCAAACCCCTCCCCCTCTGGGGGAGGCATGGTGGGGGCATCCGAGAGGGGGCTTGGTTTTTCCATTTTCGGTGGGTAAACTCAGTAGCCAACCTACCGGAGTCCGCCATGAACCATGCCCTCCGTCGCTCGCTGCTGTTTCTCCTTGTTGGCGCGACTGGTGCAACCCCCGCGTTCGCAGGCCAGCCGAGGTACCGCGTCTACAAGCACAATCAAGCGCAGCGTGCCGTCGAGGAAGCACAACGGCGTTGCAAACCGCTGATCGTACACATCGTGCCTAACGAACGTGACGGGGCTGGCCAGATCCAGGAGTACTACGGCCCGCGGAGTCGCATCCCGCGCTACGAACTCGACCGCGTCGTCGTCGTGGTAATCCCGCGCGATCGCTACGAAGCCTTCGCCGAATCGCTCGGGGTACACGAAGCCGGTGGCATGCGGGCGCTCGACCCCTACGATTTCAGCTTCACCGACGGATGGGGAATTACCACAACGGTCGAACGCGTCGAATGGGTGCAGGGATTTGCCCGCTGCGGGCGCTGTGGAAACAGCTCCGCGGGCGAGATGACGACACGCACGCGCTACACATCGCCACAAAGCGAAACGTCCGGCGCTCCCGACGACGAAGATGGCGAAGGCGAACGCGCAACTCCGAATCGACCTCGTCGGCTCACCGATCCCGACGCGCGCGACGCGAACGGTGTGAACTTCAACAACTATCGCGACGAGTTGTCTCCGCGAATCGTGCGCAAGTATTTTCGCGACGTGACGTGGCGCTTCGAGCAATTCGCGCAGCAGCGCTATCTCGAACCGCTGGCTGATCCCAATTCGGGTGAAACGGTCCTGCTCGCCGGACTGAGCTACGTGACCACGCGGCAGGCGACCGTACCCATGGAGCATCTCAAGGGAATCTTCAACTCGCGGCGTTCGGGCGACAACGCGAAACTGATCTACGACCTCTGCCTCGATGCGATCCTCGCCAACACCGAAGACCCGACAGCCACCGTGGACTTCCTCGCGTACGTCGGTTCGCTGCCCGATCCCCCGCCGGGCGAAGCGCTTTGCCGCGAAGGCCTGGGCCGCCTCCAACCTGAAGCCAACTACGAAATGCTGGAATTCATGAATCGCACAACGGACAAGTTTCAGCGCGCCCGGCTGGCGGGTCTGCTCGAACGCGTCAGCGGTGTGACCTCACCAGAACCAGTCGAATTCTGGCGATCGGCTGATCCGGAAGCGGCAGCAACAGCCATCGAAGCCTGGCGCAGCGCGATCATTCAGAACGCGCTCGCCGAACCATAGTTGGGTTGGCGCAAGATCGAAGCAAGCCAAACCCCTCCCCCTACGGGGGAGGCAGGGTGGGGGAAAAACAAGAGGGGCAAGTACATAGCGAAATCGCGAAATACCAGTCGCGTGCCATTGCTGGCAGGCGATGGGGGCTGAGCCATGTAGCTCGCTCGCTATTCACCCTCCCCCCGCCCCTCCCAGAGGGAGGGGAGTTCGCACATCCCGCTCGCACATCGCTTCAACTCACATTGAAGAATCTATTGCGCGCGTCGCCGGATCAACACGACGGATTGATCATCATCCTGCGCGCCACCCCGGTTGAAAGCACGCACATCATCCCAGATCGCACTGACGGCATTCGCAAGTGACGGCTCACCAACATGTCGCTGCACCAGTTCCTGAAAACCGCCCCACCCAAGTTGCTCGCCGCGTGCGTCGAACACCTCGATGACGCCGTCCGTGTACACCGCGAGCACATCGCCGGGCTGCGTCGCTACCCGCGCCGTCGCGTATTCCGCGTCATCGACAACGCCAAGCGGCAACCCCTCGGTCGCGCGTTCGTCCATCGCACCATCCGCGGCGCGATGGTGCAACAACGCGGGATGACCCGCATGGGAATACTCAATCACGCCGGAATCGTGCAGCCGAAGCGCCACAAACGTCGCGAACATCCCCGGATCAGTAAGTTCAACAAGCACGCGGTTGACATCGGAAAGCAGTTCATCCAGACGAGCCGGCAGCCGGCGACGCATGCGAATCGCACTCTTGATCATGGCCATGACGATGCCTGGCTTGACGCCGTGTCCGGACACGTCGCCGAGATACACGTCGATCGAGCTGGCTTCGTCGTTACGCGCCGCGTACAACAGATCGCCGCCCATCTCACTCGACGGTTCAGACCGTCCGACGATTTCGAACGCCGTCGTGGTTTCGTCCACGTCGGGCACCAGCGATTCGTGGATCTGCTGCGCGAGGTCCATCTCCGCCTGCAGACGCATACCGCGAGCGCCCTCTCCGCGAATGAACTGCACGAACGCGACATAGCCCGCGACCAGCATGATCACGCTGCCGATGCCTTCAACGCTGAGCGCAGCGCCGCCCGGCGATAATCCCGGCAGAACGCGAAACACGAAGAGGCAAACCAACACAAACTGCGCGGGCACGACCGCAAACAGCCACTTCCGCTTATGGATAAACGCAGCCGCCCAACACACCGCGATCGCCCCGGAAAGGAAAAACCAAGTCAACACTGCCGGTGCGGTGTGATGCTGCGCCGCGCTCGAGATGCTGAGGATCATCATCGGCGCGAAGATGCAGAACACGGCAGCGTATAGCTTCAACAACGCACGTCGTGGAACATTCGTCGTAAACGGAGCTGGCGATCGCTTCGCTTTCATGGTTGCACGCAATTATGACAACGTGGGGCCCGGTGCGTCTAGAACGTATTCTTCGGCTGCTTGGTCTTGATGTACGCGTCGCGCTTCGCGGCGTATTCCTCGGACGAAATGCCATCCTGCAAGAACGTCTCCGGTGACTCCGCGATCTTCTTGAGGAAGGGGATACACCAACCGCACCCCGTACCCGCGCCGAGACACTCGGTCATTTGGCTCGGGCGTTGCGGACACGTGCGCTTGGCGAAGTACACCAGCTTGCGCGCCGACACGTGGTAGCAATAGCAGATTTGATCATCGAGATTCATCGTACTGGTACGTTGTCGCAAACACTCAATTGTAGATCAACGTGTCGTGTGCCACTGCTCTTGAGCAGTGGTCGCAGTTTTGGCGCTCCTGTCGCACATTGAACAACCACTGCTCAAGAGCAGTGGCACGCGAATCGGCACCGTAGATCAGCACATTAACGCGTTTGGTGCTCTGCAAGGAGTCTATGACCGTCGTCACTCCCCTGCCACCGCGTCGCGTACGCGGATGCATTTGGTGATGAAATGCTCGAATTGATCGAGGGGCAGTTGCGTGGCTGCGTCGCTCATCGCCTCGGCTGGGTTGTCGTGCACTTCGAGAAAAACCGCATCGGCACCCGCAGCCACCGCCGCCGGTCCAAGTATCTGCACATATTCGCGCACACCGCCGGTACACGTGCCCTCGCCACCGGGCTGCTGACAACTGTGCGTTGAGTCGAACACCACCGGCGCGAACTGCCGCATGCGCCGCAGCGCCGTCATGTCATTCACCAGACGATGGTACCCGAAGAACGTACCGCGTTCGGTGAGCAGAATGTTGCGATTGCCCATCGAAACGACCTTCTTGCACGCGTTGCCCATCTCCTCCGGTGACATGAACTGGCCCTTCTTGATGTTCACGCAGCGGTTGGTGACCGCGGCAGCCACGAGCAAATCGGTCTGCCGGCAAAGGAACGCGGGAATCTGCAAGCAGTCGACGACCGAGCCGATGGGCATCGCCTGTTCCGGCAGATGTATGTCCGTGGTGACGGGAATCCCCATCTCCCGACCGATCTCCGCGAATATCTCGCAGGCTTTGTCGATCGCCACGCCGCGAAAGCTGTCGGCGCTGCTGCGATTGGCTTTGTCGAAGCTGGCTTTGAAGACCAGCGGCACGTCGAGCCGGCGACAGACGCGTGACAGTTCGTCGGCCATCCGCATGGTGTGGTCGCGTGACTCGATGACGCAGGGCCCGGCGATGAACGCCAACGGGTGGCCATCACCGATACCAATCTCGCCGATCTTGGCGATCTGAAAAGACATGCCGCCTGCTCCCGCGTGTGGCCAAGGCGTGGTCACGGGCGATCCGCGCTCGCGGTCAACCCCGTTTCCACATTCGCAACGCGTCGACGGTAAACGACGATTCCGACCACGTCAACGGAAGCCGCGTCGCCGATCGCGTAAGCACATACCTGACAGCCGGTTACGGAAGCGCCCCACCGACGGAGAATTATACCTAACATTAACCTTACATTTTTCCGAATTCGTGGTATACTGTCACACACGCGGGCACGAAGAACGGAGTCATCATGATCCTGGCCATGACATCATCAGAGGGACACGGCCGGCACGGTTGTGGGACTGGCTTTCCAGCTGGTCAAGACCGGTTCGAAAACCGGTCCCACATGAATTGCCACCTTTCGGTCGCGACGCGTGTGGTCGCGCATGTCGACCTCGACGCTTTCTTCACGTCCGTGGAGCAGTTGCTCAATCCGAAGCTTGCCGGCAAACCGGTCGTGGTCGGCGGAGCCGCCAATCAGCGCGGCGTCGTGTCGTCCGCATCGTACGAAGCCCGGGCGCGTGGCGTGTTCGTACCCATGCCGCTCACCCGGGCGTATCGCATCTGCCCCGAGGCGCACTTCCTCCCCGGCAACCACGAGCTGTATCGCGACTATAGCCGGCGCGTGTTCGATGTCATCGCGGAATTCAGCCCGCAGATTGAACGCGCGAGCATCGACGAGGGCTACCTCGATTGGACCGTCGAGCAGTGGCGGGCGCTCCACCCGCACCAGCCAGCCGGTGCGCATTGGCCGGTGGCGCTGGCGGAGGCGCTGCGCGATGCCGTGATGACGCGCGTGGGCTTGAGCGTTTCCGTGGGCATCGGCGCAAACCGGCTCATTGCGAAGATCGCCAGCAAACACTGCAAACCACGCGGAATCTGCCACGTCGCGACCGGCGCGGAGCGCGCGTTCCTGCGCCCCTTGCGTCTCAGTGCCGTACCCGGAATCGGCAAACGTTCGGCGGAACTGCTCGCAGCCCATGGCTTGACGCACTTCGCCGACGCGCAGGACACGAGCGACGTCGTGCTCACGGAGCGACTCGGCGAGGAGTGGGCGACGCGCCTTCGCCGACTTGCGGATGGCCAGGGCCGAACCGAACTGACACCACACGAACCGCCCAAGAGCATCTCAAACGAGCAGACCTTCGCGCGTGATTGCCGCGACATGACCACCGTGCGCAACACGCTCTACCGCCTGGTCGAGAAGGCGGCGTGGCGTTTGCGGCGTGCGGGGCTCAAGAGCGGCACCGTGGGCGTGAAGCTCCGCACAGCCGACTTCCGCACGCGTACGCACGCGACCAGCCTCGGATACCGCAGCGATTGTCACACCGAGCTATACGCAGCCGCGGCAAAGCTGCTCAACGAGATGACACCGGCGCAGCGCGCGATCCGGCTGATCGGTGTGCAGCTTACCGACCTCGACCCGTCGGGCGCGCGGCAGCTTCTGCTGTTCGATCAGCCGCAACGCGACACTGCCAAGCGCGTCGATGCAGCAATAGATTCGGTCCGTCGCCGGTTCGGTTATCCGACGATCACCACGGCAGCCGGCCTGCAACCCGCTTCTGTCCGATAATCTAGGCACTCTGGGAGAGGCATTTGAACCGGGATCCCGGCTGCCGCGTAGCAAAGCTGGGTTCACAGACCCTGTTGTGGTGGACGATAATACCAGGGGAGCACCTGCGTCGGGCTGCGCGAATTGTGCGCCGCAATCGACTGAGGATTACAGCTCTGCTATCATCGGTGAACTGTGATTTCGCGCTGCCGCCCGGTACGCGCGGGTGGGGATTGCTAACTGCAAGCGGGAGTGAACGGATGCGTCGGACACAGACAGCGGCATGTCGGTATGGAATGATGGCTCTCGTGCTCGCGTTGCCCGCGGTTGCGCAGGCTGGGGCGTACAACAAGGTGCTTCGCGGCCTCGCAGAAGCCGGGTACAACTTCACCGCCCAGGAGAACTTCATCAGCGGCGGCGCGGACTTCGTGCTTTCGCGGCAGTTCACCGGCGAGACGCTCGACTTCGGCGCGACCGAACTCACGCTCAACGGCGCGAACGTGCTGTCGTTCACGACCGGCGGACGCGACCTGAACATGCTAGAGTTCTCGCTCAACACGAACAACAACCCGTTCAACTACACGCTGACTACCGACACCGGTAACCAGGTCACCACGATCACCGGCAGCTTCCTGATGAACGCGACCGCGTCGATCAACCAGTTCGGGTTCTACGACGTGCAACTCGACGTATCGAGCCGGCAGACCACAACGCAGGATGGCCGCTTCAGCAACGAAGTCTCGACCGACGATTTCGACATCGGCCCGATCGACCTGCGTGGCAACCTCTACGCCGATCTGCTCGCGGTTGTGACCGATCCGATTTTCCAGGCACTGGGCGTGGACAACATCTTCGCGCAGTTCAGCGCGAGCGGGCAGTTCGCGTCGCAGCTCGATGCGAAGGTAGCAGCCCTGCGAGCGAAGTCGGCTTCCGGCGAAATGCTGACCGCTGACGAAGTTGCCGAGTTGTCATCGGTTGCGGCGATGGCTGCTGCCTACGGCTTCGAAGTGCCGGACATCAGCTTCCTCAGCACTGCCGAGGTCGAACGCGGATTGCAGACGGATGACCCGTTCGTGGTCAAGCAGTCGCAGGTGATCCCCGAGCCGTCAACGCTCGCACTGCTGGGCTTGGCGATTCCCGCTCTGCTGCGTCGCCGCAAGTAGAACAAGCGCGTTGGGTCCGCTGTCGGCTTGGGGAATCCATCTGCTCACCCGCGCGCTATTTGTTCCGCAGGCAACAGACTTGCAGGGTGCATTGGCGGCATCAAGCCTGATTCTGATCCGGCCGGCAACACCGAATGTCATCCCTGATCAGCGCCGGAAAGAAGCAAGCGAATCAGCTAATAAAATAGACCACTGCCGAGAAAACGCAGCCGGTTTGGTCCCAAGCGCACAGCGGATCCTGCGGTTCAGCGCAAACCCATCATGCTCAGCATGACGAATCCGATCGCACTGCACACGACCAGCGTGCCTACGGCTGCTGCTGCGGAGAACACGCCCACCGCCTGCCACGCGAAGATCGATTGCTGCGCCGCGGGGCGCTCGCGATACACTGCGACCGACATGGCCACCAGAATCAGTGCAAGCAACACGCCGTAGAGCTGCGCGAGCAGAGCGACGGCCAAGCCCTGGCCAATCTTCGACGGGTCGTCCATGTTCGAGAGCATGAGCACGGCGCCGATCAGCGTGCCGAGACACCCGCTCCCGAGGGCAAAGACAGCCGCCATGCGGAACACGGTCGAGGCGCGTTTGCGCTCGTCCTCCGCCGCACGCAAATACCACAGATTGCATACGGCCTGCGCGACCCCGCGCATGCCGAAGGTGATGAGCAGCAAACTGAGTGTCGAACCCACGACGATCGCGACCGACGGATAGTCGATGAACTGCCAGATGCTGTACCGACCTTTGTCGGTAATGGCCCATGCCAACATTCCAACGAATGCGCACAAACCCACCCACGCCCAGCCGTTCCATGCCGGCTCGGTACGTGGCGCGTCGTTCAAAATGGAGTCCGACATGACAGGCACTCCCAGCGGTTACGGATCGACAGCAGAGAGTGCATCGGCAGGATCGTCCGGCCAATCGCGGCCTTTGCGCGCACGCGCGCCAGGTTGCGATAAAAATCGGGCCAGACGCGTCGCCGCGCCTGGCCCGATATGCTGCATTGTAAATTGGGAATTTCTAAGTTTAGCCTGCCGGTTCAATCTCCGGTTCGCTTGCGACCGTCGGGGTGTCAACCGGCATTGGATTCGGCGGCAATTCGTCGTCGAATTCCGGCACCGGGAAGTCGACCGTCGCGATCACGTTGGACACGTCGGCAACGGAAGCAGCCTGCACGTTGTCCGACGTTGCGCAGTACACCGCGTCGTTGATGAACGCGCCGCGAATGAACTGCGGGCCGTAGTAGTAGTACGAACTGCCGTTGTTCGGTTCCGTGCTGATGCGTCCGAGGTACTCAAAACCGTTCTCGGTGGTCACGCGGTAAATGTACAACCCTCGGAAGCTGTCGGATTGAACCGGTGCGGGCAGATCGATGTCCACACCCACAGGCTCGTCTGGTTTGACGTCAGGTTCGGTCGGCCGCGGGTCGGATACGTCCATGCCCGGGTCGCCGTCCGAAACGCCACCGGAATCGCTGCCGCCACCCGAAGCTGCGCTGCCACCCGAAGCTGCACTGCCACCGGAAACGGCACTCCCGTTGGAACTGGTCGCAACGTCAACATCGACAACGTCATCCACGAACCCGCCGCCGAAGTAGTATTCGTATTTCTCAACCGGCAGCGCGACGAGACTGCCCGACGCGAAATACGTGAACGCCTTCGGGTTGTAGGTGGCTTCGCTGTACGCGCCGTTGCTGCCGATCGTTTCATAGTGCATCAACGTCGGATTGGCGAAATCGGTCACGTCGAAGATCGACAGGCGGATGCCATCGGTGAAGCCGAATTCGTTCGAGTCGCGGCCTACCGTGAGAATGTGCGTGTCGTCCATCGGCGTGATGAACGTGCTCACGCCCGGCACCTTCAACTCACCCACGGCCTGCGGGTTCTTCGGGTCGGACAGGTCGAGCGTGAACAGCGGGTCGATCTGCTCGAACGTAACCAGGTAACCCTTGTCGCCAATGAACCGCGCCGAGAAGATCGTCTCACCCGGCGCAAGTCCTTCCACGCTGCCCGCAAGCTGCAACTCATCGTTGGATTTCTCAAGCACGTAGACGTTGTTCGAAGACTCGGACTCCTGACCGAACGGGCCGAACGTCGCCGACTTCGACGTCGCGATACGCAGGAAGCCGTTGTATTCGCTCATCGAATACTGGTTGAGCACGCGTCCCGGAACCGTGCCAGCCGCGGACTGCGCGATGCCGTTTTCCGTGAAGTCGAACTTGTAAATGTCGGTGGATTCACGACGTTCGCCGCTGAAATCGTAATCGGTGTCGGTGAGGTACAGAGCGCTCGTCGACGCGTAGATGTTCGCGGGATACGCGACGATCGTCTGCGCGTCGTAGCTCGCGGGATCATCGATGTCGAATGTGACGATCGACGTAAGTCCCAGACCGTCCTCGGCTTCGGGGCGGAAGTGCTCGTTGTAGTCGGCGATGTTCTTACGCAGAACCTCTTCGCCGTTCACCGTCACCGCGATGTCCGGAAGAATGTCGTCGAGCTGCAATTCATCGAACGTGGTGCTGCGGAAGCGGCCATCTTCAAGCAGCGGCATCACGAACACGTCGGGATAGTTCACGAGCACGACGTACAAGCGATCGCCGATCATCCGGCTCGCGTTCACGCTGCCGTCCACGCGGGCCGTCGATACCACGGTGGGATTGGCCCGGTCGGAAACGTCGATCACCGTGACCAGCGTCTGAGGCCGGTAGTATGCGAACTCTGGCGCGAAAGATACTGCGGCATCGCCGCCGGTATCGACCGGGCGACCGAGATATACCGGCGAACTCGGCGTGGTCAGCGTGACCACGCGATCACCGACGAGGTACATGTCGATACCGTAGCCGTCGATGGCAACGCTACCGGTTTCCGCCAGCTCGGCAGCGGGCAGCGCTTTGACGATGCGCAGCGAATTGTTGCTCAGCACGTAGAGGTATTCGCCGTCGTTCTTGATGACGTCGGACTCCTGCACGCCTTCTTCCTGCTCGGTGGTGGTGGAGTAGTTGCGCGATTCGCCGCCGGCATCGTCGCCGTTCGCGGTCGGTGACGCGGGAGGAGCGGCGCCATCGCCACCGCTGGCGAAGTCGGCATCCTCGTCAAAGAAGAACAGATCGATGCCCGGTCGCGCGGGCTTGTTGTTTTGCCCAACCAGGTACGTCTTGAGTTCGTTCTCGGAGGTGAAGGGCACGAGCTTGGCGATCTGTGGCTCGGGCTCGCCGAAACCGAACAAACTCGCCAGGTCGAAACCGCAACCGGCGATGCTCGCGATACCGGCGGTGCCCAGCAGAAGCAGCGAAAGCGTCGTCTTCCTCATCGTTGGATTCTCCCGTTGGCAGGTCACAGCGCGGGTGATGACTGAAGCATACAATCGGAAGGCCGCGACCCGATCCGCCTCATTGACCCTGTCCGCCTCGATTCGTATCCGGGCAGCGTCCGTGCGTCGCCCGATTTCCCCGCACCGTCAAGTATTGCCCATGAAAATGGCGGGTCAAGGGTGCTGGGCTGCGTTACCGGTCGGAACCTGTCCGCTGCCCCGCGGGTCAACCTGCCCGCTTATCGGGCACCCGCGAATGGGGCTGAAATGGGGGTCGCACCTTGCTAAAAACCGCCCGAACCGCTAATGAAGCCCGCTATGAAATGGACCCGATTTCTCATTCCGACGCTCAAAGAAACGCCCGCGGACGCCGTTGTGCCGTCGCACCGCTTGATGCTGCGTGCGGGACTCATGCGGCAGATCGCGGCTGGGGCATATGCCTATCTGCCGCTGGGCTATCGCACGCTGCGCAAAATCGAAGCCATCGTCCGCGAGGAGATGAATCGAGCGGGTGCAGTGGAGCTGAACATGCCAGCGATGCAGCCGCTGGAATTGTGGCAGGAAACGCGGCGCGACGAAGCCATGGGCGAGACGCTGGTGCGGCTCGCGGACAAGGCGTTTCGCCGGAATACGGTGCTCGGCCCCACGCACGAGGAGGTCGTCACCGACATCGTGCGCGCGTCGATCAACAGCTACAAGCAGCTACCCATCACGCTGTATCAGATTCAGACGAAGTTCCGCGACGAGGCCCGGCCGAAGAGCGGCGTGCTGCGTACGCGCGAATTTCTCATGAAGGACGCGTACTCGTTCAACCCGAGCAAGGCGTCGCTGGATGAGGTGTACGACGAGATGTACGCCGCGTACTGCCGCATCTACGAACGCTGCGGGTTGCCGTACGTGGTCGTGGAAGCTGAGTCGGGTCCGATCGGCGGTGATGCGTCGCACGAGTTCATGGTCGTGACGGATGCCGGCGAAGACTGGCTGGTGCGCGCGGAGGATGGTTCCTACGCAGCCAACGTCGAGCGCGCGGAATACGCGCCGGTGGAAAAGGCTTCCGGTGCGGCGGACGCGGCTCTCGCCGAGGTACACACGCCCGGTCTGAGCACGATTGACAACGTTTCGGAATTCCTCAAGTGCAAACCGTCGGACATGATCAAGACTTTGATCTACGATGCCGACGGCGACGTGGTTGTGGCGCTGGTGCGCGGCGATCACGAAATCAACGAGCCGCGACTCAAGCGGCATCTCGGAGCGAACGCGCTCGCGCTGGCTGCGCCCGCGACGATCGAACGCATCACCGGCGCTGCCGTCGGGTTCGCCGGGCCGGTGGGCTTGAGCGGGGTGCGCGTCGTCGCGGACCAAGCCGTCACGGTGATGCACAACGCGGTGACCGGTGCGAACAAGACCGACTATCACCTGACCGGCGTCGTCATCGGCCGCGACTTCGAGATCGCCGAGTCAGCCGATATTCGCTTCGCCGTCGCGGGCGATCGCGCGCCGAACGGCTCGCCGCTGGTCTTCGAGAAGTGCATCGAGGTGGGGCACGTCTTCAAGCTGGGCACGAAGTACTCGGATGCGATGAAGGCCCACTTCCTCGATGAGAACGGCAAGAGCAACCCGATCATCATGGGCTGCTACGGCATTGGGGTAAACCGCATCATGGCCGCCGCCATCGAAGCCTCGCACGACGAGTCGGGGATCATCTGGCCGATCAACATCGCGCCGTATACGGTCGAGATCGTCGCGCTGGACGTCCGCGAGCAGGAAGTCATGGCGACAGCCGAGCGAATCCACGACGAACTGGAGGCACGCGGCATCGACACGCTGCTGGACGACCGCGACGCGAGACCCGGCTTCAAGTTCAAGGACGCGGACCTCATCGGCATCCCGCTGCGCATCACGGTAGGCAAACGCGGCCTGGGCGAGGGCATCGTAGAGTTCAAACGCCGCGACAGCGAAGACGTGGAAAAGATCGCCCCCGACAAGGTCGTCGAGCACGTGGCAGGCATTATCGCAAGCAAGTAGCGGCGGTGATGAGCGCCTGCGCGAAAGCTGGCGCCGCCACGGACGGTTAGCGCCAACATGGACTCGCCGGATCATCGCGACCCCACCCCCGAAGGGGGTGGGCCACCCGCCCGACTGGGTCAAAGCCGCCCTCACGATAAGTGAACGTTCATGATCTTCGTTCAGTCTTACATGTTTATGGACGATCGCCTCGTTCCTGTTCACGAATGGTGGGGGCCGGTTGTAGACCAACGGTACATTGCCGGCGCGCTCGAGTTGCATATCAACCGAGTCGCGTTGTTGACGACCGAGATGGATGATTTGATTGATCAGCTCTGGGGCTACATCATTAGCGGGCTGGATGAACACGTCGTTAACGGGCGCGAATTTCGAACCCTCTTTCCTGATCAGCCGATTGAGCTATGTCTGTCGCCTTCGTCCGATGGGAAATCGATTCACGCGAGCGTGGATTGCAACGGCATTCGCAGCGCGGTCGTCGGCTGGTCTGAGTTCTTCGATGCGATACTTTCAGCCGGCGAGCTGTTTTTCCGGCAGCTGATTGTGATCGCTCCAGGCTGTAAACCATGGCACAAGGAAACGGCTGCGCTCATTCCAAGGATTCGCACAATGGCACGACTGAGGTAGAGCGTACTGGAGCAAAGTGAGTAGCTTCCGAGCAGACGCGGTCGGGTGGCCCACCCCGTCACGGGATGGGGTTACGATGATTGTTTGCCGTCCAAGAGCGATGGCCGCTTACGCGGTTGCGACGTACTTTCGGTGACATGCCATCGTGCCTCCGCCGGGTTGGCGAACCAGGGCACGTTCACTTCTGGACCATTTCATGCGACCGGCAGCTGGGTGGCACGGACAAGCTCCGCTTGTCCGTGGATATCCCAAGACAGGCTGCAATAGCGCCATCAATGCCAAAGCAAGCGTGCCGCCCCGTTGCGACCGTAGGACGAATTTCCGCGCCCGTCGTCGACGCAGTGTGACTGGATGGAGGACGACTGGGGCAAAGCTGCCCGGCCGCAGTTCTGGTGACGCAGGACGACGGTACTGGTCGCGTGCATTTGCGGGATCATCGTAACCGCACTGCGTGACGGGATGGGCCACCTAATCAATTCACACAAACACCAATCGCTTCCTCTGCAAAGATGCCATCACGGTGGCAGGTACGCAGTTGCTCGCCGGTGATCAGCGTGTCATGCCACCGTCAGTTGCTGCATACGCAACATCAAACCGCTTACATTTCGATTCCCGGTATCACTCTTCCACCGCCACGCCAAGCGATTCTCTGCGCACATATGTGCGCATGTCATCCAAAGTGATGAGGCTTTGCGCTGCGCGGTGTAGTCACATCTCAAGCGCGCGTGTAACTGCACGAATATCTCTTCATCGTGAATTCCAAACATATCAATTGTCTTCGAAGTTCAGGTGCATTCGTGTAGCGCATTCTTCCATTCAAGAATAAACCCATGCGCAAGCGAATCACTCACGTCTGTTTCACGTCTTGATCTACGGGTGATCGACGAGCGTCGCCCATCTGTGCAAACGAAAGGGCTGAGTCTCGTCGTACTGTAAATCCCAAACACACAAAGTTCCCACATAACACGGCCAAGTGAACAAGCGTCTCGACCGCTGGGGTCGAGCTGCCCGGAGAGCGTGCGCGCACGCATTCTCAAGGAGGAAACGATGAAGAGTTGGGTATTGGCAATGTCGTTCGTGTGCTCGGTTTTGGCGTCAAACGCGTTGGCAACGCTTCCCGCGGACCAGACAGTCTACTATCTGATACGCGAGGATCCCGATGACGCGCAAAGCGACGTGGTGTTCGAAATTGAACTGGATATTACTGCCGAGCAAGGCACGGCGAACGCCGTGGAATGGAGCGTGACGGAGGCGCGATTCGCGGAGATCGGCACCAACGGCACGGCGGTCGACTCCTGGACCGATGAGGATCCAGCGATCACGTCAAGCAATGGGTTATGGTGGGTATCCCATGATGACGTCGAGAACCCAGACCCTGCCGAGTTCAATGTGCCGCCACATATCGAAGGCACGGCTGCGAATGATTCGAGCGGCGACGACCTCGACTACGCGTTTGTGAATGGTGACCTCACACAGGCACAGTCTGGCATGTACAACGGTCGCGTCGCGGGATTGACGCATTCATTTGCGCGCATCGCATCTGCAGAGCCGATCGTGGAAGGCGAGAACGAGCCTGTGGAAGTTCCGTACCCTTCCGATGAGCCTCCTGCTGGCTAGTGTGCCGCCGCCTATCGAGTTGGGATTGGTAAGCATCGATTGCTTTGAGGTAGCTCTCGAATACAGGTAGCGTCCGCACCGTCGGCGTAGCTTTACCAAGAGCGCGCAGTCGCTTCTCGGCCAAATCCAAGAGCGTCTGCGCGCTCTCGTCATCGCGCCGTGTTGATTGCTTCATGTGCCAAACAGCAAGGTTGATCACGGACACAACGAGTCGAAGCGTGCGGTCCGGTACGTCGGGCTGCAGTTCAAGGAGCCTCTGGTGGATCTGCCGGGCCGCAAGAAGATGATCGTATGCTTCCGCGGGTCGATCCATGTGCTGCAATGACCGGCTTACGGCTTCGTGCGCTACGGCAAGCTCGTCGAGGTATTCGAGATTGTTGGGTTCTGCTTCGGACAGCGTCGTGTGTATCGCGAGCGAGGCAATCGCGTCCTTGAGTGCCGCAGCGTAGTTCTTACGCGCCCAGTAGCATTTTGCGCGGTCGCGCAATGCAAAGCCCAATTGACGACGTAGCTGCGTGTCATCCCAATCGGACGCAACGAAAGCATTGGCCTGCCGCACCGCCAAGGCCACGGCATCCAATGCGCCTGAGACATCGCCCGATTCGCGCAGCACGATCGCGTGGCGCACCATGGTGCTGATGTAGTCACGCCGGTACTCAGGGTTACCAATGTCAACGTGGTAGAGGTAGTCCGCTGTTTCTGCAGCGACACGCGCGTTCTTGATCGCCCTGTCGTACTCGCCGAGTTTCGCCAGCATCGAACTGAGCTTGGTCGATGCAATCATGTGATCGTATCGCAGGCGAACATCAAATGAAGACTCGGCTAGAAGCTGCGCCCGGATCGCCAGGCAACGCTCCAGGGACGCGCACGCCTGATTGGGATGGCCAAGCTTGTACAGCGTATCGCCATTCCACTCGAGCGCTTCAGCCAGCAGTTGCTTATCATCAGACGATGAAAGCAGTTGCAATGCCTCCTGCAGTCGCCCAAGAGCAGTCACATATTCACCTTTGAGGAATTCGGCGCGTGTCATATCCACAAGTGTCCGCGTCAATTCCGCATCAGCGCCGGGTAACTCGGAATCCGACGCAGTACGGGCATAGCGCAGCGCAGACACGAATTCCTCGGCACCATCCTCGACGGCGTTGGCGACTTTGCGGTGAAGTCGAGCGAGGTCCACATCGGACGCTGCATTTTCAGCGCCCGCGAGTTGATGGATTGCTTGTCGAAACAACTGCACCGCATCCTTCTTGCGACCATCGGAGTACGCAATGTCTCCCTGCTTCTCAAGCAACGAGACGGAAATGCCCCTCAGCGCAGTGTCAGTGCCGACCAGCTCTGTCAGCTTCGTGAGACTGGCAGACGTATCGTTGAGCAGCCTCTTGCGGACGACTTTTCCACCCGCCAGGGCCTCTATCTCCTCATTGACCTCCGAAACGACACGCCCAAGTGTGCTTTGTGCCAGGCTGGCGATCTGCCTTGCGGAATCACGCTGGTCGCGGGCCTGCATCCAGAAGGATGTGCTGACCGCAACCGCTCCGGCAAGCAGAACCAGAATGATCATCGTTGCCGTCAACTGTAAACGGTATTGGCGCATCATGCGCCTTGCGAGGTACCATCGCTGGTTGATCCGCGCCTGGACGATGCCGCCAACCAGGTACAGGTCAAGATCATCAGCGAACGCGGCCACGGATTGATATCGGTCCTCGCAATCCTTCGCGAGTGCTCGCGCAACTATGGCTTCGAGGTCTTCGTCAAGTTCGTTGCCCGACGGCAGGCCGGTCCAATCGCCACTGGGTACAGTGTCTTTGAGCCTGCGCGGCTTTGCGTTGATAATCCGGGATCGAACGTGGTCGCGCTGGCCCGTCACGTCGTATGGATAGTTGCCCGTCAACAGTTCAAAAAGGACCACTCCGAGTGAATAAGCGTCACTGCGAACATCCACCTCGTCCACACCGATCGCCTGCTCTGGACTGATGTACGGGAGTGTTCCCACGACATTCCCGACCATTGAAATGTCGTCGTCCCCGTCGACTTCCATTGCGGCGGACATGGCTTTGGCCAAGCCGAAATCAAGTATCTGTGGCTCACCGTCGGGATCAACAAGGATGTTCGACGGCTTGAGGTCACGATGGATGATGCCGCGCTGGTGCGCGCGACTGACTGCTCGTGCGATCTTGACGAACAGCGCCACGCGCATTCGCGCCGACAGGTCGTGCAGCAGCGCATAGTCATCGAGCGGAATACCATCGACATACTGCATGACGAAGTATTGGTATCCCTTAACAACGCCACTATCGAAGACCTGAACGATATTGGGAAGCTGGAGTTGTGAGGTAATGCGAATTTCCCGCGCAAAGCGCCGCATCCTCCGTGCGTTTGCCAGTGGACCATCGAGTAGAACCTTTATGGCAACGTTGCGCTTTGTTGATTGCTGCAAAGCATGGAGCACGACGCCCTGTCCACCGGCGTGAATGACCTCGAGTATCTGGTACCCGTCCAGTGTCGACTGCAACTCTTCAAGCATGCTGCGGTACTTGGCGTGCGGGTTGTCCAAGGGACTTTTCGCCGCGAGTGCCAGGTCCGCAGCGATCATTGTCTTCAGGTCTTGGACGCGGGCTGCAAGTTCCGGCATCAGGTGAGGATAGAGACGTTCCAGTTCGGCGGGTGTGATGTTCTCGCCGCAACTGAGCTGTTGCGCAATCCGCTCCATTGCTTGTGCGAGATCGCGTTCACGCGAGTCGTCATTGGGAGGTGTTGAGACCAATGGCTGCTTCCTCACTCGACGTCAGACGGGGCATCGCTCAGGAACTGCGTGGCCGAGCCGAGTTCATTCCTGAGGCTCACCAGCCCACGTGCCACCAGACTCCGGACAGCCCTCTCGCTCAGGCGCATGCGCTGTCCAACTTCGTCGCAGGGTAACTCCAGGATATGGTAAAGCCGAATCGCCTCACGTTGTCGTTCGGGAATCCTCTCCATAGCGCCACTGACAGCCCCCGCCGCCTCACGGATCGCAACCTCGCTGCTCGGCGTCTTGCGCGGCCCAGCCACGCGTTCAAACAGGTCGGCATACGACGAAAGCAAGTTGTTGGCGTGGATGATTTCGACGCGATCCAAGCCGCGCCCGCGCTTGGCAGTCTGGAAAGCGCGAATCCGGTCAACAAGGACATTTGACGCCACACGTTTGAGATATTGTTCAAGATCGGTGATCTGTGTGATGCCCGAGGGATCGTGAGTTCGCAAGGTGCGTTCCCACACTTCTTGGAGTATGTCGTCAGCGTCCAGCTCGCGCCGTAAGGCGTACGGCACGCGGTGCGTGATATGCTTCCGCAATGCGGGCGCATGAATGAGCAAAGATTGTTGATCCTGGCCTAACGACATGGTCCCGACCTCCCAGCATCGCAAGTCTAGATTCAGGGGTTGGCTGGGGTGTTTTTACCATGTTCCGGCGTAGGATTACAACAAACGATCTGTGCGCGAGTGACGGGCCGTACCTCAACTTGATGAGATAAACTACGACTTCTTTTTCTGGGGTAGGCCGGGAAGGGCAAGAGACGGCGAACCGGGCAACAGACTAGTCGGGTTTCTAAAGAAACGCCTGCCACCCGGTCCGCCAAATTGGAACCAAGAACTCTGCTACCCAAAAACGCCACGGTACCGTGACGGCGCAAAGTTCAACGACGGCCCGATGCCTGAGGCCCCAAGGTCGATACTCTGAGGTTATGGACGGGATCTGGCCGTAGTTGATTCGCTGATTCCTGGGAAAAATAAAAAAAGTGATTGATCAAAGGACGCTGGGCCAGGATGTGATGTTGGAATATGGACGTGCCTCTTCCCCGACTAGCGAAGAGGCACGTCGGATGGCGACGAGACGTAAACATCGTCGTCACCTTGGCCAGCATTCGAATGGGTTGGACGCGATGCAATGTAGTGCATTCACCACCTCGGGCAATGGGGCGTATGCCCTATGGCCCCGGCTGTCACGTCCAGTAGATCCATAGTACCAACAGCGAAACGTGCATCGCGACGATCAAGGCGAATACCAGTTGGTAGCTGCGCTTCTGGGTTTTATGATGAAAGACCTGCATCGCGAGCCACGCCCCGGGCCAGCCACCGAGCAGCTCAACGAGATGAAGCGTTCGCTCCGCAATGCGTCGTCCGCCGTTGCGAGCGCGGCGCTTGTCGATTGCGTGCAGCACCAGCGCGGCACACGAAGCAGCCACATACCAGGGCGCCACGACGACCGACAAGTTTCGCCCTACGAAATCGAGCATCCCACCTCCAAACATCGTGCAACCGACTCCGTTCTGGTCTGGACGATGAAGTGAAACGGCGCTCGTTCAGCATCAACCGCTCGGCCTCTGGGCAGATGTGGGAACATGCGAATCCTCAAGTGCGATAGCAAGCTATGGCGGTCTTGATCACATTGTAGCGAGCCACAGGCTTCAGCCCGCGCGGCTTCTCGAACAATACACGCTAGGAATGGGTCAAGAACGCCCTACAAAGCTGACCCCAGCGTTCTTGCATCTGGGGAATTGGATTGACGCATGCTCCGGTCTGCTATTTCCCGTACACTTATCCGCGGGCGATTTCCGCACAGCGATTGGGTATTGCTCAAACAAGTGCATTGCGACGCGCCTGCCGACGAACAGGTCGCCGGGCCTTGACTCTGATAGGCCTTTTGCGAGACTGGCCTTCGACTTGTCCCCCAATTCGCGGCAGCGCTACTTGATGCCCAGGTCGCCGGATGTGAGGATCGCGTCGAACTGGAAACCTGCCCCTTCGATGTTTTCGCGTGCGCCTTCCTGCCGGTCGATCACCGCGACAATACGCTCCACCGTGCAGCCGAACTCGGTGAGTTGCTTGGCCGCTTCCAGCACCTGTCCGCCGGTCGTGGCGATGTCCTCAACAAGCAGGATGCGATCGCCCTTCTCAAGTATCCCCTCGAAGAACTTCTCGGTACCGTAGCCCTTCTTCGCGTTCCGCACGATGAGAAAAGGCAACCCGCTGGCAAGCGAGGCAGCCGCTGCGAGCGACACCCCGCCAAGTTCCGCGCCGGCGATCCGCGTCGTCTCGGGCGAACGGTACTCCGCGAACGCAGCCCCGAGATACTGCAAGATGTCCGGCTGGGTCTCGAAACGATACTTGTCGAGGTAATAGTTGCTCGTCCGCCCCGACCGCAGCACAAAATGCCCGGTGAGGTAAGCGGTGTCCTTAACGCGTTGGATGAATTCGTTGCGATTCATGAGCGCTTCTCACTATCTGTGGATCTAATCGGATTCCAAACGGCGCAGCCGCCTAGGCCTCGCTTCGCTCGGTTAACAAAAGCGACGTCCTCACATCATCAACGGTCAGCCGCAAGACTTGGCTGCGCGTTTTGTCTCACCGTTTTCCCGATACCCCGATCCCGGTTTTCCCGTTCTCACTCTCTCACTTTCACACATTCAGCTTCGATTCCAACGCTCGCGACTTGGCGTAGCGTTTACGGATCGGGGTGACGAAGGCGGTGATGAATTCGTCCACCTGCTCGGCTGATCTGCCGGTGTAGGCTTTGGGGTTGAGCACCTTTGCGAAATCCACGCCCGCAAACGCGTCATCCTTCTCCAGCCGGTCGATGAGGTCGTTGGGTTTTCCATGTTTCTTGACCTGCTCACCGGCTGATTGGCTGTGGCGGCGGATGCGTTCGTGCGCTTCCTGGCGATCGGCACCCGCTTTCGTCGCCGCCATCATGATGTTCTCGCTGGCGATGAAGGGCAGTTCGGACATCACCCGCGCCTGGATCACCTTGGGATAAACCACCATGCCGCCCGACACGTTGTGTACCAGTTTCAGCATGCCGTCCGTCGCAAGAAACGCCTCGGGCACCGCCAGCCGCTTGTTCGAGGAATCGTCCAACGTCCGCTCGAACCACTGCTCAGCCGCCGTCATCTGCGGGCTCGTCGCGATCGACAGCACCCAGCGTGCGAGCCCCGTCGCCCGTTCCATGCGCATCGGGTTGCGTTTGTAGGGCATCGCACTGGAACCGACCTGCGACTTCTCGAACGGCTCTTCGATTTCCTTAAGGTTGCACAGCAGGCGCATGTCGTTCGCGTACTTGTGTACGCTCTGTGCGACGCCGGCAAGCGCAGCCACCACCTGCGCATCAACCTTTCGAGAATACGTTTGGCCGGTGACCGGCTCGATGTGGGCAAAGCCCATCGCCTTCGCGACCGCTTTTTCCAGGCGTTTCACCTTCGCATGACTGCCGTCGAAGAGTTCGAGGAAACTCGCCTGCGTGCCCGTCGCGCCCTTCACCCCGCGAAACCGCAACCGCTCAATCCGCGTCTCAATCTCTTCAAGGTCGCGCACGAAATCGTAGCACCACAGCGCCGCCCGCTTGCCCACGGTCGTGAGCTGGGCTGGTTGATAGTGCGTGAATCCCAGCACCGGCAGCGCCCGGTGCTGCTTCGCGAATTTCGCCAATCGATCGATGCAACCCGCGAGCCACTGCGCGATCAACTCCAACGCCTCGCGCATGATGATCAGGTCGGCGTTGTCCACGACGTAGCAGCTCGTCGCTCCGAGATGCAGGATGCCCCGAGCACTCGGCGCCTCGTCGCCAAAGGCGTGCAGGTGGGCCATCACGTCGTGCCGCAGCTCGGCTTCGTAGCGCGCGGCTTTGGCGAAATCGATCTTGCCTGCCGCCCGCTTGAGCGCTGCGATCTGCTTCGCGGTGATGGGCAGGCCAAGCTCCCGCTGGGCCTCCGCGAGCGCGATCCACAGCCGCCGCCACGTCGCAATGCGATGCTCAGCCCCGAAAAGCCGCGACATCCGCTCCGACGCGTTCCGCGTTACCAGTGGTGATATGTACAGTTCTTGTCCGGTTGCCATCGCGATTGCGTTCTCCCGATCAGCCTGCACCCGGCGTCTCGACTCGACACCGAGGGACGGCTAGGATTAGACGGCAGACGCGGGAAAGCACCACCGCGACATAACATCCGCTGCGACGGTGATTTGCGCCGAGCCGCCAGTGGACACCGGCTGCACGGAACCCGCGCCGATGGACGATATAGGGAGTCGGGCGCACCAGCAAGCGAACGCGTCCCGCATGCTGTCAGTAGTACCTGCGAAATAACCAGAAATCGCGTTTCCGCACCAATCAGACTGCACCGGGGAACTGATGAACAAGCTTCGATACTTACTGCTCGTAGGGGCGCTGCTCGCGCTTCCCTTTACTGCCTGCACCAATCCCGCATCGACCAACCCGCTCGATGCCGATGCCGGCAGCGACATGGTCGTCGCGCCGGAGGAATCGGTGGTGCTCACCGCCACCGCGACGGGCGGGACCGCTCCGTACATTTTCCGCTGGTCGATCCAGCGCCAACCGGACACGGCTGACATTGACCTGACCGGCCACGAAGTTGGTGCGTCGGTCACGGTCGGCGAACTCGCGGTGGTCGGCGACTATCAGTTCCGCGTGCGCGTCACCGACGCAGCCGGTCAGACGGACATGTCATATATCAACGTCGCGGTCGGCGGCGACCTCGACGTCACGGCGACGGCGCGCGACGTGCTCCGCACCGTCGGTGAATCGACGCCAATCAGCGTAACCATCGACAGCAATACATCCGGTTTGACGAACAAGCGAATCCACTGGGAAGTCGTTAGTGGCGACGCGACGATTGCAAGCACGGCTGCTGCGTCCACGCAGGCGACGATCAACGCCGAGCAAACGACCAAGCTTCGCGTAACCGTGACGGCTGACAATGGCGATACCGAAGTCACCGGGCTTGCGGTCTTGAACATCGTGGGCGTGCGCGATGCGACACCACAGGTGGTGATCGAGAATACCGGTGGGGTTAGCGGCCAGATGGTCATCGAGTTGTTCGGAAACGAAGCTCCGAACACCGTCGCGAATTTCCTGCGCTACGTGGACAGCGGTTACTACGATGGCATCGTTTGGCATCGCGTTGACGGTAATTTCGTCATTCAAACCGGTGCGTACGAGCGCTCGGGCGATCGCCTGGTGAAGCGTTTCGGCGCACGGCCGCCCATTGAGAACGAAGCGAACAACGGCAGGACGAACATTCGCGGGTCGGTCGGCCTCGCGTTGGTCGGTGACGATGCCGACAGCGGCGACAGCCAGTTCTACGTCAACCTCGTCGATAACCTGGAACTCGACAGCAGCACGCCGCCCTACACCGTCTTCGGACGCGTCGTGGATGGCCTCACCGAAGTCGTCGACGAGATCGCGGACGTTGCGGTCGGCGCGGATTCGAGCGGGCTCGAAGATGTTCCGCTGGAAGACATCATCATGCAGTCGGTGTACCGCATCGATGAAGAGATCCCGACCGACAGCGACACCAGCGGCCCGTTGATCGAGATCGATGTTACCGCGGAAGCCGACGACGCGATCCGCATCGTTGGGGATTCCACCACGGTGCGCACGATTGTGCCCGATGCGCCGCAAGGGTTGAACTTCACCTGGTCGGTCGTGTCCGGGGCTGCAACGTTCGGCGACAACACCGACGCCACGACATCGGTGACGATTGACGCAGCCATCACGACGCAGCTGCGCGTGACCGTGCGCGGCGAAGGCGTCATGCCAGCGTCCGCGGACGTTTACGTGGTGGGTGTGGAGAACGCGACGCCGCGTGTGGTGATCAGCAACACCGGCGGCGTCACGGGCGACATTGTGCTTGAGCTGCTGACCGAGGAAGCGCCGAACACCTGCGCGAACTTCCTGCGTTACGTGGACGACCGCTTCTTTGATGGCGTAGTTTGGCACCGCGCAAAAGCGAATTTCGTCATTCAGGGCGGCGCGTTCGAGCCGGTCGAAGGCGGATTGCAGGAGCGCGAAGGCGAACGCGACCCAGTTGCCAGCGAAGCCGATAACGGCGAGAGCAACCTGCGCGGAACGGTCTCGATGGCATTGCGTGGAAACGATGCCGACTCCGGCACCAATCAGTTCTTTGTCAATCTGATCGACAACACCGGCCTGGACACCGGCATTCCGCCGTTCACCGTCTTCGCCCGCGTCGTCGAAGGCATGGACGTGGTTGACGACATCGGCACGGTGGGTGTACACGTTGACGACCTCTCCGGCCTGGCCGACGTCCCCATTGAGAATATCATCATGTCGCGCGTCCGCCGCGAGTCGGAAAGCGCCGGTGGGATATTCGCGTCCGTCGCCAGCACAGACACAAATGACTTGGCCAATCGAGTCTTCCACACAGCCGCCATGCTCGACAAACTCGACAACCCGCTCGCGCTGATTGCGGGTGGGTTGAACGTGAGCGACCCAGCCAACCTGCAATCACTTTCAACAGTTACGTTCTACGATCCGCAAACCGGCGTTTTCACAGATGAATACTCCACGTCGTCGAACGGATTGGTCGTACCCGAGCTGAACGTCGCCCGCAGTGGCCAGATGCAGCTAACTTTGCGCCGTGGAGAAATTCTCATACTCGGCGGCGAAGTCGGTGCATCCGGAACAAGTCGCGGCACCGCAACCACAAGTGTCGAGTTCTTCGATCCGGATACAGGCGCTTTCACTGAACGGGCATCGATGTCCGTCGCGCGCGGGCACGATCATGCAGCCACGCGCATGCCCGTCGCGCGCACAATCGTCTGCGGCGGTAGCACTTGGGAAATATATACACCGGGCGAGGATACTTGGGCCGGTCCGTTTGACATGGCTCATTCTCGATTGGGCCACACGGCGATCACGGTAGTCGATCTCTTTGACAATTCCCTTGATCCGTTTATCAACCCGGTACACCGGGCGCTGGTGATTGGCGGTGAGGGCGACGGCCCCAGAACATTTGAAACGCTCGACCCCGACACGGAATTGGCGGAGGCACTCTCAGCCACACTTCCGATCGGGCTGCGCGATACTGCCGCGGTAAACCTGATTGTCGCGGACAATATCGTGTTGATCGCCGGCGGTATTGACGTCGATACCGGCAACTCGGTATCCGATGCGTACCTGCTCGACGTGCAGAACGACACGATCAAAACGGTCGATCCGCTGCCCAATCTGTCGGGCGGAATTGCCGGGCACAAGATGTTCCTGCTAAGCGATCGCTATGCCGTCGTGGTCGACGGCTACACCGTGCGAAACGGCGTAGCGACTGCCGTCGACTACTACGCCGTCTTTGATCGTGAAACGGAATCATGGATCGAGAGCGGTCTGATGCGTTTCCCGCGGGCACACTTCGCCGCCACCGCGTTGGATGAGCGTTCGATCCTGGTGACCGGCGGCGGGTCTGCCGACGATCCGCCCATGGACGTGCGCAACGATGCCGAAGTGATCACGCTCGACATCGACACCAACGGCTGATCGCGTAAGTACACAGGTGCGGGGCGCGTGGTGAAAGCAATCACGCGCCCCTCCCTTTTGCCCATCATTTTCCAGGGTGGCTGTGCCGCCGGTTCCGCGATACACTGGCCGCAGGAAGCAGTATCAATCGAGTAAACCCCGCAACGGAGTGCGTGCTGACGCGATGAACGAAGAAGAATCCGCCAATCTGGAAACCCTGTCAGCCCGGATCATCGCAATCCGGGACTCTCTTTGACTATCCCGCGCGCCAGCAAGATCTCGCGACAATCAACCAGCGCATGAGCGAACCGAACTTCTGGGACGACCCGGAGTCCGCGCAGCGCACCGTGATGGAACTCAAGAAGCTCAAAGCCACCGTTGAACCGGTCGGCGACCTGCTTGAGCGTCTGGACGATGCCAACGCGCTCAGCGACATGCTCGACGAGGACAACGACGCCGCGCTGCGCAAGGAGTTCGACCAGGAGCTGCGCAAACTCGCCACCGATCTCGATCGCGTCGAACGCATTACGCTGCTCTCGCGGCCGCACGACGCGAACAACTGCTTCTTCGGCATCCAAGCCGGGACCGGCGGAGCCGATGCGCAGGACTGGGCTGAGATGATGATGCGCATGTACCTGCGTTTCTTCGAACGCAACGAGTTTGACGTCGAGCAACTCTCAATGAAAGACGGCGAGGAAGCGGGCATACAGTCCGCGAACTTCTTCGTTAAGGGCCCATTTGCGTACGGCTTGCTGAGCTGCGAAATGGGCGTGCACCGCATGGAACGCATCAGCCCTTTCAACGCGCAGGGCAAGCGGCAGACCAGCTTCGCCTCCGTCGACGTGCAAGCCGAGGTCGAGGACATCGACATCGACATCGATTGGGATAAGGACGTGCGCGAGGACACCTATCGCGCCAGCGGTGCCGGCGGCCAGCACGTCAACAAGACATCGTCAGCCGTCCGCCTCACCTACCTTCCGCTGAACGTCGTCGTGCAGTGCCAGAATGAACGCAGCCAGCACAAGAATCGCGCCCAAGCGCAGAAGATGCTCGCGTCGAAGCTCTACCAGATCGAGCAAGCCAAACGCGACGCCGAATTGGCAAAAGCCTACGGCGAAAAAGGGCAGATCGGCTGGGGGTACCGCATCCGCACCTACACGCTCCAGCCCTACCGCCAGGTGAAGGACGAACGCACCGGCTTCAAGGTGAGCGACGTCGACGCGGTCCTCGACGGCGACCTAAGCGACTTCATCGACGCCATGTTGAGAAAGCGCGCCCGCCAAACGAAGTAGGAAACCAAATCCGAGCCGCGACTTTAAGGGAGCGGAAAACAGAGCCGCGCCCGTAAGGAAGCGAGAATAGTGCAGAGCGCAGAGTGCAGAATGCAGAGCGGAAAAGGGACAAGCGACGGGTGACAAGTGACGAGGGACGAGTGACGAAACACGTCGAGCGGCGACCCAAAGGGGAGCGCGTATCCGGTAGCCCGCGCACCACAAGTGATAACGCAACCCCTCCCCCTCCGGGGGAGGCAAGGTGGGGGCAAAACACGAAGCCCAAGCAATCAAGAACCCATCCCGCGACAAAGCAAAAGACAACGAAGAGAAACCCATCACCGCCGCCCCACCAACCCAAGCGAAGCAAGCAACCCGCACCACACCACACCAACAATTTGCCGCAAACCACCCGCGCCGGTATCGTCATCGCCAGCATCTGGGGAGTGTCCGGACGCCTGGTGGGTCCCGCGGCCTTCAAAGCCGTTGAGGGGTCGTTAAAGCGGCTCCTGGTGGGTTCGATTCCCATCCACTCCCGTTTATTGGCGCATACGACAAGGTTATTTGACATTTAGTGGTCGCTGGGAAACGTCAACGGAGCTTCTGCAGGCAGGCGAGAATCTCTCGCTGTATCGCGTCGAGTTTCTTGTAGGCGTCCTTGATCCCTTGGATGTCGCCCTTTCTGTTTTCGCTCAACTCAGTAATCTTCGCGAAGTATGCGCGGTGTAATTCGTCTTCTTTTTCCGATAGTCGCTTGAGGTCTTGAAGTAGATTGTCCAAGTCAGCCATTGCCGGTTCCTATCGCTGAGAGGTTACGATAACGCCACCGTCGCGAAACGGTGGCGTTACGCCCGGGATGTCGTTCGCTGCGCTTCGGCGACCCAACGCAGTGGCGTTGCCAGTGCTTGGGGATAACTTACTAAGCCTAGAACACCGCCAATGGGCAGCGTAGGCCAGCAACGAAACGGCCATTTAGTTGTGCCTACTCCCGGTTCGGCAGCGACCGCGTTCGCGCGCGGTTGCATAGTCAACCATACCCGTACGCGGCCGGGAATTCCAGACTTGACCCATGATTCGGGACATTTAGCATGACATAAAGGCGTGAAAAATCGGCCTTGGCGATACCGCCAGACGCTTATTTCCTAGTTCGATTCCCATCCACTCCCGTCTCCTGACGCATACGCCTCGGTTATTTGACATTTAGGGTATGATGGATTGGCCGCATTCGGGACAGTTTCCGCTCACGTTGCCGGTAAGGTCGTACCCGCATGAGTGGCAACTGTTGTCGACAGGACGCGACCGTCGCCAAGCAATCGCGGTAAAAACGGCGATGAGAAGGAAGGGATACAGCAGAGGTAGCGTGAAGGTGAATGACCTGCCCGCGACGGAAAAGCGCGGCGAATAGAACTTGCTGAGTAAGGTCGGCTCCAGCCGTTCATGATACCACGTTGCAGGCAGGCGGTTCGTGCCGCGATAGATGTTGATATAACCACATTTGACCATAACCCTAAGCGACGCCCCTTGATAGCCCCATCCATGGTATAGCGTCGTGATCCAGAACAGGACGAACAGAAGGCTCGCACCCAACGTCATCTTTGCGAGCAGAGACAGTTTTCTGTGACGCCTCATAGCAACGATCATCATATAATTGTTGTCGGATGGAGCCAATCCCAAGGATGCGAAACGCGGAATCAAATCGGCTAGTGGATGCCAGTTCGCAAACGAGTGACCTGTTCCAAATGGTGACATTTAGCGGGACATTAACGGTGGAAGAACCAGCCCTGGCGATGCCGCCAAACGTTTATTCTCTGGTTCGATTCCAATCCACTCCCGTCGCGGCGTTGCCGCGACAGAGCAGGAGAGAAGAGAAAGGAGAAAGGAGATTCGCAAGAACACCCCTCGCAATACGAGGTGTCCCCGCGCGACGAGCCCGACTCCTGCGGTCTCCTCTCTACTCTCTCCTCTCTGAACCGTTCGACCAGGATGGGCCCCCACTATGCCCTTCACCTTCGAAAGACTAATCGTCTACCAAGAGTCCGTAGACTTCGCCGACCAGATCCTCGCCGCGACCGAGCAATTCCCAAGAGGTTACCGCTTCCTCGCCGGCCAACTCAACCGCGCGTCAGTCTCCATCGCCGCCAACATCGCCGAAGGCAACGGCCGCTTCACCAAACCTGACCGCAAACACTTCTTCGGAATTGCCAGAGGCTCCATCCAAGAGTGCGTACCGCTGCTCGACCTGTCGCAGCGTCGAAGCCTGATCGAACACAATTCGCACCGTTTATTCCGTCAACAACTGGAAGAACTCGGTAAGATGATCAGTGGACTTATCAGCGGATTGGACAAACGCAATGGCTGATACCTCGGGAATGAAACGAAAGAGTCCGTGACCTGTTTTCCGCCACAACGACATGCGGGTGACCACCACGATGTCGTTTGCGTCAGCCCATAATACGAATCGGAGATCGCAGCATGAGCGTCGAGCTATTCACTTATTCAGGTCGAAGTGAAGTTGTGGAACGCGCTGCACTTGCGCGGCAATTGCAGCGTGAGGGCTGGGATGTCCTATTTGTGGCGAACTGGCCCGACACTGAGCTTGTGGTTCAAGGGCCTTGTGCGGATGATCTGATCATAGGCTGCAAACCCACTTCGGACTTTGCACCGATCCACAATCTCATCCTCAAGAAGGACTCACACGAAATCGAGAAACTCCTGGGCGACCACCGGTACGCGAACTGTGCCATGGAAATCGAGAGTCCCTATGATTTTTCTGCCAACTACGATGACGATGACATCGACGACTTGGCCAGTGACCTCGGTTCCGAAGCCGTACAGGCAATGAAGCAGGCGGCAACGATGTACTGCGTTCGAGTTCATGGCATGCAGAACGAGCTGTCAAGTTACTTGCAGCTTGCGGTGTGGAAATCGCTGGGAGCGTTGTGTGGCGGCCTAATGGAAAATCCCCAAACCGGCGAGACGTACATTTTGCATGCCGATCCATCATTGGGATAGACTGCCGCATCTTCGTGCCAGTACTGGATGGCTGTCACGTACATCAAGGGGCGTCTTCAGCTTCTTGAACTAAATGTCTGGTCGCAACGTACAAGATCAATAACCCGAGGGTATTTCCGAGTCTACCACACATTCGAACTATCAGGTCAGCCGCTGATGCGAACGGAATCGCAACATGTCGTGGCAGGGACGTCAGTGGTCGACGAACCACGCCGTTCACCCGTCATTCAGTGGATTCTCAGAGCCGGTTGGGTTGTGGCTTTCGTCGTATTCTTGCTGGCATTCCGTCAACCCATCAGCACCGGCATTCAGCGTGCTGCGCTTGCGGTCTCGGTTCCTGTTCTTTGGGTCCTTGCCATTGTCATCTTGCGCCGGCGGCGGGCGTTGGCAATTGGCGTTGCTGCGTTGGGGTTACTTGTTGGTGGATTCGCAGTTCTGCCGGGCCGCGCGGTTCCGCCGAGCGTCCTCCGTGCGGAGTACGCGCGGCAGTTGCAGGGCTATGCAGGTACGCGTTACCTCTGGGGCGGCGAGTCACGTCGTGGCATCGATTGTTCCGGGCTCATTCGCCGCGGCATGATCGACGCGAACCTCCACATTGCCTTCGTAACGTTGAACCCACGTGCGTTGCGTTCCGCACTGGACTTGTGGTGGCACGACTGCTCCGCGCGAGCGCTTCGCGACGCGTACCGCGGGCAAACACAACCCATCCAGCAAGCCGATTCGATCAACGCACTCGCGCGCGACAGGCTTCAAACCGGCGACATCGCGGTGACGGCTGATGGTCTCCACGTGCTCGCGTACCTCGGCAACGATGAATGGATACAGGCCGAGCCCGGCGTGAAGAAAGTGATCATCCTGAGATCGCCGAACGAAAACGTGTGGTTCAACAAGCCGGTGCACGTTATGCGCTGGGCGAGCACCGTCGACACGTCCACCGTGCAGTAGCAGCCACCAACGACATCCGCATGCATTGTGAAAATCGCGACGTGTGCCACTGCTCTTGAGCAGTGCCGCCACAAAGCAGCCGTGATCAAATGGAAGCCCACTGCTCAAGAGCAGTGGCACGCAGAACGCACTCTTTCTTCGATTCGGCGTGCAATAGCGCGCCCTACCTTTCTAGACCAACCAGCGCCTCGGCTTCCCCGCAGCCAGTTCGGCACGACCCATACGCTCGACTTGGCCGGTCGGTGCTCCCGCGCATGCCGTTGCAACCGATACCGCCACTTGGGTACAATGGCTAGCAACAATCCCAACCTGGAGGACACTGCCTGGAGGACACTGCCATGACAACCCCGACAATACACTTCGCGTCGCACGACCTCTCCTCGCGCAGGGCATTGCCGCACCGCGCGCTAATCGCCGTTGCATGCGCCGCCCTACTCTCGCTCGCACCCAAGGCAAACGCCTCGCTGACGATCCCGATCAACGTGAGCAACCCGGGCGCGGAAACCGGCGACCTGACCGGTTGGGATAACCCCTCGGGCAACTACGCCGCCATCCAGAACGCCTCCGTCGCGCGCGACGGCGACTGGTATTTCGAGTCGCCCGCGTCACCGCTCGGGTTCAACGCGAGCATGTCCCGGCTGATCGACCTGAGCAGCTACGCGGGGCGCATCGAGAACATCATCCTCAACGTGTCGCTGACCACGGACGGCGGGTCGGCGCTCTTTCCGCCGGTCGCGCCGGGCGCCGAAGTCGAGTACGAGTTCCAGGCGTCCGCCAGGCTCAGCTTCTACGACGCGAATCAGGATCAGATTCCCGTCGGCATCGGCTTGTTCGAGCGTGGCGATGATGCGCTGACCTGGGTGGATCGCGCGCTGAACCTCCAGGGCATCTCGTTCGTTTACCCCGACCTGCTGCCTTCAACGGCGTATCTCGGCCTGCGGCTATACGGCGAATGGTGGGACACGACGCACGACGCGCCGGTGATCGGCGAACTGTCGTCGAGCCTTATCCAAGAGGCGCCGACGACGGTGCGTTTCGACAACATCAGCCTGTCGATCACGATTCCGGAACCGGCGTCGCTCGCGCTGCTCGCGCTGGGAGCAATGCTGGCGACGCGGCGATCGTCCCATCGTTACTGAGAACCGGCAACAATTCTCTGTCTGACCGGTTGGAAAGCCGGTCCCACATGAGTCTTGATAGACGCTCCCAGGAGATGGCAAGTGCCTGCTCCGAACCGCGGCCGTGAGGAACGGCTGATACAGCGCTGAACAGGACAGGGCCGCTCATCGACGGTTACAGGGCTGCTTGCAAGTCTGGGGCTGCATGCAGGTCGCGCGACGACGAGCGCAATGACGCGGCGGGCAATTGGCCGCTCGCCTACTTGATCACATTCCCCACCTACGGTACGCGCCTTCACGGCGACGCGCGTGGATCCGTCGATCGCGATCACGACATTCCGGGAACGCCGCTGGCTTTCTGCAGTGTGTACAGTTCATCACCCACAGTGTTGAGCTCAGTCCACGACGAGGTATCCAATCGCGATGCAAGTATGAATGCGTCGAGCAGAAGAAAGTCGGGCTGTCGCAGGTTCATGCCCCACTCAAAGTGCAATTGCACGCCCTACGATTAGCCCCCGCTCACGTGCGCGGTCAGGACGGCTGGTGGGTCGATGTCGATCGGTTCCTCGCCTTTGCGGAAGATGCGCGCGGGTGCGCCGGTCAGGCTTACGCCCTCCGCGCTGACGCGGATGATCCCGCCCTCCCACAGGCCGATGACCGGCGTGTCATTCATCTCGTGGAATTCGCGAATGCGATCGTCGCGCGTTTCGCCGAAATGCTCGTGCACGTCATCGCCGCGCTTCACGAAGTTCGCACCGAAGTAATAGTGCGGGTTGATCTGAAATGACACCAGCCCGAGCGTTTCAAAACTCGGCGGCATCACGATGGGCATGTCGTTCGTCGTTTTCAGCGTCGGGCACGCGACGTTCGACCCGGCACTGACGCCCATGTAGGGCAGCCCTTCGCGCACGCGGCGGCGGATCGGCTCGAGCAGTTCAAACGCATACAACGCATTCACCAGCCGAAACGTGTTTCCCCCACCGACGTAAATCGCCTCCGCCTCCTCCACGGCTTGCACGGGATCGTCGTGCGTGTGGATGCCGTCGAGTTCGTACCCGGCGTGCAGGCCGCGATCGGTCATCATTCGCACGTAGCCGTCATGGTCCGCGAGTGCGTACGGCACGAAGAGTATCCGCGAGACGTCGCCGAAATGATCGTGCATCGCGTTCGCAAGCGACGACACGCGCTCCGGCGTGCGAAATCCACCGCTGCCGAGTAGGAGATTCATATTGCTGCAAGCTCCGTTGAGTTAGCCAGAACCCCCTGCGCCAAGCAGGGGGCAGTCCAAGTTTGGTGCGCAATCGTTTAATGTGCCCCCTGCTTGGCGCAGGGGGTTCTGATTGTGCCTTACACTTGGATACTAACGGAATGCAGCGTTTGCGTCGACGTGCCCGGGGTTGTGCGGCTTGCGTGACTATTCGCCCTTGAAACCCACCGTTGAAATGTCCTCATCGTCGAGGTCGCTGTCATCGGGCAGGTCGCCGGTGCCCTTGGGGATTTCCAATTCGACGACCGGAGGCGCAGCCCATGCCAACGGCAGCAGGTCGCGGGCTTCGGCGTCGCTGAAATACTTCTTGTCCAAACGTTCGATGGCTGACGTACACCATGCAGCCCGGTCCGCCTGACCCGCGTCGGCAAACGTCTTACCCCACGCCTGCGCCACGCGACGCCGTTCGAGCGCGACCGTGCGCCGAGCGGCTGCCCGGTCAGCCGGTGTTGCGAACCACCCGTTCGCGCGCTCCTCCATCCGCGCGAGCATCGCGTACGTCGCGGCATAACCATCGTCCGCACCAACAAACAGCTTGCAGCGCAGCAACCGCGCGAACAACGAAACCGATGCATCGCCCGCCGGCGGATCGAGCGAAAGCGGCAAGAGATCAAGCGCTCGCGACGTTTCGCCGCCCCGGCTGAAGAGGTATGCACGCCACAAACGCGCCGTCTGCGCAATCGTCGCATGCCGGTCTTCCATCACGATGGACAGATTGAGCATGGCTTCGCGCAACTCGGGCGTTTCCTCAATCAGTCCGTCACTCGCCGCATCACCCGTCGCCGGCCAAACCGCGTTGAACACCCCGGCAAACGCACGCACACCCGCCAGCTTCTCGCGTCGATTTGCAATCCGCGCGTCTTGCGCGTCCGGCTCCTTCGCAGCCGCTTCCAGCAAGCGATCCGCCTGGGCAAGGTGCTCACCCGCGAGCGCAAGAATACGCCGGGCCTCATCCGCATCGCCCGCTTCGGGAATATCCAGAAGCTGTCGCGACGCCACCGGGGCGAGCACGACCGACAGCAACCCGTTGGCCGCTGCCAGCCGGGCGTCGAACTGCTGAAGCACGCTGTCCGCCCCGTCGGCGAAGCGGATCAGATCATCCACTTTCTGCTGGGCCGCCGACGCGTCCACCGTCCGCAGCTTCCAGGTCGAATTCTCAGGCACAGCAGCTGCGAAGGTCGCGAGCGAAATGGCAAATGTCACACACCAGCACATGATCCAAGGCTTCCGCAAGAGGTCTGCGATTGATACCGAGCGAACGCGCCAACGTTGCAACGGAGAATAGAGGTCCCGGCTGGCTGCGTCCATCATGATCCTGTCCCGCCCATCCTCGCCCGGCGCGGCCCTATCTAGCATCGGCGAGCGGACGCAAATGCGTTGACTCCGCCCGACCGACCTACTAAGATTTTTCGTTGATAGCAGCGATTACCGTCAGCGTCCGCAGTCGGTGGAGAGGACGGGTGGCACGGTCCTGCGCAGCAAGGCCGTGGAGTCCAAGCGGAGTCCGTCGATCGTCCGCACCCGGCACCACCGCCCGAACGCGACACCAGGTTGACCGTAATCTCTGCTTGCATTCGGCAGCAAGCTCCGGTGTACTCACGCGCGTTGAATTGAACCGGAACGGATGCCGAGCCACCGGCCTGTGATCGTGGTGATCGCCTCACCGCCAACCCGCTCATGAGGAGCCGAACCCCCTACCGATGTCGCAAGCCCCGCTAGAACCTGGATCGTCGCAACCCGAATCCGTTCCGCAGGATGCAGAACACGAGATCGTCGTCGACAACGGCAGACGCGGCGATGTCGCGCTGCTCGTCGCGTGGGTTGCGTCGCTGGGGCTTCATGTCGTGCTCTTCGGCGTGATGGTCGCCATCCCCTGGATGCGCGAGCGCGTCGGCAGACCCGACGCGCCGGTGGTTGCAGCCACCGCGATCCGCGACCTGCCCAAGGAAACGCACTTCTCCATGACGGAAGTGCCCACGCCGTTCGCAAACGCACAGCACGCAACCCAGCCGCAGGAGCGCATCACCCCGGAAGAGCAGCACTCGTTGCGCGAACTTAACACGGTGCGCGAGTCTAACCTTGAGATCGTGGGCATCGGTACCGGCGGTGGGGAATTCTCCAAGTACGGTTTGCACGTCGGTTCCGGCGGGCAGGGGCCGCAGTTTTTCGGGTTGGGCGGCGAGGCGCGGGCGGCGCGGAAGATCGTCTATGTCGTCGACCGCTCCGGTTCGATGATGGGCATGTTCGAGGACCTGCGCCAGGAACTTAAGCGCTCGATCGACCGGTTGCGCAAGAGTCAGAAGTATCACGTCGTTTTCTACAGCACCGATCCGCCGCTCGAAGCCCCGCCGGGCAGACTGGTCAACGCCATCCGCGCGAGCAAGGACCGCACGTTTCAATTCATCGACGAAACGATGCCGGAAGGCATGACCCAGCCGATCGAGGCGATGCGCCGGGCATTCATGCTGAAACCCGACCTGATCTACTTCCTCAGCGATGGGGATATTCCCGAAGCCGATCTGCTGAAGGAGAACCTGCGCACCTGGAACCGCAAGGAGCAGGTACGGATTTTCACGATCGCGTACGTGAGTGCGGCTGGTCGCCAGTTGCTCGAAGAGATTGCCCGTGAACACAACGGCGCGTTTCGCTTCGTTTCCGAGTATGATCTGCACGAGTAACGGACTGCGAACAATGCGAAATGACGCGGACAACCATGTGGGACCGGCTTTCCTGCCGGTCAAGACTTGCTGGAAAGCCGGTCCCACAACACATGGATGTCGCGCGCTCGCGATCATTCTCATGTTCGTCGTGGCCGCGGCGAACGCCGACGAAATCAACATCGACGGCAAGACGCTGCACCGCGTGCAGGTTGTCAACTACAAGGACGGCGAACTCGAAATCCGCACTTCAAGCGGCGAGTTCGACAAGCTCCCACTGCGCGACGTGGAGTTCATGGTGCTCGACAGCGTTTCGGGTGTGGCGGACTTCAACGAAGCCGAGGAACTGGTCGTGCAGCAGGAGTACACGCGGGCGGCTGATCGCTACGAGCGTGCGGTCCGTGCAGCCCGCGGGTTCTGGGCTTCGATGGCGCGGGTGCGGTTGCTCATGGCCACCGATCGCGCGGACAACCTTGAGAAGTCCGTGCGGGCGTGGCTCGATGTGATCGACGAGGACGTGGCAACGGCGGCTGCCCTGCTGCCCACGTCGCACCCAGCCGATCGCGACGTGGCGAATCAGCGCACGATCAAGCGCTTGGAAAAGGCAGCCGAATCGCAGGACAACAATGAGGCAGCGAAGCTGATCGAGTTGCTGCGTTATGACGTGATGCGACGCGCATCGGACCCGGAAGCGGCGGACGCAGCGATCAAGATCGCAGCCATGACGCTACCGGCAGAGATCCTGACGGAACGCACCATGGCGGTGAAGCTGACCGCGCTGCGTGAAGGCATCAGCGCCGGTAAGACCAGTGCAACCCTCACCGCCCTCGACCAGATAATCATCGATGCGCCGAAGGATTACCTCCCGCAGGTGCTGTTGATCAAGGCACAGGCGCTGCTCTCTGCGGCGAAGACGGATCGCGAGTTTCTCGCAGCCGCCTTGCCCGCGATGCGCGTCGTCGTGCATTTTCCCAAGAGCCCGCTCGCGGGCGAGGGGTTGCTGCTGGCGGCGGAAGCGCACGCTGCCTCCGGCCGCACGAGCGACGCGGAACGTTTGCTGCGCGAATGTCTCAAGCGCGACACGGTGCCCGAACGCATCCGCGAACAAGCACGCGCGAAACTCGCGGCATACAACCACGACAAGAGCTGACATGCTCGCGTCGCGAACAAAGTGAAACGGCATAACCAAGCAAGGAGAACTGGTTTGCAACGCATAGTAGGATTGGTCGGCGTGCTGGTCGTCGCGGTCGTCCTGATGACGACGGTGACCGCGTGGGGACAGGACGCCAACACCAACGTCGCGACGGAATCCGCCAGCCGGTTGTTCGATCACTTCGTGGTCAAAGGCGGAATCATCACGCTCTTCGTGCTCATCCCGCTTTCGATCGCGACCATCGCGCTGATCGTCGAGCACAGCATCTCGATCCGGCAAAGTCGCATCGTACCAGCCGACACGCTGCACCAACTGCGCAGTGACCTGGAAGCACGACGTTACGACGAGGTCGCGCGCCTCACGGTTGAGGATTCGAGCGTGCTCTCCGAGACGATTCGCAGCGGTCTGGCCCAAGCGGGCAATGGCGCGGAAGCGATGCAACGCGCGATGTACGACACCGTCGAGCAGGCGGCGGGTCGCTTGATGCGCAAGATTGAATACCTCAACGTGATCGGCAACGTCAGTCCGATGATCGGGCTGTTCGGTACGGTCGTGGGCATGATCCGCCTGTTCGCGTCGATCTCGGAAGCGGGTGGAATTCCCGAACCCGCCAAGATCGCCGACGACATTTCGCTCGCGCTGGTCACGACGTTCTGGGGATTGCTCGTGGCGATTCCCGCGCTCAGCGTGTTCGCGTTCTTCCGCAACCGCATCGACAGCCTCGCGACGGAATGCGCGACGTCGGCTGAGTTATTGCTGGGCAATCTGGAATCAATGTCCGACCGCATGCAGCAGGCGCAGCGCACAACAGGACAAGCATCGCCATTCGCAACCACAGGAGCGGGTACGCCTCAGGCATGAGATCGCCGCGATTTCAACAACATAACATCGTCTTCAACATGGCGCCGCTCATCGACGTGGTGTTCCTGCTGATCATTTTCTTCACGCTGGTGAGCACCTTCGCCTCCGCGGAAAACATCAACATGGACCTGCCCGCTCCGGACAAGAGCAAAGCCGAGTCGGGCAAGATCGTCGACCGCGTCCTGCTCAACTGCCAGTTCGCAGAGCCAGGCATCACCGATTCGCAGAACGGCGTGCTGTACAGCGTCGGGCCAAGTCCGCCCGAGGGATTGGATACGATCGCGCTGCGTTTGCAGGCCGCGCGTCGGGCAAATCCCAAGCTCAAGGTGATCATCCGCGCGGACAAGCGCCTGCGCTACGAGCAGGTGCGCGAAGTGATGGCCGTCGTCGCGGACGCGGGAATCGAAAACCTCACCCTGGTGGCGCACGTCAGCGCCGCGGGAGAAGAGTAGATGCGTTACCAACTGCGCATGCGACGCGATCAATACCAGGGGCAACGCTGGAAGAAAGGCGCCCTGCGCCGTTCGAAGTCGCCGCTCACGCTGAACCTCGCGCCGATGATCGACGTGACCTTCCTGCTGCTCATCTTCTTCTCGGTCACGACCACGTTCAAACGCGCGGAGGGCTACTTCGCCGCGAAGCTGCCGAAGGACGCGGGCCAGACGACGGTCGCGTTGCCCATCAGCCCGGTGATCGTGCGCGTGCAGCAGTTCGGCAAGGGGCCCGGCGACTATCGCCTCAAGCTCGACAACTTCCTCAACACGCCCGCGACCTTCGACGAACTCACCGACTTCCTGCTCAATGTGCAGAAGAATCCGGGGTTCGACGAGAAGACGCCGGTGGTCATCGCGGCTGAGCCGGATGTCGCGTGGGACCATGTGGTGAGCTGCTGGAATGCCGCCGTTCGCGCCGGCTGCGTGAACATCTCCTTTGGGAAATAACGTGACACGACTTGGCCGCACAACTCTCTTGCTCTGCGGATTACCGCTGCTGGTTACACTGTCAGCCGGTGCGGGCGCGCGTGCGTCGGAAACCGAGGAGGCGGAGTCGCAGCGCTTCAACAACCAGGATTTCTATGAGGGCTTGATCGAACTCGGCCTGCTCGATCTGCTCGATTACCACTTGGCCGAGAATCCACCGAGCGACGAACTCACCGGGTTGCTTTTGCAGCGCAAGGTCAAGCTCGTCGTTTGGGAAAACCACGACATCGCAAGCGAGCGTCGCCGCGCATCCCTCGCCGACGCCAATGCCGTGCTCGCGCAGATGATTCGCGAGCACGGTGCCGATCGCCGCGCCCTCCAGTGGCAGCTCGACCTTGCGCAATCACTGATCTACGAGCAGGCGGAACCGTACTACACGAACATCCTCTATCGCGGCGGCACCGACACCGACTTCCGCGCGCTCGCCGCGCTCATGACGCAGGCAACGGACGTGCTCGAAAGCCTCCGCAAATACCTCGAAGCCGAGTACGCCCGAATCGATGATCTTTCGGTCGGGGCCTACGAACGGCTCGACGAGAGCGGCTACGTGCAGCGTATCGAAGAAGCGATGCCGCAAACTGACTACATGCTCCGTTGGGCGAAGTTCTACGCAGCCCTGGCCATGAAGGAGAATGACGCCACGCGACGTGCCCTGCTCGCCGGCGTGCTCGATGATCTCGTCCACCACACGACGCTGCTCACCACCGACCACATCACCTCGCACGTGCAGGCGCAGTCGCTGCTGCTTGCGGGGATGATCAGCCGGCGTCTCGCCGACGACGAGTCCGCCAACCGCTACCTCCGCGATGCCGGTGACATCGCCGCCAAACTGCCGAACATCCAGGAACGTCGCGATTTGCAGTGGGTTGTGCTGCTCTCGACGATCGAACGCGTGCGGGCGCTGCGCGACGCGCAGCGTTTCGACGAAGCCATGAGCGTGCTCAACACACTGCGCAACAAACTTGAGCGCGAAAGCGACATCGACTTCGGCCGCAAGCTGATACTGGCCATTCTCGATGCCAGCATCCAGCAGGCGCGCACCAGCAGCGGCCCTCCCGGTAGCGCGCTCGCATCCGCGCTCACGGAACAGGCTGCAACGCCCCTGCTTGAACTCGCGAAGCAGCAACCGGCGTATCGCGACGAGGTTTACGCCGCAATCTACGAACAACTTCGCGACACCGAAAAACCGGAGATGCTGCACCCGTTGCAACAGTGCGCTCTCATCGCCGGGCTGATCGGCGACGCCACCAGTTTGCGACGCGGGCTCGATACCAATGCAACCCCCGGTTCCGAGGAGCAAAGACAAGCGGAAGCGAACGCCGTCAAAATGCTCGATCGCGCGATCGACCTGGCGAACGACCTCGTCGCACAGAAAGGCGACGACGCCATTGAGCCGTTTCGCTGCGAAATCCTCTTCAATCTCGGTGTTGCGCAGCACCTGCGCGGCAAACGTGTTGACGCAGCCAAACGCTTCGCCGAGGTCGCCAACGAATGCCCGCGATTCGATCGCTCGCTATCCGCCGCCACCTATGGCGTCGAAATCGCCGCCGAACTGGCCAACGACCCTTCGCTGCGTGCCCGCGCCGAGGTTCGCGACCTGCTCATCGAAACGCTGCGCACGCTCATCGATCGTTTCCCCGATTCCGACGCAGCCCACTATTGGCGTTTCTTCTACGCCCAAGCGCTCGAAGACGTCGGCGACATGAGCAAGTCAGCCGAGCAGTACGCCCGCGTCGACCGCGATCATCCGCAAGCGACAATCGCGGCATTTCGCAGCGGTAGAGCCCGCGCGCTCGCGGTGATCGACAATCCCGACAAATACTCCAATCCGGACTTGCTTCGCGATCGCGTCGAGCGCGCTCGCGACACGCTCGCCGACTTCCGCCAGCGCGTCAAAGAGAACCCCGGCACCTTGCCGGAGGATCAGATCACGTCACTCAGCGCCGAGTCCGACGTACTCTCAGCCGAGCTTGCCCTCGTCCCCGGCAACCTGCACGCCGACGACGCGTTGCGTTTGCTCGACGATTTCGAGAAGCGCTATCCCGAGCAGCAGTACCTCATCGGCAGAGTTCTCCGCGCCCGCATCATCGCCTACGACGCGACCGGGCGCATCGCCGATGCCGAGCGCGCCGTCCCACAGTTTATCGCCTCCGCGCCCGACCAAGCCGGTGCGACGCTGCAAACACTCTACGAAAGCACCTGGGCTGAAGCGGCCAAGTATCGCAATCAGGGTGACGCAGCCACCGCATTGGCAAAAGCCAAGTCCGCCCTGCTCTTCGCCGACGAGTTGTACAAGTGGGCCACGTCGCCGGCAGCGAGCGTGACGGATGCACAGGTCCACGCACTCCGGCTGCAACTTGCTGAAACGCACCTGGCTGCGGGCAACCCCGCGCAGTGTCTCGAACTCATCGACAAGGTCCGCGCCCACGATGCCGAGCAAAGTCCCGACGGCAAAGCCCATGATCCCCGCGTGCTGATGACGACGGCTCGGGCGCTCTTCGCGCTCAAGCGTTACAACGAAGCCCTCCCGCTGTTCAATCGCACGTTCCAGGAAGCACCAGCCGATGCACCCCACCGCTTCGAGGCGCTCCTCGGCGATCTGCAATGTCGCACGGAGTTGGGCGAGGACCCCGCGGGCATCATCAGCGTGATCCGGCAGTACCGCTTCCTCGCGCCCGACCTCGGCGGCGAGGCGCTCAAGCAGCAGTTCGTTGAGTTGCAGGAGCGTAACGAGGCACGCCAGCCCGGCTGACCCCTGAGCCCCCATGCAAATCCCGCACGCTACGTCCCCAAGTACATATCACACCCCGGTTTGACGCGTTTTCGCCCCATTCGTACACTCTCGCTTCCAACGTCCGCCGTCCCCGAGAGGCCCGTAATGAACGCACAGCAACTCGTCAGCCGTGAGCGGGCCATGCTCCTGCTGATCGACATGCAGACCCGTTTGCTGCCCCACATTGACGGGCACGAGGTCGTCGTCGGGTCGGCGGCTGCCCTGATCGAAGCGTCGGCCGTCTTCGAACTGCCGGTCGTCGCCACGGTGCAATACGTCCGGGGACTTGGTGAGACGGATGACCGGCTTGGCGGGTTGCTCGCGTCGCGTGCGGTCGAACCGATCGAGAAGGCCGCATTCAGCGTGTGTCGCGACGCCGCCTGCAGGGCGCGCTGCGCGGACGCGAAGCGCCCACAGGTAATCGTGACCGGGATCGAAGCCCACATCTGCGTGATGCAGACGGTGCTCGACCTGCTCGGGATGGGCTTGCAACCCATCGTCTGTGCCGATGCGGTATCATCGCGCCGGGCGCTCGATCGCGAAGTAGCGCTGCGTCGCATGGCTGCTGCCGGTGCGATCGTCACCACGACGGAGAGCGTGCTCTTCGAACTGGCGGAGGTCTCGGGAACCGCGGAGTTCAAGCACATGCTCGATATCGTGAAGCGACTCGACGCGGTGCGGGCACCTGTTGGGAGTGTCGCCGGTGTGGTCTGACGACGTCGACGATATCCACGACGACGTTGACGACCTTGATGTTGACGACTTAGGCGACGATGAAAACGAAACCCTGCCCTGTCCCTCATGTGGGCGGGCAGTCTATGAAGATGTGGACAAGTGCCCGTATTGCGGCGACTGGATCACCCCGCTGAGCGATCACCACACGCGTCCCAACTGGGCGCGGATCGTCGGGGTCTTGCTGGTCGCAGCACTGCTGTTCGGCGTGGTGAGCGGTCTGCTGCGGTGGTTTCGATGACCGCATCGCCTGCGCCGCGCTTCCGGACTTCGTCGGCACTACCGGGCAAGAGCCGAGCAAATGACTCAGCGCGATGACACCTAACAGCGCAATGACACGTAGGATGGGTTAATGGCACGAAGTTCCGGCAACAACATCACCAAAGGGCCACGCCGCGCGCGCAAGAGCGAACGCTGTGCGCAGTGCGGGGCGAAGCTCAAGAGTTCAGACGGCTTCTGTCAAAACTGCGGCGCCCCGCCACCGGGAACCTGCGAATTGACGGCACCGACGCCCGCGCCGACGTTCAAGGAACGTTGGCTGCCCATCATCCTGATCGCCGCGCTCACTTTCATCGTCTACATCCCCACGCTCGACAACGAGTTCGTCAGTTGGGACGACGACCACTACATCTACAAGAACCACCAGATTCACTACGACGACGGTATCCAGAGCATCTGGTTCGACGTCTTCAAACACGCCAACAGCAAGTTCCAGGGCGACGGACGCACCGAAGACCGCGTCAGCCACCAATACTATCCGATGGTCTTCACCATCTACTGGGTGGAATTCCGCCTCTACGAATGGTTCGGTAACGCGGACCCCTACCTCACGATCGAAGAAAACATCGAAAAAGGGCAGATGAACGCGGTCAGCTTTCACCTGGTCAGTGTGCTCTTGCACATGGTCAACGTGATGCTCCTGATATTCTGCTTCCGACAATTGGGCATATCCAATTGGGTGGCGTGGGTGGCGACGTTGCTCTTCGCGCTGCACCCCATGCACGCGTCAACCGTGGCGTGGGCGGCGGAACGCAAGAACATTTTGGCGCTGATGTTCTATCTGCTGAGCCTGATGAGCTACATCAAGATGCGCCGCGACGGCGCATGGTGGCGCTACGTCTTCGCCATCGTGCTCTACCAAGCCGCCCTGTTCAGCAAGACCGTGTCGCTGACGCTGCCGGTAATGCTCTTCTTCACCGACCGGCTGCTAGAGCGGAAATGGGATTGGCGACTCGTCTGGGCGAGCGTGCTTCGCATCGTTCCGTTCGCGATCATGTCGTGCATCGCAGCCTGGACGACGATCAACGTCGAGGATCGCCAGCGCACGATCCCGATCACGTCGGCGCAGCGTCCGTTGCTGCCCGCGGCGATTCTGCTGTGGTACCCGATGAAGATGCTGCTCCCGTTCCACCAGACGCCGGTGTACTCGCTCTGGCCGGTGGATGCGACGAAGTTCGTCTGGTACATCCCGTCGCTGCTCGTGCTGGCGCTGGGTGTGCTCATTGTCGTCTACCGGCGGAAGCTTGGTCCCGCGTTCATCTGGGCGCTGCTGTTCTACTGCATCACGCAGGGCCCGATGCTGGGGATCAAGAACATCAACTACTTCCAGTTCGCCTACGTCGCAGACCACTACTTCTACCACGGAGCCGTTGGTTTGACGCTCATGTTGGCGCTGGGCTTAGGTTGGCTGCGCGAAAAGGTGCCCGCCAAGGTCGCGGGGGTGGGAGTGATCACCATCGTCGCCTGCGCGCTGGGACTTGGCTGGGGTGCGCGCACCTTCGTCTACGCCGAGAATTGGCAGACCGCGGAAACGTTCTGGGATCGCGTGCTCACCGAAAGTCCCGACTGCTGGCCGGGCTGGTACAACACGGGCAACGCACGCAAACGCGAAGGCATCGAACTGAGCCGGCGCATCGAGCAGCCCACGCTCTCCGAGGAAGACCGCGCCGACCTGCGCAAGCGCGCCGACGCACTCTACGAGCAGATCCAGACCGGCAAACTACCGGACGCCAAGCGTCGCAAGTACCAGCTCAACTACGACGTTCTGCGCCGCGAAAGCGAGTGGCCCGACCTGTCGGTGGACGAGTTGGAAGCGCTCAAAAAGAAACGCGAAGACCTCTACGACGATGCCTGCCAACGCTACATGCGCGTCGCCGAGATCCACAAGCAGATCGTCCAGCCCATCGACCAGTGGATCAGCGTCCGCGAGTTGCAGCGCGATTGGAAGGGCGCACTCGAAGCCGCGGAGGAAGGCGCCCGCCGCTTCCCGCAGTACGTCACGATCGATAACGGCAAGTGGACCTGCTACATGTACCAGGTGGGCAAGTTCGCGTACTTCGCGAAAGAGTACGAAGAGA